>CAMHDJ010000018.1 GCA_946183915.1 uncultured Bacteroidales bacterium | reverse complement strand
GTGAAACGGTACATCTGGTTCTGGTAGGCCACCACGTCGCCCACGCTGTAACTCGTGGCGGGGTTGAAGACGGGATGGGTGAACTCGGAGCCGTTGCCGATAGTGCCGCCGCTAATGTTGAGGGTGATGTTGCCGCGGTTGGCGTCGTTCTGCAACTGGCCGTAGGTCGGGTCGTCGCTCATCACGAAGGTGGTGCCCACCGAAGCCAGACGGCCGCCGCCGTAGAGCGAGCCGAGAATCTTGCTGTTGCCGTAGACGTTGACCTCCACGTTGCCACCCACCGAGCCGGCGGTGATGGCGGTGCCGCCGAATCCGCGGCCGCCGCCGAAGACGTTGCCGTCGTAGTACGACGTGCCCCAGGTGCCGATGAAGGCCGTGCCGCCGATGTTCACCTTGATATTGTCCTCCACGTGGCCGTCCTCTCCGCCGCCGTAGACCGAGCCGAAGATGGTGCCGCCGGTCACCGTGACACGCACATTGTTCACGTTGGTACGCTGGTTGAAGGTGGTGCGCTGGTCACCCTTGCCGGCGCCGTAGAGGAAGCAGGTCACGGGGTGCGCCTCGATGGCCGCCAGGGTGCGGGGCACGCCGATGGTGCCAGCCGTCATGGTCACCGTGCAGCTGTCACCCAGCACATCGGCATACTCGCAGCCGCCGTAGACCGAGGTCAGGACGTGGCCACCGCTGATGGTGACATGCGTGTTGCCGCGCACACGGCCTTGGAACTCGTACCACTGGCTGAAGGTGGAGTCGGCCGAGTCATCGACCTTCCTTGTCGTGATGCGGTAGGGGTAGTAGCCCGAGCCGCCGCCGAACACATTGCCGAAGAAGGTGTGGCCATCGCCGGGGTTGGCGGTGGAGGCGTAGCTTTCCCAGTCGGCAGGGGTGGGATCCGTGTCGGCGTAGGGGTCGTAGGGCAGATAGTGGTAGGTGGTGCCCTCGATGGTCTTGCCGGTGGCGTTGTTGTACGGCCAACTGTTGCATTCAGGCATGTCGGCGGCCGCGTCGTTGAGGGCCGTCGCATTGGCAGCCGAGGGGGTGTTGTAATAGTTGGTGACGGCGGTGGTGGCAGCAGTCCAGAGACCGTCGGCGTAGGCTGCCGTCTTGCCCTGGCCGCAGCCAATCTGGCCGCCTTGTATCTTCACCACGCAGTCGTTCAGCACCTGGCCGTTCTCGCTGCCGCCCCACACGGCGCCCACGATGAAGGCCGAGCCGCTGATGGTCACGTCGGTATTGTCCACATAGCCGAAGCGGGCGTTCTTCTTGCCATCTTCCACACTGTTGATGTCGAAGGGGTTGGCGTATCCCGGTGCGCCGGGCTGCGTGTAGTAGCCCATGCCGGCACCGAACACATAGCCCAGGTCGGCCGTCATGGTGACATTGGCCGGGCCCACCTGGCCGCCGCTGATGGCCACCGTGGTCTTGCCGGTGTTGGCGGCGCAGCTGTTCTGCTCGCCCAGGACGAAGGTCGGGTGGCTTGTGACATAGGAGTTGTCGGCATAGCCAAAGGTGCCCACCGAGGCCATCTGGCCGCCGCCGAAGAGGGTGTTGTGCACATAGCCGCCCGTCATGGTCACGGTGGCATTCTTCGTCACGGTGGCCAACTTGTAGTTGTCGTCGATGTCGTCGCCGCTGTAGCCCTTGCCGCCGCCGAATACGTAGCCGTTGTCCTCGTCGATGTCCTTCGCGAGCGAACCCACGTGGCCGTGGGTCAGGTTCACAGATGTGCTGCCGTCCACCATGGCAATCTCGCCGCCGCCGTAGATGGCGTTGAGGACTTTCATGTTGTCATCTGCAGATTCCGCAGCGTTCAGGTTCACCTGCGGGTTGGCGGTCACCTTGCCGGCGTTGATATTGTCCTTGTCGCCCTTGCCGCCGCCGAACACACGGCCGTGGTCGCCGGGATCGGCAGGGTCGAAGGCAGCGTGGCTGCCCACAGCCGAGGCGTAGCCCACAGTGCCCTTGAGGAGGTTCACCACGGGCGAGGTGATGGTGGCATCCGTCGGCTCGTAGATGGCCAGGTTGCCGCTGCCGTAGACGTTGTCCACGTAGAGCGGGCAGCTGCCGCCCTGGTCGTTGACATTGACGGTGATGGTGCCCGTGATGTTGCCGTTGACGTTCGAGCCACCGAAGGCGCTGCCGATGGTGCCGCCATTGAGGTTGAGGGTGACGTTGCCGGTGATGTTGGCCGCCTTGGCGGGGACGCTCTCATCCTCGGGGGTGGCGGGGTCGTCGGCCACCGCGGCGCGGCCCTTCGAGCCGCCGTAGACTTCGTTGAGGGTGCCGCCCTGGATGGTCAGGGTGACGTTGCCGGTGAGGTCGGCTAGGTTGCAGCCGCCGTAGACCTCCTTGATCTCGCCGGCGCCGCACTCGATGGTGAAGTTCACGTCGCCGGTGACATCGGCCATGTTGTTGCCGCCGAAGAGGGCGACGACGAGCTCCAGCTGCTCCGAGTGGCAGGTGGCATCATCCTCGTTGCTGATGTTGAGGGCCTTGGTGCCGCTGATGTTACCGCTGGTGTTCGAGCCGGCGAAGGCGGCGGTGTAGTAGCCGCCCAGGATGGAGGCCGTGGCGTTGCCGAAGATGTTGGCCGGGCGGTAGTTGCCGCCGCCGTCCTTGGTGTGGCCGTCGCCGCCGGCGAAGAGGGTGTCGATGCAGCCACCTTCGACGGTGACGAAGGCATCGGCATTGGTGCCGTCGGTGCCCACGTCGGCGGCGCGGCCGCCGCCGTAGACCATCTTGACGGTATTCTCGCAGCCGTAGATGTTGACGGTGGCTTTCAGCTTGCCTGCCGTGGAGGGCTCGTAGTTGGCCTGGTTGCCGCCGCCGTAGACGCCCTGCAGGGCGAAGTCGGTCTTGGCGTGCTTGTTGGCCGCCTCCAGGGCGGCCACACTGGTGTAGCTGCCCACCATGTTGGCCGCCGTGTGCTTGGTGTGGTAGATGTTCACCTTCACCTCGCCGCGGGGGGTGCCGTTCTTGTCGTTGGCGCCGAAGACGTTGCCGTGGCCTTCCTGGCCGTCGCCGATGACGACGGTGTTGTAGTACGTGGCCCCGTCGGCAGTGGTCGGGGTGGTCTGGCTCGCCGAGCCGATGTTCACCGTGGCGTCGCCTTCCACGATGGCCGCCACGTCGGCATCGTCGCCGAGCGATATCTTCTTGCCCAGGCCGCCGCCAAAGACGTTCTGGTCCACCGTGCCGCCCAGGATGTCCACCTGCGCGTTGCCCGACATGCTGGCCAGGGCGCCGCCACCATAGACGGAGCCCCTCACCCGCGGCTGGGCCTCGACGGCCGTCGCCACTGCCAGGAGAGCAATCAAAATGAAAGTCCGCACAAATCCCTTGTGCATTTGGCTGTTCTTATTTTGCATGTTATTTATATTTTTCATCGTTATGCATTCTATTTAGAACATCATCTATACGCCTCATGCCCAGTCCTTTGTGGGGGACTGGTACACGACGGTAGAATGTGCAAATATACGAAAAAATATTAATCCACAAGCAGATAGGCCCCCGCAGGGTCAGATTTAACAACAATTAACACCTCCTCCCCCCGCGCCCATGTCCCTCCCCGCCCCGCGCCAGCCGTCCCCTCCCGGGGGAGGGGACGGGGTGGGGGGACGATCCCCCCGGAGGACACGTGTGTGTCGACCCCTCCGAAATGCCCATGGTTACTAGGTGGCTCCGTGATGACTCCCTGATGACTCCCTGATGACTCTCTTAAAACCAGGGCAAAACCCTTGCCCTGTCAGCGTTTTGCGAGTTTTCCAGCATGGTTTGCACACTTCCGGAAGGCCAAACGTCTCGTTTAGAACGGTTTAAATGTGCAAATTAGATCGTGCACGATCTAATTTTTTAACCTAAATTTACTTAAATTTAATGTAACGGCGAATGACTCGAATTACGCTAAGCTACGCAGGTCAATTTCGGGCTAACTACTCTAAACTGCGCAGGCAGGTCGACAGATCTAAACCTCCTAGCCCTTCGGGCAGAAATCTAGTAAATCTTGTAAATTATCTGCCGACGCACGAGACAGCAATCCCGCCGCAGGCGGAAAAAATTTACCAGATTTACTAGATTTCGCGAGCGTAGCGAGCAGGCGATCCGAGGGGGCTATCAATCCTCCATCGTCACGTGCGTGTCGCCGGTCACCGTGGCGGCATGGCCGCCACCGAAGACGTTGCTTTCCACCACGATATGGCCCTTCAGGTGCACGTCGGTCGGGCCGGTGACGACGGCCGTCGAGCCCTTGCCGCCGCCGAAGATGGAGCCTTTGACGAGGCCGTTCTGGCCGATGACCTGGAAGGTCTTGCCGGTCGAGGTGTAGGGAGCGGCGTGTCCGCCGCCGTAGACGTTGCCGTGGATCAGCGGGCTGTCCTTGTGGCTGCCCGTGGCGTCGCCGATGGTGACGACGACGTTGCCATCGACGTGAGTCATGTCGCCAAATCCAGAGCCGAACACGTGGCCCGTCTCCGAGGTCTCAGGGTTGATCCCTGCCGCTCCCACGGTGCCGCCCTCGATGTTGACGTTGACGTTGCCCGTCATATGGAAGTCCTCAGCGCCTGTGTAGCCCTCGCCGTTGATGCCACCGTAGACACCACCAATCACATTGCCGCCTCTCATGGTGACGTTGGCGTTGGTGGAGCCGCCCTTAATGTTGGAACCACCGAACACCTTGCCGCCCACGGTGCAGTCGCCGAAGAGCCACACATTGGCAGTACCTTGGGTGAAACCAAGATTGCCACCGCCGTATGCATTGTTGAGGATCATGGTATTGTCTGCCAGTACCAATGTGCTGTTGTTGACGCGGCCAGAGCCAGAGGTGCTGTTGCCTCGGCCTGCTGCGAACACGGTGCCTCCCACCACATTGTTCACACTTGTGGGGGCGGAGGTGCCACTGGCATTATAGCCGACTTTTCCATTGCCTCCGATGTAGAGGAAAGTCTCACCGTTCATGGTACCGCCTTCGCTTTCGCCCACACCGTTGCATCCTCCGGCCACCCAACCTTGGATGTTGCCGCCTGTGATGACATACTTACGGATGCCGGCAGCCGCAGCAAAGGCTCCAGAACCATACATGCAGCCCAAGATATGGCCTCCGGTCATGCGTACATAGATGGCAGTGTCTGTGCTTGAACCACCGTCGATACCGCCAGCCATGTGTCCTATTTCGCCGCCTTCGATGTAAAGTTGGCGTAGTCCGGTATTCGTATAACTACGGGATACACCCAAATAAACGAAGCGACTTCCGCCATCGCCCAAGTCGGAGAGGGGAGCGCCGATGGAACCGCTTTTAATGGTGGCATGGAGGGTGCGGTTGTTGTTGGGAGTCGAGAATGCACAATAAGAACCCATGGCGGCATCGTTGTAGATGTATAGGTTGGTATTGGCATCGGTAGCGCGGTCGTAGTCACAGCCAATGATGACCCTGACATGGTTAGTTCCGCTATTGGAGAATGCATCATTGTTTCTACCACCCCCCCATCCTACACTACCATAGTCGTCATCGTATGTTCCTTTTACAAATGCCATGTAGTTCATCTTCCCGCTCTCGATGCGCATGGTGTAGTTGAGGGCCGCATTGGTGCCAGCGCCCATGCCGCGCACACGGGTCATAACGTTGTTGGTGGTGCCGCAGCCGCGACCCACGCAGAGGTAGTGGTTGTTGGCCGTCAGGGTGATGTTGGCACCCATCTGGTTATACTCGAACTTGGTATCGGCGCCGCAGGTGTAGTCGCTGCTTTGCGTGGTGTTGGGCACGGCGGTGAGGAGGGTGGTGTTGCTGCCGTTGGTGCCGTCGGGGTAGATGGCGCTGATGGTGGCGGCATAGTTGAGGGCTGAGGTACGGGCGCCGATGTAGAAGTTGCGCTCGTAGGCGTTGTGGGTGGAGGCATGGGTGGTGCCGGTGACGTAGGCCGGGGCCCAGATGGCCTCGAACTCGACCGTCATGCCGTACTCACCGCTGGGGGCGAAGTAGAGCACCTGCTCGGCATCGACCATGGCGGTGCCGGCGGTGAGGGCCGTGCCGCCGTTGGCGGTGGTGTAGACGCTGCCGCCGGTGCAGGTCTTCAGGCGCCACATGTAGAAGCCCGTGTAGTTGGTGGCCGAGTTGCCGGTGCCGCCAGAATTACTGTGGTTGATGCGGGGACGCACGCTGAAGGGGTTGGGGATGGTGCGGTACTCGCAGCGGCCGCTGGGGTTGGCGGCGGTGGTGCCGTCGGTGCGTTCCAGGGTCTTGTAGTAGACGAAGGTGTGCTGCGTCTCGCCGTTCAGCGGACCTACTCGCACCAGCGCGTTGCTGCTGGTGATGGTGGTGAGGTCTCCCGTGGGGTCGCCGTCGCTTTGGGAGGTGTATTTGGCACCGTAGCCGTAGTAGCTGATCTTCACGTTGGCAGGGTTCCAGGAGCGGATGGGGGAACCGAGTTCTTTGTTGTAGTAGGCCCACTCGTGCGGTTCGTAGTCGTTGAGGGTGACGGTGGAGGTGGTGACGCCGGTGGTGCCGCCGTCCACCGCGTCAGCGTATGTGGCAGCAGACATGAGTGTCACCTGCTTGGTGGCCGTGACGGTCTGCCCGGCCACTTGGGCGGTGTAGGTGACGGTGATATTATCCACGCTGGTGGGCAGGCTGGTAATTGTAAGTTCTCCGGTCGAGGCGTTGATGTTGCCATAGGTGTCGTCGCTGACGCTCCAGGCCACATTGGTCAGGGCGCCGGTATAGGTCTCAGTGGTGGTGGTGGTACCGTTCACCGTCGTGTTGCCACTCCGGTTGGTGCCGTTGATGCTCACCGAGAAGGTCTTGGTGGTAGTGGTGGTATAGGTAGCGGAGTGGCTGATGGTCCGGCTGAAGTTGTGCGCGCCGGTGGTGTAGATGGCCGTATTGCCGTCGATGGTGGCCGTGTAGCTTTCGGAGGTAGGCGTGCTCCCGGTGGTGGTGTTGGTTGTGACGGTGACCTGGTGCAGAGCGGCTCGTCCAGTTGCATTGGTTCCTAGCGTCCATCCAGAGTTGTAGCGAATGTAGCGAGAATTACCATTGGTTTCTTGAGGGCTGCCGCCATCCGAAGCGTTATTCCAAGTATTAAAACTGTTATCACTTGATAGAGACAGGCCGAAGTATCCACCTGACTCAAATCTAAGATAGTTGCCAGTGGTGCCATCGGGAGCAATGGCAATTATTTTGTTGCCATCAATGGTCCAGAGGCAGGTGGTGATGTTGAAGTTGTTTCCGGCCACGTTTCCGATGGTGGTGGCTGTGGGGTGGGCCAGGATGTTGTCGTCGTTGGTGATGACGTAGAAGTCCTGTGCTGCGGCCGGGGTGGCGGCGAGGAGCAGGAGGGCGAGGATGAGGCGCAGGGCGCGCGGTCGGGTAGGGTGGATGTGGGTCATATCGTCTGGTTGCTTTTTTTTGCTTCGGGGCAGCTGCATATTTGGCTGTCGTTACCCAAAAGATTATCTTTTGTTCTCTCTTTTTTTTGTCGTTTTACTGTCTGTTCCGATGGTTTTGATGGGGGGGGTAAGTGTTTAGTAGTCAGTCTGCAATATGGACTGGTGTTACTATTCTTTTAGAAGGACAAATATACAAAATAAAAGGAGTATAAATGTTAAAAAACACTAAAAGAGACAGCGCCGCCGGAGTGGCGCGCGGGAGTGGGGCGGGAACAAAGAAGGGGCGGGCCGCTGCGGCGGCCCGCCCCTATCGGGAGGTGTCGTGCCTGGCTGGCGATCAGCCGAGGCGACGGAACTGGCAGGTGAAGTGGCGCATGAGCTCGGCCTCCCAGGTGATCTCCAGACCGCGCTTGATCTCGTTGCGGCGGTCGTAGACGTTCTTGAGGGCGGCGGCGATGACGTCCATGTGGTTGTTGGTGTAGACGCGGCGCGGGATGCAGAGGCGCACGAAGTCGTTGCCGCCGAAGCGGTTCTGACGCGTCACGGGGTCGCGGTCGGCGAGGACGTAGCCGATCTCGCAGGCGCGGATGCCGGCCTCGAGGTAGAGCTCGCAGGTGAGCGTCTGGGCGGGGAATTCCTCCTTGGGGATCTGGGTGAGCACCTTGTCGGCGTCGACGAAGATGGCGTGGCCACCGGCGGGACGCTGGTAGGGGATGCCGTACTCGTCGAGCTTGTCGGCCAGGTACTGCACCTGCTTGATGCGCGTCTCCACCATCTCAAACTCTATGTTCTCCTTCAGACCCACGGCCAGGGCGTCCATGTCGCGGCCGTTCATACCGCCGTAGGTGAGGAAGCCCTCGAAGGGGATGCAGAAGAGCTTGGCACCCTCGTACCAGTCCTTCTTGTTGGTGGCGATGAAGCCGCCCATGTTGACCAGGCCGTCCTTCTTGGCGCTCATGGTCATGCTGTCGGCATAGGAGAACATCTCCAGGGCGATCTCGCGGAGGGTCTTGTTCTCGTAGCCCTTCTCGCGGGTCTTGATGAAGTAGGCGTTCTCGATGAAGCGGGCGCTGTCGACGTTGACGGGCACGCCGTATTTATGGCAGAGTTCGCAGGTCTCGCGGATGTTCTGCATGCTGACGGGCTGGCCGCCGACGGTGTTGTTGGTCACCGTGAGCACCATGAAGGGCACATTGCCCTTGTTCTCCTGGAGCACCTTCTCCAGCTTGGCCAGGTCGACATTGCCCTTGAAGGGCACCTCGAGCTGGGTGTCGTAAGCCTCGGGGACGGTGACGTCGATGGCGAAGGCCTTGCGGCTCTCAATGTGGCCCTTGGTGGTGTCGAAGTGGGCGTTGCCGGGCACCACCATGCCGGGTTTGACGAGGTAGGAGAACAGCACGTTCTCGGCCGCGCGGCCCTGGTGGGTGGGGATGACGTACTCGAAGCCGGTGAGCTCGGTGATGGTGTCCTTCATGTGGTAGAACGAGCGGGCGCCGCCGTAGCTCTCGTCGCCCTGCATCATGGCGGCCCACTGGCGGTCGCTCATGGCGCCCGTGCCGCTGTCGGTCAGCAGGTCGATGTAGACGTAGTCGCTCTTCAGCATAAAGACGTTCTGGTGGGCCTCGTTGAGCCACTTCTCGCGCTGTTCGCGGGTGCTCTTCTTGATCGGCTCAACCATCTTGATTTTCCATGCTTCTGCAAAGGGTAATTCCATAGTACTGTGTTTTTTGTTTATTTGTTTGTTGTTTGTTTGATATGATACAAAACCACCGGCCGGGAGGCCGGAAACGATGCCGACGGAGCGCGGGCGGCGGGAGCGGATGGTTTGCTGTAGGGATTGCCGGGTCTCCCGAACGCCTGTCCCCTAAAGTTTCAGAAATGGTAAACGTCTCTCTTCTTGATGTTTAAGAAGAGCTTGTGGAGGGTCATATTCGGATTGGACGCTGTCATATCTCGGCTGCAAAGATACAAAAAAATATTGAACCGACTGCTAAAAAGTGTTAAAATATCTTCCCGCCGTCGTCACAATAATATAATGTAGAGCGCCCCGCGGGTCGGCCGCCGCGCCGCCCGGGCGCCGGGCAGGGGAGCGGCGGGAGTTTTAACATTATTTAGGAAAAAAGTCTGTAACCCACCCCCAGAAGCCTCCCGGCAGCGTACCACCAAAAAGCCTCCAAACCAGCACTTTGCTTGTTTGCAAGCATAGATGATGCCTGGGGGATGCTTGGGGGATGCCTGGCGGATGCTTGCGGGAGGCTGAGTATCAGGCGGTTCGGGCGGCGGCGTGATGGCGGACGCTTTTTTTTCGGCCGGCGGCAAAATAAATGCGGCGGCGGTGCGTTACGTAGGCAGTTTTGTAACCGACAGCATCATGGAACTGAAAGAATCACTCAAAGAACTGGTATTCAACAAGAGCGCCCTCAAGCAGACCGTCTACGACGCCACCAAGGAGACCTTCGAAATGTTCCGCGCCGAGACGCGCGAACTGATCGACCTCTTCCGCCAGCGCAGCCGCGCCGAGGGCAAGGACGTGGCCTTCGAGTTCACCGACCGCGGCGACTTCGAGTTCGAGGTCAAGTTCGCCGGCGACATACTGCTCTTCATGATGCACACCAACGTCTTCGAGTTCTCGCGCGACCACCAGGTGATGAAGACCCCCTACGTGCGCGAGGATCCGAAACGCTCCTACTGCGGCGTGATCCACATCTACAACTTCCTGGCCGACTCGTTCGCCTACCAGCGCGACAACGACATGGGCTATATGATTGGCCGCGTGTTTGTTAACAACGAAAAGCACTACTTCATCGAAGGCAAGCGTGAGCTGGGCATGATGTACACGAATTTCGGTACGTCACTGATAACCAGCGAGTCGGTGCAAGGCATCATCGAGAGCGCCATCGAGTACACCACCAATTTCGATCTTTTGACCCCTCCGTACGACGAAGTGAAGCTGGTCTCGGTGGGGGAGATGCGGAGCAATTTCGACAAAAAATCCCTCGTCACCGGCAAGCGCTTAGGCTTTCGTTTTCAGGCAGATGAGGAATAGTGCGGCCGACTTTTCAACCGAGGGCGTTGAAAAAAATTTTGCCATGTCGAAAATAGTTAGTAATTTTGCACCCGCTTTTTGAGCGGAGGGGAGGCTGCTCCCGGAGGCAAAAGAGAGAGTTGCCGCGTTCGTCTAGTCGGCCTAGGACGTAAGATTTTCATTCTTAAAATCGCGGGTTCGAATCCCGCACGCGGTACGAGAATAAGAAATTAGAAAATAAGAAATTAGAAATCAAAAATGGCACACCACAAGTCTGCAAAAAAAAGAATTCGCTCGAGCGAAAAGAGAAGAGTAGAGAACCGTTACTACGCCAAGACCATGCGCAACGCTCTGCGTGATTTCCGTGCTCTCGAAGACAAGGGCCAGGCCACCGAGCGCCTGCCGAAGATGATCTCGATCATCGACAAGCTGGCCAAGCGCAGTGTGATCCACAAGAACAAGGCCGCCAACCTCAAGTCGAAGCTCATGCGTCAGGTCAACGCCATGTAAGCTCGTCGTCCGGTGCGGACAAGCATTGAGGCCGACCCCAGTGGGGTCGGTTTTTTTGTTTTTTTCTTCCATATCAATTTTTTTGTGTAATTTTGTCGTCTTGATTTGGATCGAAATTATAACAAACAAACTAAATATTATAAAGTTATGAGTCAGATTATAGGTATCAGGGGCCGTCAGATCCTCGACAGTCGCGGCAATCCCACAGTAGAAGTCGACGTCTATACCGACCAGGGCGCCATGGGGCGCGCCGCCGTGCCGAGCGGAGCCTCGACGGGCGTGCACGAGGCCTGCGAGTTGCGCGATGGCGACAAGAGCCAGTTCCTGGGCAAGGGTGTCCTCAATGCCGTCAACAACGTGAACACCGTCCTCAACGACGAGTTGCAGGGCATGTTCGTCAGCGAGCAGAAGGCCATCGACGACAAGATGATCGAGCTGGACGGCACGGAGAACAAGAGCCGTCTGGGCGCCAACGCCATCCTGGGCGTGAGCCTGGCCTGCGCCAAGGCTGCCGCGCAGGAGAGCGGCCAGGAGCTCTACCGCTACCTGGGCGGTGTGGGTGGCCACACGCTCCCCATCCCCATGATGAACATCCTCAACGGTGGCTCGCATGCCGACAACAGCATCGACTTCCAGGAGTTCATGATCATGCCGGTGGGCGCCCCCACCTTCAGCGAGGCGCTGCGCATGGGTGCCGAGGTGTTCCACAACCTGCGCTCGGTGCTTAAGAGCAAGGGCATGAGCACCAATGTGGGCGACGAGGGCGGCTTCGCCCCCAACCTGGGCTCGAACGAGGAGGCCATTATGTGCATCCTCCAGGCCATCGAGAAGGCCGGCTACCGTCCGGGCGAGGATGTCTACATCGCCCTCGATGCCGCCGCCTCGGAGTTCTACCTGCCCGAGGAGAACGTCTACCACCTCAAGTGGAGCAGCGGCGAGAAGCTGACGCCGCAGCAGATGAGCGACTTCTGGAAGGACTGGGTGGCCAAGTACCCCATCATCAGCATCGAGGACGGTATGGCCGAGGACGACTGGGACGGATGGCGCCTGCACACCGACGCCATCGGCGACCGCTGCCAGCTGGTGGGCGACGACCTGTTTGTCACCAACGTGCAGCGCCTGAAGATGGGTCTGGAGAAGAAGGTGGCCAACTCGATCCTCATCAAGCTCAACCAGATCGGCACCCTGACCGAGACCATCGAGGCCGTCAACCTGGCCATGCGCAACCAGATGACCGCCATCATCAGCCACCGCAGCGGCGAGACCGAGGACACGACCATCGCCGACCTCGTGGTGGCCATGAACGCCGGCCTGATCAAGACCGGCTCGGCCAGCCGCACCGACCGCATCTGCAAGTACAACCAACTGATGCGCATCGAGGAAGGCCTCGGCGACCAGGCCTACTACCTGGGCAAGGACTTCAAGTTCCTCAAGAAGTAAACGCATGAAGATAGCTATTATCGGCTACGGCAAGATGGGCCACGCTGTCGAGGCATACGCCTTGGAGCGTGGCCATGCTGTCGTGTGCCGGCTGGACAAGGACGACCCCTGGCCCGCGGGGCTGGAGGCCGACGTGGCGGTGGAGTTCACGGCGCCGTCGACGGCGGCCGACAACCTGCTGCGCTGCCTGGAGCGCGGCCTGCCGGTGGTCTGTGGCACCACGGGATGGTACGACCGCTACGACGAGGTGGCCGCCGCCTGTCGCCGCCGCAGCGGCAAGATGCTGACGGCGACCAACTTCAGCCTCGGCATGAACATCATGTTCGCCCTCAACGAGCGGCTGGCCACCCTGATGCAGGGACGCGGCTACAGCGTCAGCATCAGCGAGACCCACCATGTCCACAAGCTCGACGCTCCCAGCGGCACGGCCATCACCCTGCAGGAACAGATTGCCGAGTGCGGCCGCCGGGAGAAGGAGGACATCCCCATCACGTCGCACCGTGTGGGCGAGGTGCCGGGCATACACACCGTGGTCTACGACAGTCCGATCGACACCCTCACGCTGACCCACGAGGCCCACAGCCGCGCGGGGCTGGCCCAAGGGGCCGTGCTGGCGGCCGAATGGCTGGCCCAGGCCCGGCCGGGGGTGTACACCATGAAAGACGTTCTGGCCTGAGAGGTGGCCTAAGCCCTATAAGTCCAATAAGTCCTATAAGCCCTATGTCCCATAAGTCCTATAAGTCGTCGCGTGCCAATCCCTGGGTGGTGGCGGGTCTGGCGCTGCTGCTGGTGGCGGCCATGGGGGCCAGCTGCCTGTTCGGCGCCGTCGACTTCGCGTGGGACGAGATACTCCACTCGCCCATCTTCTGGCGGCTGCGCCTGCCGCGCGTGCTGATGAGCGTGCTGGTGGGGGCGGTGCTGAGCGTCTGCGGGGCGGCCTATCAGAGCGTGTTCCGCAATCCGCTGACCGATCCCTACGTGCTCGGTGTCTCGAGCGGTGCCTCGCTGGGTGCCGCGGTGGCCATCTTGCTAGGCCTCGAGGCGTGGCTCTGGGGTGTGGGGGGCATGGCCCTGGCGGCAGCCCTGCTGACGGTGCTGTTCATCTACCGCATCGCCTCCATCGGTAACCGCATGCACACCACCACGCTGCTGCTGACGGGCGTCTGCCTGACGCTCCTCATCTCGGCCCTCATCTCGTTCCTGATGGTGCTGAACCAGGAGAAGATGGACTCGATCATCTTCTGGACCATGGGCTCGTTCGGCTCGGCGTCGTGGACCGACGTGGCCGTGCTGGCGCCGGTGGCGCTGGTGGGCATCGGCGTGGTGCTGTGGCACGCGCGCGACCTCAACCTGCTGCTGGCCGGCAGCGAGGCGGCCCAGAGCATGGGCGTCGAGGTGGAACGCGTGAAGCGCGTGCTGCTGCTCTTCACCACCCTGATGGTGGCCTTCGCCGTCAGCTCCTGCGGGGTGATCGGCTTTGTGGGCCTCATCGTGCCCCACGCCGTCCGCCTGGTGGCCGGGCCGGACAACCGGAGGGTGGTGCCCTACTCGATGCTCTGCGGCGCCCTGTTCGTGCTCGTGTGCGACACGCTGGCGCGTACCGTGCTGCGCCCCAGCGAGCTGCCCGTCGGTTCGCTCACCTCCATCGTGGGAGCCCCGCTGTTCATCTACCTGCTTTACAAGAACAAGAAGAGTTACTAGCCCCATGATCACCCTCGAAGATATCCACGTCGGCTTCGGCAGCCGCACCATTCTGGACGGCATCAGCGCCCACCTGGCCGAGGGCCGCATCACGGCCGTCATGGGTCCCAACGGCTGCGGCAAGACGACCCTGCTGCGCTGCATCGGCGGCCTGCTGCACCCGTCACAGGGGCAGGTGCTTATCGCCGACCGCCCTGTGGGCTCCTACACCGCGCGCCAGCTGGCACGTCAGGTGGCCTTCGTGCGGCAGCAGGCACAGACCGACTTCGACTTCTCGGCCTTCGAGATCGTCCTCATGGGCCGCAACCCCTACCAGCACCACCTGCAGAACGAGAGCCAGGCCGACTGGGACATCGTGGAGCAGTGCATGCGTCAGACGGGCACCTGGCACCTCCGCTTGGCACGTCCCGCCGAGCTCAGCGGTGGCGAGCTGCAGCGCGTCATGATTGCCCGGGCGTTGGCCCAGCAGACCCCCGTGATGCTGATGGACGAGCCGGTGAGCAACCTCGACATCGCCCACCAGCTCGAGGTGATGCGCCTCTTGCGCCAGGCCGCCAAGACCACCGTCATCGTCATTCACGACCTCAACCTGGCCCTTCACTACTGCGACGATGTGCTGCTGCTCCACGAGGGTGGTCTGCTCTTCCACGGTCCCATCGCCGAGGGCTTGACGCCCGACCGCATCGCCACCGTCTATGGCGTCGCCACCCATCTGGCTGACGGGCAGGTGGTTTTCGACTACTCCTAACAGTACTCCCCTGAAAAGAGACAGGGGAAAAGGGGGGATTAATCGGGCCGTGGGCGCGGCTCTGGAGCGGTATTGCGGGGCGATCCGGGGCGGCTTGCCGACGAGGTTTAACAGTTTTTATATTCTCGTATGCGGAATTTTTTGTATCTTTGCAGCGCTTTTTGTGTATAACAAACTGAACGCTTACATGAAATATATAAACCGTATCGTATTGTGTTTTGGATTGTTGGCCTTGCCGCTTTGGGCATCGGCACAGACGCCGGTGCAGCCGAAGAAGCAGGATGTCAAGGTGGGAAACCTCGAAGTGATCTACGACGAGGATGAGTACAAAGGGGTGGCTGTGGAGCCCGTCGAGGAGGAGGAGGACGAGAACCTGATGTACCAGGTGCCCTTCTTCCGCGAGTCGCCCGACATGGAGGACGACGAGGATGCCGATCTGCCCGAGACTTTCCCTCTCAACGACGAGGGCGCCGAGAGCGAGGACGAGATATTGTTTGAGGGCTTCGACACGGCTATGATCCACCAGCCCAAGTTCGATGTCAGCACGATCACTGACCCGATCTACATAGAATTGCGCAACGATGTGGCGGGGCACAAGTTCACGTGGCCCACGCCCTGGACGGCGCGTCCGACGAGCCACTTCGGTCCCCGTCGCCGCCGCTTCCACTACGGTCTCGACCTGGCCCAGCCTACCGGCGAACCCATCTATGCCGCCTTCGACGGGGTGGTGCGCATCTCAAAGCTCAACCGCAGCTATGGCAACCTGGTGATCCTGCACCACGCCAACGGCTTGGAGACCTACTACGCCCACATGTCGAAACGCCTCGTCTCGGTGGGCGACCAGGTGAAGAGTGGCGATATGATCGGTCTCTGTGGCAACACGGGACGCTCGTTCGGCAGCCACCTCCATTTCGAGGTGCGCTACATGGGTAACGCCCTCAACCCCGAGGATGTGCTCGACTGCTCGACCCACGACTTGGTCAGCGACCGGCTGGAGATCACCTCCCGCTCGTTCCGCAAGGTGGCCAAACGTGGCAGCGCCTATTCGGCCAGCCGCAGCGGCTCCGGCTCGGGCAGCAGTGGATGGTACCGCGTGCGCAAGGGCGATACGCTCGAGAAGATCGCTCGCCGCAATGGCACCACCGTCCGTCGCCTCTGTCAGCTCAACGGCATCAAGGAGACCAAGGTCCTGCATCCCGGCGACCGCCTGAAGGTCAGCGGATCGGCCAGCAAGAGCAGTGCCTCGGCCTCGTCGAGCTCGTCGGGTTCGACCGGTGCCACCACCTATACCGTGCGCAGCGGCGACACGCTAAGCAAGATCGCCAAGCGGCATGGCACCACCGTCCGCCGCCTCTGTCAACTCAACGGCATCAAGGAGACCAGCACCCTCCGTGTCGGCCAGAAACTGAAGGTGAAATAGAAGAAAGGAAGCGTATGAGGATCGACATTTTGACGCTGTTTCCGAACATGATGACCATGTTCTTCGAGGAGAGCATCGTCAAGCGTGCCCAGAAGAAGGGGCTCGCTGAGGTTCACTTCCACGACCTGCACGACTACTCGCTGACGCGCTACGGTTCGGTCGACGACTACCCCTACGGCGGCGCCGCCGGCATGGTGATGGCCATCGAGCCCCTGGCCAACTGCATCGAGGGACTGCAAGCCGAGCGCCACTACGACGACGTCATCTACACTGCTCCCGACGGCGAGCTGTTCTGCCAGCCGATGGCCAACCAGCTGTCGTTGGCACAGAACTTGATAGTCCTCTGTGGGCACTACAAGGGGGTCGACGAGCGGCTGCGCGAGCACTTCATCACACGCGAGATCTCCATCGGCGACTATGTGCTCACTGGGGGTGAGCTGGCCGCTGCGGTCATCTGCGATGCCGTCATCCGTTTGATTCCCGGCGTGATAGGCGACGAGCAGTCGGCCCTCGGCGACTCGTTCCAGGACGGTCTCGTGGCGCCTCCGGAGTACACCCGCCCGCCCGAGTTCCGCGGTTGGAAGGTGCCGGAGGTCCTCCTCAGCGGCAACCACCAGAAGATCGAGCAGTGGCGTCTGGAACAGGCCATCCAGCGCACTAAAGAGAGACGGCCGGAATTATTCAGAAATCAGAAATCATAAAATAGAAATCAAAGATATTATGACAGAGTTTGAGAAATACGCCACCCGTCACCGTGGCATCAGCAGCACCACCATGGCCAAGTACACCTCGGCCATCAATAATTCGCTTACACCCTACATCGTCGAGGAACGCCAGCTCAACGTGGCTCAGATGGATGTCTTCAGCCGCCTGATGATGGACCGCATCATCTTCCTTGGCACCGCCATCGACGACTACACGGCCAACGTCATCCAGGCCCAACTCCTCTTCCTCGAGAGCGTGGACCCCACCAAAGACATCCAGATCTACCTCAACTCGCCGGGAGGCTCGGTCTATGCCGGCCTCGGCATCTACGACACCATGCAGTACATCCAGCCCAAGGTCTCGACCATCTGCACCGGTCTGGCCGCCTCGATGGCCAGCGTGCTCCTCTGCGCCGGCGAGAAAGGTCGCCGCTGTGCCCTGCCGCACGCCCGTGTGATGATCCACCAGCCCATGGGTGGTGCCGACGGTCAGGCCACCGACATGGAGATTACCGTCCGCGAGATCCTCAAGCTCAAGAAGGAGCTCTACGAGATCATCGCCAAGCACAGCGGACAGCCCTTCGAGCAGGTGGAGAAAGACTCCGACCGCGACCACTGGTTCACCGCCGAGGAGGCCCTGCAGTACGGCATGATCGACGAGGTACTGACCAAGAAGTAACCCGCCGTCGTGTGGTGCCTCGGGCAGCCCGAGGCGAAAAGAAGAGGCCGTGAATGCCATCGCATTCACGGCCTCTTGTGGTATCAGGTCTTGGAGAATGTTATTTCTCGCGGATCACCTCGCCGTGGTCCTTCACAATCATGCGGTACCACTCGTCGCGATACTTGGGCTGCTCGGGGAAGGCGGCCTGGCCGGTCGCGGTGCGCTCGAAGCGGCCGTCGCGCTCCTTCTTGATATTGCCGTCCATGTATTTGACCAGCAGGTAGCGGTCCAGGTTGTTCCACTCCTTCATCATGCGCTCGGCGGCGCGGCCGCTGAAGTCGTTGAGCTGGCGCTCGAGGGCCTCGCCTTCGCTGCCTTTGGCACGCTGGTCGAACTTCTGCACGTCGGCGATGTAGCCCTCCTCAAGGTCGGTCTGCACCTTCTGAAGGTCCTTGATCATGTCGCTGTAGCGGCTGTAGACGAAGTTGCTGACGCGGTTGAAGAGCCAGAAGGCCGAGGTCTCGCTGTAGGTCAGCATGTCGCCGTTGCCCTGGCGGAAGCAGAGGGGGATCTCGGTGATGCCGCAGTACATGGGGGTGTAGACGGTGCTGTAGGTGTCGTCGACGCCGAACCAGAGGATACCGCCCACCTTGGCGGGCAGCCACGAGCGGCACTGGGCCACGAAGCTGAAGCCGGTCTGCTGGGTCGAGGTGGCGCGCTCATGCACATAGCTGTGGCCGTCGACCTCGAAGCCCATCGGGCGCCAGCGGTAGGGGCAGTTGAAGGGGCCTGCGCCGAGGTCCTTGCTCATGTCCATGGTGGTGCCTTCGTAGTGGTCGCGCATGAGGTTCATCACCTCGCGCACGTCGACCTTGTGGTCGGGCTTGATCCAGAGGGGCAGGCGCTCGGCGGTGGCGTCGCCCATGGCGTACTTCTCGTAGCGCTGCATGCCGCTGGCCACGCGGTTGAACATGGCGTAGACGCGAGCGTCACAGCCGCGCAGGCCGCTGAAGGTCAGCGGGGCATAGGTGTCGCAGAAGGAGAAGTCGGCATCGGTGCCGTCGTACCAGCCGCAGGCGCGGGCATAGGTGATGACCTCCGAGCTGTAGACGCACTCCACTTCGGGCTCATAGAGGTAGTCCATGTGGAGGCTGCTGATGGCCTGGTGGAGGCCTTTGCCTTTGGCCTTCTGGAACTTCTTGGGCTCCTGCGGGAACTGGGTGATGCGGGCCTGGTTGGCATGGCCGCTGACGTAGCCGTCGGGGATGCGGCGGGCCACCCACACGGCACCGTCGGTGTACTTGTATTTGAGCTTCTTGGCCAGCTCGGGCTTCACGGTGCCGGGGCGCTTGCCGATGAGCTCGAGGATCCACACCTCGTTGGGGTCGCAGATGCTGAAGCTCTCGCCCTCGCTGTGGTAGGGGTAGTCTTTCATGAAGCCGGCGAGGACCTGGATGGCCTCGCGGGCGTTGCGGGCGCGCTGCAGGGTGAGGTAGATGAGCGAGCCGTAGTCGATGCCGCCCTCAATCTCCTTGGCCAGCTCCTCGCGGCCGCCGTAGGTGGTCTCGCCGATGGCCAGCTGGTGCTCGTTCATGTTGCCCACCACGCTGTAGGTGTGGGCCACCTGCGGAATCTGGATAAGCTTGGTGCCGGTGTCCCAATCGACCACCTGGAACATGGTGCCGGCGGGGTAGCTGGCCGCCCGACGATAGTAGAGCTCGCCGTAGAGCGTGTGGCTGTCGGCGGCGTAGGTGATCATGGTGCTGCCGTCCTTGGTGGCACCCTTGGTGAAGAGGAAATTGGTGCAGGCATCGGCGGCCGAGCTGACGAGCATGGCGGCGCCGAAGAGGCCTGCTGCGATGATACGGTTGATTTTACGCATAACTTTATGTTTTTATGTTACTTTTCAGAATGAGTAGACCATGCTGAGCGAGAGGCGCAGGTTGCCCACGGGCTTGTCATAGCCTGCGTAGGTGTATTCCGCTTCGGCCGTGAAGTCGAGACCGGTAAGCGTCTTGTAGGTGAGGCGGGGCTGCACGCGCCAGAGGTATTCCAGGTCGTGGCCGCGGCCGAAGCAGTGGACGAAGTCCGCATTGCCGTAGTCGAGGTTCCTGGCGTAGCCGAGGAAGAGGCCGGGACGCCAGTGACCGGTGTTCTTTTCGACATCGAGCCACACGGTGTTGAAGTGCCAGTCCTGGAACGAGCTGTCGGCCAGCATCAGGTAGCCGCCCAGCGAGCAGCCCTCGTAGAGGCTGTTGTTGAGCAGGGCCTGTGCTTTGACGGTGAAGCCGGGGCCATTGTAGCGGCCGAAGAGACTCCAGCTGAACGAGCTGTAACTGTCGGTATGCTGCAACACCGTTGCAGCCGTAGTCACCTGCGGTTGGATGGTCTTCAGGTTGGCGGCGGCGCCGAAGAAGAAGTGCTTGGTGAGGTAGCGCAGCTGGAGGTTGAGCTCGGGCACCAGGCTGTGGCGGGCGAAGAGGGTGCTGCTAGTCGGAATGTCATTGAGCAGCCCCTGACTCATATTGTCGAGCTGCCAGCAGGCGGCGGCCACCACATTGAAGCCATGGGAGATCCACTCGTAGCGCACCTGCGGCTGGCGGGCATAGCAGTGGAAGGGGGCGCCCATGTTCAGCGGGTTGGTCATGGGCATGATCTCGTGGATGACCATCGGGTACCAGTACTGGCCCACGATGAGGGTGTGGTGCAGCGAGGGCGGCACCTCGACACCATAACGCTTAAGCCAGTCCATCTGGATGTAGGCGTGCCGCAGGCGCAGGTTGTTGATGGTGGCGTTGGTGGCGCCGGTGAAGTCGCCCTCGACGTAGGCGCTGGTCCGCGCGCCCAGCATGTCGGGCCCTTTGACGCGCAGACCCAGGCGGGCGGTGATGGCCAGCATGTCGGCCTGCCAGCCGTCGTTGATGTCGCGCCCCAGGCTGTCGAGCACTATGGGCTTTGGGAAGAAGAGCATCATGTCCTCGCGACCACCCACCACCGCGCGGCTGTCGGCGTAGTAGTGCGGGTTGACGAAGCCGTGCCACTCCAAGCTGAATGGACTCTGCGCCCACACAGAGCCCATTAAACCCATTAAACCCACTAAACCTATAAGAAGCTTCTTCATTTCTTGATGGCAAGGATGAGGCCCAGCGCCACGCCCAGCAGGGCGGCGAAGAGCACCTGGAACTGTCCGGGCAGGATGAAGGTAATCGTGTGGGCCGGGAACCAGAAGAGGGGGATCGTCTTCTTAATGACGAAGTTCCACTGCATGTCCCAGTTCACCTTGTGGGCGAAGATCTCGCGCATCTTCATCGGCCGCAGCAGGCCGCGCACGGTGCCGCCGTTGTCGGTGATGTGGATGTCGGTGCACTTGTGGAAGGTCATCATCACCGGGGCGAAGATGGAGTTCATCAGCACGCTGACGGCGAAGGCCACCCCCAGCTTGCCCCACGTGAGCTCAGCGGCGGCGAACACCGCGGCGGCACTCTTCCAGCCCAGCGAGCCGAGGAAGGCCGGCACGCCGGTCTTGAAGATCACCATCGCCATGGCGATGCACATGCCCAGGAAGCCCCACACCATCATGCGCGGCAGCACGCCGAAGCCCTTCTTGTTGTACACGCCCTCGCGGATGCGCAGCGCCAGCATCTCGCCCAGGGTGGCGAGGATGGCGAACTTGAAGAAGGCCATGATGTAGGGGTGGTGGGCCGTGGCCCAGCTGAAGCCCTCGGCGCAGTGGGTCTGCGGGATGGCAAAGAGCGCCGCCACCACGGCGACACAGGCAATCAATATCCAGTCTCCTTTTTTCATAACTCTAAACTCTTAGCTTTTAACTCATAACTCATATCTGCCACGTGGCGCCGTCCTTTCCGTCCTTGACGGTGACGCCGGCCTCCTTCAGCGCGTCGCGTATCTTGTCGCTGGTGGTCCAGTCCTTGTTGGCCTTGGCGGTGGCGCGGATGTCGAGGATGATGTGCATCAGGCTGTCGATGAGGGCGGTGTTGTCGTTGCTGGACTCGTCGCGCATACCGAGGATGCCGAAGAGGAAGGTGTCGAAGACCCAACGCAGCTCGTCGATGTCGGCCTGGCAGAGCTTGATGTGGCCGTCGGCGGCGCTGTTGATAGTCTTGGCGGCCTCGAAGAGGTGGCTGATCACGGTGGGCGTGGCGAAGTCGTCGTTCATGGCGTCGTAGCACAGCTGGCGGTACTTGCTCACGTCGGCGGTGCTCTCCTTGGCCGGAGCTATGCGCCCCAGGGTCTTGTGGGCTTCCTGCAGTTTGGCAAACCCCTTCTCGGCGGCCTGGAGGGCTTCGTTGCTGAAGTCGACGGTCGAGCGGTAGTGGGCCTGCAGGATGAAGAAGCGGATGGTCATGGGCGAGTAAGCCTGCGTGAGCAGCTTGTGGTTGCCGGTGAAGAACTCGTCGAGCGTGATGAAGTTGCCCAGGCTCTTGCCCATCTTCTGGCCGTTGATGGTGATCATGTTGTTGTGCATCCAGTAGCGGCAGGGGGCGTGGCCGGTCGAGGCCACACACTGCGCTATCTCGCTCTCGTGGTGCGGGAAGACGAGGTCCATGCCGCCGCCGTGGATGTCGAAGGGCGACCCCAGGTACTTGGCACCCATGGCCGTGCACTCGGCGTGCCACCCCGGAAAGCCGTCGCTCCAGGGCGAGGGCCACCGCATGATGTGCTCCGGCGAGGCCTTCTTCCACAGGGCGAAGTCGCCGCTGAAGCGCTTCTCGTCCTGGCCGTCCAGCTCGCGCGTGGTGGCCAGCATCTCGTCGATCACGCGGCCGCTCAGCTGCCCGTACTTGTGCGTGTCCTCCTGGTACTTGCGCACGTCGAAGTATACCGATCCGTTGCTCACGTATGCGTATCCGGCATCCAGTATCTGCTGCACCAGGGCGATCTGCTCCATGATGTGGCCCGAGGCGTGGGGCTCGATGCTCGGCGGCAGCACGTTCAGGCGCTCCATGGCGGCATGGTAGCGGTTGGTGTAGTACTGCGCCACCTCCATCGGCTCCAGCTGCTCCAGCCGCGCCTTCTTGGCGATCTTGTCCTCGCCCTCGTCGGCGTCGTGCTCCAGGTGGCCCACATCGGTGATGTTGCGCACGTAGCGCACCTTGTAGCCCAGGTGCTGCAGGTAGCGGTAGACCACGTCGAACGTGATGGCCGGCCGCGCATGGCCCAGGTGTCCGTCGCCGTACACCGTCGGTCCGCAGACGTACATGCCCACGCGACCTTCCGTCAGCGGGCGGAAAAGCTCCTTCTGACGGCTCAAAGTATTGTATATCAGTAGTTGTTGCTCCATAATATATATTGTATTATTTTGCAAAGATACAAAAAATATCTGATATGATGGGCGGAAAGTTTGCCCCCGTGCCCCCTCCGCCCTCCGCCGGAGCCCCCCGAGGCCCTCGCGGTACCCCCACTAACCGCCCTCTAACATTCCTCTAACATTCCTCTAACGTTCCTCTGACATTCCCCTCATGTCCCCCTCACACCTCCGCACCATGTCCGCATCAACTCCGCGGATGGTCCGCGGATGGTCCGCCCGCGAGCGGACAAAAGGCGGACTTTGTGCGGACAGCGGACAGCGATGGGACATCGAGCGGACAGGGGAGGGGCGGAGCCTAGCGGAGGGGCACCGGGCGGCCGGTGTGCTGCTCCCAGCTCTCGAGGAAGCGTTGGCTGACGCCCGGCAGGTACTCGCGGCGCGTGATGTGCCACTCGATGGCGTCGGGCACCCGCGGCCTCAGGTCGCTGTCGCCGTCGGCGAGCAGGCGCCAGCAGAAGCCCTCGCAGCGCAAGCGGCCGGGATAGAGGAAGGCATACTTGTCGACAAAGTACTGCGTGAAGTAGACCGGGCGCTCCCCTGCGGTGGCAATCAGGCGTTGCACCTCGGCCCATCCGGTGAGACCCACGTTGTACACCTCGACGTCGGTGCGGCGCTCTTCGACCTGCTGCAGGTACCAGAGGGGGAAGGTGTCGTTGTCGCCCAGGGCGATGAGGATGGCGTCGGACGCGCAACTCTCCAGGTGGTTCTGCGCGATGTCGTGCACCGAGTGGCAGTCGTGCCGGTCGTGGTCGCTCCAGTTGCCGACGGCCATGGCCAGCGGCGCCAGCAGGGCCAGCCACCGCCACCAGCGGCGCGGCAAAGCGCTGGCGCCCACGCCGATCCAGAGGGCGAAGGCGTAGAAGGAGAGGATGTAGGCATAGTCGCGCAGGCGCGGCTCGTAGCAGGGGTGGTTCAGGTAGAGGTTGAGCAGCACGCCGCCGAAGAGGAAGAGCAGCATGACGATCCACCAGTCGCGTCGCCGCCGCCGGCACTGCTGCCACAAGCCCCAGATTCCCAGCAGCAACGGCAGCACGAAGACGACGATGCGGTGGCTCTTCTGGTTCTCGCGGCCGATGAAGTTGTACATCAGGAAGCGGCCGTACATGAAGCCCAGCTGATAGCCTCCGTAGTAGACGGCCTCGGCCAGCACCCCTTCGGTGCCGAGGGTCCACTCGCGCCAGTTGGCCGAGTCGCGCTCGCGCCACATGCGGGGGTAGAGCGGCGCCTTGGCGTACTGCTCGCGCCGCAGGTAGCGCTCGAAGCGTTCGGCCGTCGAGGGGTCGCCCTCGTTGATGGCGGGGTGGGCCGCTGCCCGCAGGGGTACGATGAGGTAGGGCGTCAGGCCCAGCAGGAAGAGGAGCAACACGGGCAGCCACAGGCGGCGCAGGCGGCCGCCGAGGGTCCGCAGGCCGCGCCCCAGGGCGGCGGCACGCGGCCGAATGCCCTTGGCCTCCGGCTGGCTGTCGGCGCCCTCGTCGGGCAGCAGGGCCAGCAGGGTGGCCGGCAGGGCGAGCAGGGTCATCTGGTGCACCCCCACGCCGAGGCCCGCCAGCAGGGCCAGAAGCAGCAGCAGGCGGGCGTCGCCGCCGCGGCGGTAGCGCAGGGCCAGCCACACCTCGAGGGCGCAGCAGAGCATGGCCGGGGCGTAGACCTCGCTCTCGACGGCCGAGAACCAGGCCGTGTCGCAGAAGAGGTAGCACAAGGCCCCCAGCGCCGCCCCGAAGGGGCGGCACCCCATGGCGCGCAGCGTCAGGCCCAGCAAGCCCACCGTCAGGCCCCCACAGAGGGCCGAGAAGGCATTGCTCAGCGGCGCCACCCACAGCGGATGGCCGAAGGAAAGCAGCATGAAGAGGTGCGAAAGCAGCTGGTAGACAGGCGCTCCCGGCGGGTGGCCGACCCCGAGGGTCCAGCCCGTGGCGATGAATTCGCCGCAGTCCCACCACGACGCCGACCGGTCGAGGGTGAGCAGATATACCGTTGTGGCCAGGAGGGTGAGGGGCACGAAGAGGTGGTCGGCGCACCATGCCGCCAGCCGCTTCGGGAGTCCCTGTCCGTCGTGCCGTGTCATACTACCAGTTGACGACCGACTTGTTGAAGACATCCTCGCACAGCTCGGCGACGATCTCGCTCACGAGGCCGCTCTCGACGCTCGAGAAGTCGCGCGAGGCGGCGTAGTCGCGGTAGCGCGAGAAGGTCTGCTCGAAGTCGGCTTCCGGGTCCACCCGGTTGACGAAGCGCACTTTGATCGTGATGGTCAGGCGGTTCATGCTCACCTCGTCGCTGCTCGACAGGGCCGAGGCGCGGGTGTCGTAGCCCGTGATCTCGCCGCTCACCTGCAGGTCGCCGTCGTCGTCGGTGACCGTCAGCGGCGTCTGGCTGGCAAACATCTGGCGCAGGTCGTCGCTCAGTTTCTGGCTGAGCTGCGGGTTGACGGTGGAGGCATAGTTGGGGAAGGTGGCCACCGAGATGGTCTTCGCCCCCGGCGGTATGGAGGCGCCGGTGAAGGAGTAGCCCCCGGAGCAGGAGGAAAACAGGAGGATGAAGGAGGAAAGAGAGACGACAAGCATCCCTAGCAAGAAGGCTTTTCGCTTTCCGCTCTCCACGTTTCCCTTGTCAATAGTCGCGCGAGTCTTCATCGATCCGTTGCTCATCCTCGAGCTGCCACAGCAGGAAGCCCGACTCCTGTTGTATATAGTTCAGCACCGCTATCTTGGTGGTGAGGTCGCTCACGGCGGCCACCTCGCTGATCAGTGCGTCGATCTTCTCTTTGAAAGCTAGGTCCATAGTTGTGTTTTATCCGTTAAATCTGTTATAATAGTGCCACCACAGGGGCGGTATTTCGTTCTGCATGGCGTGCTCATAGTCGGCATAGGAGCACGGGATGAGCGTGTGGCTCAGGTAGCGCTCGCGGCGCTCGCTGTCGTCGCAGGGCACTTCCATCCACCAGCGGTCGCTCTTGAGGCTCTTGTAGAAGACGATCTCCATCGTGTTGTCGTTCATCTGTACGGTGAAGCGCTTGAAGGATTGGCGGTCGGTCGAGGGGTGGTCGCCCAGGCGGTAGCAGAAGCCCTCGATGAAGAACCACACGGCATGGGCCAGCATGTGGGCCGTCTGCTCGTCGCGGTCGTGGGCCGGCACCATCTCGAAGAGGCCGAAGCAGGTCGTCTTGTCACTCATACCCGCGTAGCGTGCCAGCTGGCAGAGCTGCTCGCCGTAGAAGCCGTGCGGCGACGGCGACGAGGCTGCCGGCGCGTCGCTCTGGCGCACCGCCCCCACGTCGACGGCCACAACATCGCTGTAACGCACCATCGGCTCGGCCAGCTCCAGGTTGCCCTGCAGCTCACCCACGCGGTGTGTGCTGAATTTCAGCTCCTCCATCAGTTGCACCATCTCCTGCCCGACGAAGTAGGTCTGGTAGCCAAGGTTGACATAGTCGAACAGATAGTTGGGCTGCTGCATGATGATGTGCTGAAGATAGTTGGCGCTGTTGATGGTATCTCCCCCCTCCAGGTTGAAGCGAGCGTCGATCGAGGCGATGTTGATCACGCGCCCAAGGACCTCATAGGCCTTGTAGATGGGGAAGACGAGGTCGTCCGAACCGCCCAGGACGATGACCGTACGGCCGTCGTCCAGCAGTTGGTGCAGCACCTCGATGACGGCAAAGTAGGTGTCTCTCACCGTCACTCCGGCCCCGATGTTGCCCAGGTCCACCAGCCGAAGGTCGGCATGAGGCTGTGCCAGCCGGTAGAGTTTGCGGCGTATGAAGTCGGGCGCTGCGGCCGAGCCCTGGCCATCGGCGGCGGCACGATCCTCGCAGACGCCCAGGAGCACCAGCTGTGCCTGACGCCATTCGGGGAAGGTACCCCCCGGCAGGTAGGCCTCAATGCTGTCGCCCAGCATCGGCCGGAACTCGCGGCTCTGGTAGTCCACCACCGCGGTGTCGATCGGTTCAAAGTAGCTCTTCAGTTCCATAACGGTTAATTAACGCAGAATACTCCGCCGTATTGTGTCTGTGACAAGATAAATCTCCAGCTTCAAGGCGCCCTCTCCGGCTAGACATTCCACACAAACCCGTCGAAAGGCCGGCTGCGGTCGCAGCCCTGTTCCTGCGAACGCTCCTGCATGCGCTTGATGCGCCGCAGGCCCCAGCGCCACATCCGGATGTCGAAGATCACGAAGACGATGAAGAGTACGCCGCACACACCCATGGAGATCGGGCTGCCGCTCCCCTCGAGGTTGCTGCTGATCATCAGCAAGGCGTCGTAGGTGCCGTGCAGAAGCATGGGGTAGAAAAAGGCCTTCCAGAGGTGTCCGCGCCGGCCCGCTGGGTCGAACTTGGCCAGCGACACGTAGTAGCCCATCGTCACGGCGAAGAGGAAGTGGGCCGGAACGGCCAGCAGGCCCCGCATCAGGGCTGTCCCCATGGGGTCGGCGCCGCCCATCACGTAGCTGATGTTCTCCACGCAGGCGAAGCCCAACGACAGGAATGCGGCGTAGACCACCCCGTCGAAGTACTCGTCGAAGTGGGGACTGCGCCAGATGACCCACAGCAGCAACAGCAGTTTGCAGAGCTCCTCGCTCAGGCCGGCCACCAGGTAGCCGTCGAACAGGCCGTTCAGCACCGGCGCCGTCTCGGCACTCGGCCCCAGCGGCATGATCACACTCTCCAGCAGTCCCGCCGGGATCACGCTCAGGCATCCCACGAAGAAGGTCAGCAACAGCCGCCCCAGCGGCTCGGGATTCAGGCGGTCTTTCCGGTAGACAAACCACAGCAGCAGCACCACCGGCAGCACCGCCGAGATAAACGCGATATTCATTTTATTGCTCTTTTTACACCCTTAACGCGCAGACGTCCTTTTTATTGTACGCACCGCTATTCAGAAAAAAGTCGTATCTTTGTCCCATCAAATGAATTCACAAGTTATGGCTAAAAGTATCGTTTGCAGCGGTATACGCCCCACGGGCAACCTTCATCTCGGCAACTATTTCGGCGCTCTGCGCAACTTCGTCCGCATGCAGGACGAGCACGAGTGCTACTTCTTCATCGCCGACTACCATTCGCTGACCACCCACCCCACGCCTGGCAGCATCTACCGCGACGCCCGCACCATCCTGGCCCAGTATCTGGCCGCCGGGCTCGACCCCGAGCGCAGCACCATCTACCTCCAGAGCGACTTGCCCGAGACCATCGAGCTCTACCTCTTCCTCAACATGAACGCCTACCTCGGCGAGCTTGAGCGCGTCACCTCCTTCAAGGACAAGGTGCGCCAGAACCCCAACAACGTCAACGCCGGCCTGCTCACCTACCCCACGCTCATGGCCGCCGACATACTGATCCACAAGGCCACCCTCGTTCCCGTGGGCAAAGACCAGGAGCAGCACCTCGAGATGACACGCACCTTCGCCCAGCGTTTCAACAACATGTACCACACCGACCTCTTCCCCCTGCCCCAGGCCATGGGCACTCCCGCCGGCCTGGTCAAGATCCCTGCCCTCAACGGCAGCGGCAAGATGGGCAAGAGCGAAGGCGAAGCCTCCACCATTTTCCTCACCGACGAGCCCGCCGTGATCCGCAAGAAGATCATGAAGGCCAAGTCCGACAGCGGCCCCACCCAGATGAACCAGCAGAAACCCGAGGAGATCGAAAACCTCTTCAGCCTCCTCAAGGCCGTCTCTACGCCGGACACTGTGCAGTACTTCGACGACCTGTACAACCGGTGCCAGATCCGCTACGGCGACCTCAAGAAGCAGCTCGCCGAGGACATGGTGGCCTTCGTCGAACCGCTGCGCCAGCGCATCCTCGAGATCAGCGCCGACGACGAGCGCCTGCGCCGCATCATGGACCTCGGGCGCGACAAGGCCCACGCCAGCGCCGCCGCCACCCTCGCCGAGGTGCGCCACGCCATCGGCTACCGCAACTGAGCCGGCCCTGCAAAAACAAGAGCGCCGATCCCGCAGGGGATCGGCGCTCTCTTCTTTTCGTCTGAGCGTCAAGCTCGAGTAAACTTACTCGGCGACAACAGCCTCGACGGCGTCGGTGACGACCTCTTCCACCATGTTCTCAACGGCGGTGCTGTCGCAAGCGACTTTCTCCTCGCAGCAAGCGGCGGCCT
Source organism: uncultured Bacteroidales bacterium (assembly GCA_946183915.1). Classification (GTDB taxonomy): domain Bacteria; phylum Bacteroidota; class Bacteroidia; order Bacteroidales; family P3; genus Colimorpha. Next base: position 18,540 of record CAMHDJ010000018.1, on the reverse strand, counting down.
CAACAGCCATGGTGTCCTGAGCGGGCTCCTCAGCTTTGTTGTTGTTGCAAGCAACGAAACCGAACATACCGGCGATAGCCAGAGCGAATACAACTTTCTTCATTTTCTTACAGTTTTTTTTGTTTGTTAATGTTTTCTTTTTAACTTATTCTCTTTTACTTACGATTTTCTTGACCCTTTCCGGTGGTCGAAAATCGGCTGCAAAAGTACTACTCTTTTCCCAAATGGGTGAAAAATTTATTTTTAAGAAATGTTAAAATCGTAATAATATATTGTTTTTCAGCCGAATAGAAAACCGCCTTTACGCGGTTTCACCCTCGTTTCGGCGGTTATTTCGGTGGCTCGGGTAGCCCCAAATGGTGTTTTTTTAACATTTCCCCCCGGGCGATCCGGGGCGGTCGGCGCCTCAGGGCAGGGGCACCAGGCCGTTGAAGCCCATGAAGGCCATGGCCAGGATGCCGGCCGTCACCAGGGCGATCGGCACGCCCTTCATGCCGCGCGGCGTGCCCGTCAGCTCCAGCTGTTCGCGGATGCCCGCGAAGAGCACCAGCGCCAGCGCGAAGCCCACGGCGATCGAGGCCGAGTAGACCACGCTCTCGAGGAAGTTCATGTTCTTCTGTATCACCAGGATGGCCACGCCCAGCACGGCGCAGTTGGTCGTGATCAGCGGCAGGAAGACGCCCAGCGCCTGGTAGAGCGACGGGGCGATTTTCTTCAGCACGATCTCCACCATCTGCACCAGTCCCGCGATCACCAGGATGTAGGCGATCGTCTGCAGGTACTCCAGGTGCAGCGGCACGAGCACGTAGGTCATGATGAGCCAGGTCACCATCGTGGCCAGCAGCATGACGAAAAGCACGGCGCCACTCATGCCGACGCTCGACTTCACATCCTTGCTCACGCCCAGGAACGGGCAGATGCCCAAAAACTGCGCCAGCACTACGTTGTTGACCAATATTGCCCCGATGATCAGGGCAGGAATCGTGATACCCATATCAGTTCTTTTTAGTTACAATTCGGACTGCAAAAGTACGAACATTTTTCGATACGGCAAAATATTTTTTATAATGCCCCTTCGATGGCGTCGGTTTGGGGCTCCGGCAACGGTGCTTTTCGGCCGCGAAAAGTCCGCCTTTTGTCCGCTCGCGGGCGGACTATCCGCGGACCATCCGCGGACCATCCCCGGACGTGAGGCGGACATGTGTCGGACATGTGGCCTCCCCGACGGGGGGTGCCCTTATACAATATTATATATGTTTCTGCGTTATCAGGGGGCAAATCAACATCGCAAGCAATGAAACGTCTCCTGATCCTCCTTCTGTTGGCCGTCGCCGTCGAGGCACCGGCCTGTACCAACCTGCTGGTTACCAAGGGCGCCAGCACCGACGGCAGCACCTTCATCACCTATGCCGCCGACAGCCACACGCGCTACGGCCAGCTGCGCTTCTGCCCCGCCGCCGACCATCGGCCGGGCGACATGCTGCGCCTCTACAACTACGGCAGCCTCAAGTTCCAGATCGAACTGCCGCAACCGGCTCATACCTACCAGGTGATGGGCTTCGTCAACGAGCACCAGCTGGCTATCGGCGAGACCACCTGGGGCGGCGTCAGCCCGCTGGACAAGGGCAACGCCGCCGGCATCGACTACGGCAACCTCATCTATGTTGCCCTGCAGCGGGCCCGCAACTGCCGCGAGGCCATCCGCGTGATGGCCGACCTGGTGGCCACCTACGGCTACGCCGACGGCGGCGAGACCTTCTCGCTGGCCGACCCCGACGAGGTGTGGCTCTTCGAGATCACCAGCAAGGGCGCCGAGAAGGGCGCCGTGTGGGTGGCCCGCCGCGTGCCGGACGGCTACATCAGCGGCCACGCCAACCAGGCCCGCATCACCACCTTCCCGCAGGAGCCCCGCCGCTTCAAGGCCGACGGCCTCCATCCGGCCATCAGCAGCCGCCACCTCGACCTCATCCACGGCCGCGACGTGGAGTGCGTCTACAGCGACGACGTCATTGCCTTCGCCCGCCGGCAGGGCCTCTATCAGGGCAAGGACGCCGACTTCTCCTACGCCGACACCTATAACCCCCTGACCTTCTCCGGCTTGCGCGCCTGCGAGGCCCGCGTCTACGCCATGTTCCGCCGCGCCGCCGACGGCATGGAGCGCTACGAGCGCTTCGCTATGGGCGACGCCCGCGCCGAGCGCCTGCCCCTCTGGGTCAAGCCCAACCGCCGCCTCACGGTGCAGGACTGCATGGCCCTCATGCGCGACCACTACGAGGGCACCCCGATGGACATGACGCAGGACGTCGGCGCCGGCCCCTTCCACTGCCCCTACCGCTGGCGCCCGATGGACTTCGAGGTGGACGGCAAGAAGTACGTCCACGAGCGCGCCATCAGCACCCAGCAGACGGGCTTCTCGTTTGTGGCCCAGTGCCGTTCGTGGCTGCCCAGCAAGCTCGGCGGCGTCATCTGGTTCGGCGTCGACGACACCTACTCCACCGTCTACTGCCCCGTCTACTGCGGTGCCACCCAGGTGCCCGTCTGCTTCGAGGAGGGCAACGGCTCCATGAGCCAGTACTCGGAGACGGCCGCCTTCTGGCTTTTCAACCGCGTGAGCAACTTCTGCTACCTGCGCTACGACTCGATGATCGTCGACGTGCAGCGCGCTCAGCGCGAGCTGGAGGACGCCTTCGTGCGCGACGAGCAGGCCCACGCCGACCGCTGGGCCCAGGCCGACAACGATGATCCCCGCCTGGTCGGCGCCCTCAACCGCTTCAGCAACGACCGCGCCGAGCGCATGATGCGCCGCTGGCGCGAGCTGGACCAGCTGTTGCTGATGAAGTACATCGACGGCAACATCAAGCATGTCCGCGATGGCCGCATCGAGACCACCGAGACGGGCGTCGTCCGCTTCCCGCAGCAGCCGCCCTATCCCGCCTGGTTCTACCGCCAGATCGTCGACGATCACGGCGAGGTGCTCCGCGAGCGCTAGAAAAACAAAGCGGGCGTATACACCTTGTATACGCCCGCTTCTCTTTTCCGGGTGGCGCCTACCAGCGGTTGTAGTGCACGCGGCTGGGATCCCACTTGTCCTTGGGCTGGGTCGTGCCGTCGTGGTATCCGATGGGCACCACGGCGTAGGGCACCACCGTCGGTGGCAGCTGTAGGGCCTTCTTGACGGGATCCATGCGGTCGGGGTACGGGTAGCAGGCCGTCCAACAGGCGCCCAGACCGTAGGCCTCGGCGGCCAGCAGCAGGTTCTCGGTGGCGGCACCCAGGTCGTCGCGCCACATCTGGTTGACCTGCACGACGGCGGGCCCGTCGGGGTTGTCGCGCGTGGGGGCGGTGAAGGTGGTGTCGGCGCAGAGGATCACTACGGCGCCGCTCTCCATGAACTTCTGCATGTTGAAGTTGCCCTCGAAGACAGTTTCGTATTGGCTCTTGTCGGTCATGACCACCATCTGCCAGGGGCGGCGGTCGACGGCGCTCGGAGCGGCCTGGGCGGCACGCAGCAGGTTCTCCATCACCGAGTCGGGGATGGCCTCGCCGTTGTAGGAGCGTACGCTTTTGCGGTTCAGGATGTTGTTGATGACCACGTCGGCGGGGTTGACCTCGGTGGCGGCCTCTTGCTTGTTGCCGCAGGCGGCCATCAGCATGGCGGCGGCAGCAAGGAATAATAACTGTTTCTTCATTTGTATTGTATTGTTGTTTGATTTATATCGTTAGCGGCTTCTGGTGTGGTATCATTCACTTCGGGCACAGGGTCGGGGAGCATCTCGCCCTCGGTCACCTTCCCTTCGGTACAGCTGGTGAAAGCCGCCAGGCCCAGGGCCACACCGGCCACCGCAGCGGCCTTGCCCAGGGTCATGCGGCGGTGCAGCTCGGCCTCGAGGTAGCGCACCTCGGCCTCGCAGCGCGGACAGGTGCCGTCGCACGGGCCTTCGTACTGGCACTCGTGTTGCTCCAGTGGAATCTGGTTCTCGTCGGCCACCCGCTTGCGGATGGCTTTCAGCTCTTTGCAGATGCTTTTTCCGTTAGTCTTCATATATCAGGTATTTCTTGCGTATTTCTTTGAAATGTTGCAGTCCGGGCTGCCAGGTGGCGCGGATGTCCGCCTCGCTCAGGCCGGCCTCTATCTGGCGGCGCAGCTCGGTGGTGCCAGCAAGCTTCTCGAAGAAGTTGCTCTTGAGGAAGAACTTGCCCTGCGGCACACGGCGGTACATCTCCATCAGCGGCCAGAGGTCGATCAGGTTGGGGGCCTCTTCGCCGACGGAATACGACCGCAGGTCGAGGGTGTCGGTGCCGTAGGTGACCCACTCGAAGGGCTAGTCGGTGCCGCGGCCGACGCCGCAGTTGGTGCCCTCAAAGAGGCAGAGACTCGGGTAGAGGGCCACAGCCTGCGCGGTGCGCAGGTTGGGCGACGGTGGAACAGGCAGCTCGTAGCCCACCGAGTCGCGCTTGTAGCCCTGCATAGGCACTACGGTGAGGTTACACTTTTCACCGCTTTGCAGCCAGCCTTCGCCGTTGATCATCTGCGCATACTCCCCGATGGTCATGCCGTAGACCACCGGTACAGGATGCATGCCCACGAAGGAGCGGCAGGTGGCCGTGTCCAGCACGGGGCCGTCGACATAGTGGCCGTTGGGGTTGGGTCGGTCGAGAACTATCAGCGGTATGCCGCGCTCGGCGCAGGCTTCCATCACATAGTGCAGTGTGGAAAGGTAAGTGTAGAAGCGGCAGCCCACATCCTGAAGGTCGAAAAGCACCACATCCACATCCTCCATCTGCTTGGGGGTAGGCTTCTTGTTCTTGCCATAGAGGGAGATGATGGGGAGGCCCGTCTTGGGGTCAGTGCTGTTGTCCACCTTGGCGCCCGCCGCTGCAATGCCGCGGAAGCCATGCTCAGGGCAGAAAATCTTTGTGACGTTTACACCCGCACGGAGCAGAGTGTCGACGAGGTGTGTTGTCCCCACCACCGAGGTTTGGTTGGCCACCACTGCCGTGCGGCCCATGTAGCCACTTTCGCGGAATAGCAACATCGTGGGAAACACTTCGTGGTTCCATAGGTTCTCAGCACCTGTGGCAAATGCGGAGTCGGGCGAAATGGGGGTGTACATAGCGTCCTCCCACTCACCACGGTTTTGGGCATGGATGGAAGGGAGCAGCAGTTGCGGCAACAGTGCAACAGCCAGAGCCAGACTATATGAGAGCCTTTTCATACTTCAACTCTTTCCCGTGTGTCCGAAGCCGCCGGCACCGCGCTCGGTGTCGGAGAGTTCTTGTACCTCAATGATTTCGGCCTGCTCATGGCGGGCGATGACCATCTGGGCGATACGCTCGCCGTCGGCGATGACGAAGTCCTCCTGCGAGAGGTTGATGAGGATGACGCACACCTCGCCGCGGTAGTCGGCGTCGATGGTGCCGGGCGAGTTGAGCACCGTGATGCCCTTCTTCAGCGCCAGACCGCTGCGGGGACGCACCTGCGCCTCGTAGCCCGCTGGCAGCTCCATGAAGAGCCCCGTTTTCACGAGTCCCCTTTCCATCGGCCTCAACGTAATCGGTCCCTCGGGCAAATAAGCCCTCAAATCCATCCCCGCCGACTGCGCCGTCTCATACTTCGGCAGCGCATGGTGGCTGCGGTTGATTATCTTTATCTGCATAGTGTTGTCTTTTGAGTATAGAAACGATCGTTCGTTTGTTTTATTGTGATCCCCCCTTAACCGGCAGCGATAAAGTCGAGGTAATTGTCGGGATTGACCACCATAAATGTGTGGTCGGGATAGTTCTTGGCGAAGGTCTCGGTCAGGCGTGGCTGCTTGGCATTGCTCCATTTGAATTCGTACGCATGGAGCACACCGTCGATGTCCTCAATATAGTCCACCTCCTGTTGCTGCTGTGTCCGCCAGAAGTAGCTCTTGCCGTAGAAGCCGTTGTAGGCGTTGTGTTTCATACGTTCGCTGATAGTGTAGTTTTCCCACAGGGCCCCGGTGTCGCTGCGAAGAGCCAATGGCTTGTAGTCGCCAATCAAGGCGTTGCGCACCCCGTTGTCATAGAAGTATATCTTGCGGCTTTTTTTCAGTTCGGAGCGTACATTGCGGCTGAACGACCGCAAGTGGAAAACAACATACGACTTCTCCAGCAGGTCGATGTAGCGTTGCACGGTGATGGAATTCAACCCCAGCAGTCGCCCAAGCTCGTTGAACGAAACCTCGCTGCCCACCTGTAGCGCCAGGGCTTGCAACAGTTGTTCGATGATCTCGGGTTTGCGCACATCCTGAAACGTGAAGATATCCTTGTAGAGGTAGCTGCTCACAAGGTTGGTGAGCGTCTCCCGCTCTTCGCCGGGACGGTTGACCACCTCAGGATAGGCACCGTAAATCAGCCTTCGTTCCAGCAGCCGTTGCTCGTCGATCTTCCCGTGCTCAGCTATCAGTTCCTCGGCCGAAAAAGGAAAGAGGACATACTCGTACTTCCGTCCGGTCAACGGCTCGTTGATGGAGTTGGACAGTTCGATGGCCGAAGAGCCAGTAACCACCACCTGTTTTTCCGGATAGTTGTCGATCAGCAGTTTCAAGGTGATACCGATATTCTGTACACGTTGCGCCTCGTCGATAAACACAATGTTGTACCCCGAAGTCTCGGCACCGAGCATGGTGGAAGTGGGTTCGGCCAGCCGGCGGCGCACATCGGGCTCGTCGCAGTTCCACACAAGGACCTTGCTGTCAAACTCGTTGGCCAGCATCTTCAGCAGCGTGGTCTTGCCCACCTGGCGAGGCCCCACGACTATGATCGCCTTTCCTTTAAAGATTTTCTGTTTAATTGTACTTGTAATCAGTCTGTTAATCATCGTGAAACACCCTTTGTTGTCAGTGCAAATATACAAATTATTTAGAATATAATAAAAAATTATTATGATATTTTCATATTATCTTCAATTAATCTTGTGGCCTGGCCGAATGGGAGGATGCGGAATGAAGGCGCATGGGCGCGGTGGCAGGTCCGGGGATGGTCCGGGGCAGGTCCGCGGGTGGTCCGCGGATGGTCCGACCGGAGGCGGTGGAAGGGCGGGCGAGGGGCGGGGATGAAACGGCGCTGGTGGCGGGCGGACAGCGCGAAGGTGGCGGGTGGACAGCGCGAAGGGGGCGGGCGGACAGTTGCGGACGGGAGCGGACAGTTGCGGACTTGAGCGCGCTGTTTTGGCCCATTGGCCGAAAAGGGCTTATTTTATAGGGCGGTAGTAACCAATTAAATTTTCAGACTATGGCAAGATGCAACGATGGTTTTCTGGGTATGTTCTCCGGCCGGCTGGGTCCGGCGGTGGGAGTGGTGTGCGGCGGGCGGCAGCTGGTGCGGAGCCTGCCGACGGCGGTGCACAATCCGCGCACGGCGCGTCAGCAGGCGGGCCGTGCGGTGTTCGGGGCGCTGTCGGCGCTGTCGACGGCGCTGGGGTCGGTGGTGGGTATGGGCCTCGGCCGCCGTGCGGCGGCCGAGGCCCTGAGCGCCCGCAATCTGTTCATCCGCCTCAACCGGCCCTGCGCCACGGCGACGGCCGCGGGGGTGGCGGTGGACTACGGGGCGCTGCGGCTGGCCGAGGGCGACCTGGCGGCGCCGCTCTTCGGGACGCCGGTGCGCACGGGGGCGGCGGCCCTGGAGGCACCGTTCGCGTGCGGCGAGGGGCCGGCGGGCGACTATGTGTACCTCTACGCCTACTCTCCCTCGGCTGGGCGGGGCGCGCTCTCGCTGCCGGCGGCGGTGGGCAGCGGCACGGTGCACCTCGACCTGCCCGCGGCCCTGGCCGACGAGGCGCTGGAGGTGTATGGTTTCGGCTGGAACCGGCGGGGCGAGGCGTCGCCGAGCCGCTGGCTCGGACGCGTGCCGGCGCCGGCGTCAGAACTGGAAGTAGATGAAGGGCTGCAGGTCGGCCGTGATGAACTGGTAGAGCACGAAGACGGCGGCGACGACGACCAGGCCCATGACTCCGAGGGGCAGTCGGGCGAAGGCGAGGCGGTAGCGCCGCTTGAGGCGGACGGGCAGCCAGTGGACCACCATGCCGAGGGCGAAGAGCAGGAAGGGGGCCCAGTAGTGGCCCACGATGTCGGGTATCTGCGCCAGGTTCCAGTGGGAGCCGATCTGGGCCACCATCTGGCTGGCGGTGCGCCAGGCCACCTCGTTGGCCTCGGCGGGGTCGAGGTTGGAGCCGGAGCGGAAGAAGAGTCGTGTGAAGGAGATGAAGACGAAGGTGAGGCCTGTGTTCCAGACGGTGGAGAGCGGGGAGCGGCGGGTGTCGGGGCTGGCGGGGTCGGCGCCGGGCGCGGGGCGGCGGGTGGTGAGGTAGACGAGGCAGTAGCCCGCCAGGCTGACGAGGGCGATGAACTGCAGCATGTTGACCAGTGGCGACTGGAGGGTGTGGCGGAGGACGGTGAGGGCCATGGCCAGGGCGCCGAGGACGCCGAGGCGCGTCTCCCAGCGGTGGCGGCGCCACCACTTGTAGACCAGGATGCCGATGCCGTTGAGGCCGCCCCAGGTGATGAAGTTGAACGAGGCGCCGTGCCAGAGGCCCCCGAGGAGCATGGTGTCGAGGTTGTTGATGTTGGTGCCCATGTCGTGGCGATGGTCCTTGTCGAGGAGCCAGCGGAGGGCGATGGCGGCGGCGACGGCGAGGACGGCGAGGGTGAAGAGCGTGTTGTGCAGCCGGAAGGCGGCGATGGCCATCATGGCGCCCAGCAGGAAGAAGCTCATGAAGCCCACCCGGCGGTTGCCGCCGAGGGGGATGTAGAGGTAGTCGCGCAGCCAGTGGGAGAGGGAGATGTGCCAGCGGCGCCAGAAGTCGGTGGGGTTCTGGGCCTTGTAGGGCGAGTTGAAGTTGAGCGGCAGGTAGAAGCCCATGAGCATGGCCACGCCGATGGCGATGTCGGTGTAGCCCGAGAAGTCGGCGTAGACCTGCAGCGAGTAGAGCATCAGGGCGGCGAAGTTCTCGAAGGGGGTATAGAGCGAGGGGTTGTCGAAGATGCGGTCGACGAAGTTGACGGCGAGGTAGTCGCTGAGGATGATCTTCTTGGCCAGGCCGTTGAGGATCCAGAAGAGGGCCACGCCGAACTGGCGCCGGCCGAGGAAGAAGGGCTTGTAGAGCTGCGGCACGAACTGGTCGGCACGCAGGATGGGACCGGCCACGAGCTGGGGGAAGAAGGAGGTGTAGAAGCCGAAGTCGAGTATGTTGCCCACGTGGGCGATGCGGCGGCGGTAGACGTCGACAATGTAGCTGATGTTCTGGAAGGTGAAGAAGGAGATGCCGACGGGCAGGAGGATCTGGATGGCGATGTGGTGGTCGGTGCCGAAGGTGGCGTTGAAGAGGTCGGTGAAGAAGTAGGCATACTTGAAGAAACCCAGGACGAGCAGGTTGACGGTGACGCCGGTGACCATCAGCGCCTTGCGTCGGGCGCCCGCCGCGGGGCGGTCCATGCCGATGCCGAGCAGCCACCCGAGGAGGGTGGAGAAGAGGAGCAGGAGGACGAAGAGGCCGGAGGTCTTGTAGTAGAAGAAGAGGCTGACGGCGAAGAGGTAGGCGTTGCGCGTGGTGAGCCGCCAGGAGCGCCGGGCGACGATGAGGGCGAAGCCGGCATAGACCAAGAGGAAGAAGACCCAGAAGTGGATCTGGGTGAAGAGCAGGGGGTGCGAGCTGTCGAAGCTCAGGAGTTGCCGCAGGTAGAGCAGGAGGTCGTGCATCGGGAGGGTGGGGGTAGGCCGGTCCTATCGTGCGGGGTCGGCGCGGTGGGTGTATGTGTTCAACTGCTGGAGGAGGGCGTCGGCCAGGAGGTTGCCGACGAGGCGGTAGCCGGCGGGGGTGAAGTGGACGCGGTCGGTCTGGGCGAGCTTGGCTTGGCGCCAGCGGTCCATGGAGCGCAGGCCGCCCATGATGGCGAACTGGTCCCAGACGGCGCCGTCGACGTCGCGGGCCAAGCGGTAGAAGACCTCGCGGGCCAGGGCGCCGTTGGGGTTGACGGTGTAGCGGCGGCGGCCGGTCTTGCGGAAGGAGTCGTTGTTGGTGATGAAGAGGAAGGCGCAGTCGGGGTTGGCGGCGCGGACCGAGTCGACGAGGGCCAGGTAGTTGCGCCGGAAGAGGGCGGTGTCGAAGTTGGGGCCTGAGGCGTCGTTGATGCCGATGCCGAAGACGACGAGGTCGGGGTGGAGCATGCGGAGGTCGCGCACGAAGTGGCGGCAGCGCAGGTAGTCGGGCAGGGCGGCCCCGTTGACGCCGATGGAGGAGAAGGTGATGCCGGAGCGGCGGTTGTCGAGGTAGATGCCGGTGAGGGTGAACTGCTGTCCGGGCTGGCAGGGGATGACGATGTCGAAGGAGTCGACCGGATGGCTGAGGTTGAAGACGAAGCGGTCGGACTGCCAGGCGACGTAGGAGGGCTGGAGGCTGAGGCCGTCGATGGAGAGGGTGGGGACGACGACGTCGTTGTCGGACTGGCCGAGGACGACGATGCGGTTGGTGGCGTAGTCGACGCGGGGCTCGTTGAGGATGACCTGGACGGTGGTGAGGGTGTCGACGGCGGTGACGGCGATGCCGCAGAGGCCGAGGGGGTAGGCGTGGTCCTTGGATACGCAGCGGGTGAGGATCATGCGCTCGCGGCAGTGGATGCGGTAGTCGGCGGGGTTGTTGCAGCGGGCGGCGGCGGAGTAGGGGAAGATCATGCCCCGCGGGCCGACGCGGTCGGGGAAGGCCTGGAGGAGACGGCAGCGGACGGTGTTGCTGAGGGAGCCGGCCTGCACGTGCGAGCCGCCGATGTGTACGATGTTGAGGTTGCCGCTGCCGGTCTCGACGATGCGCTGCCACCGCTCGAAGAAGGCCTGCATGGCGGGTGAGGCGCTGTCGTAGTGGATGCGGTTGGAGTCGTAGTGTATGAAGTCGTACTCCTGCCCCCGGGCGGCACCGGCGAGCGACAGCAGCAGGAAGAGGATGAGCGAGGGGTGTTTCATTTCTTGTGTTTTGCGTTTTCCTTTTTGAGTCGCCGCTCGAGACGGTAGAGGGTGTAGCTGTTGTCGAGGGCTTGTGCCAGGCGGTCGCCCATGAGGTCGGCGCCGCGCTGCGAGAAGTGGATGTAGTCCTGTCCGGCGAGACCCTGGCGGGTCCACTCGGGCATGGTGTTCTGTCCGCCCATGGCGTGGTAGATGCTCCAGAAAGCGGCCCCGTGGGCGGTGGCGGTGGCGGCGAGGCTGTCGATGAGCTGCGGTATGATGGGGTAGGTCTGCAGCTTTCCGCGGAGGCGGGTGCTCATGTCGCTGGGCCCGATGAAGAGCACCTTGGCCGACGGGCAGCAGCGGCGCACGTGGTCGATCTGGCGGCCGAGGCTCTGGCAGTAGGTGCTGATCTGCTTGGAGGTTTTGAGGTAGGGGACGGAGTTGCCGCCGAACTGGAGGATGATCAGTCCGATGTCCATCTGGGCGTAGGCGGGGCTAAGCATGTTGGCCGGGACGAGGGTGAACTGCTGGCCGGAGCAGCCGCGCATGGGGATGTTGTCGACGGCCAGGCCCGGACCGTCGTCGACGAGGATGCCGTAGAGGTCGGCATTGCCGCGGACGTTGAGCCGCAGGTTGTTGGACGACGAGTCGAGCACCCAGACGAGGCTGCCGATGCCGCTGGTGTCGGCCGTGCGGCTGAGGGTGACTTTGTGCTGGCGGTCGGTGAGATCGGTGCTGAGGCGGTGGCCCCGGTTGTTGAAGAGGAGGGTGACGCGCGAGAAGCGCTTGGCCCGGTTGTCGACGCTCTTGCTCTTGGAGGCCCGGAGGCTGACAGAGGCGCTGCCGTCGGCCATGCGGAAACACTGCATCATGGGGCCGTAGTTGCCGCGGCTGCGGACGACGGTGCTGTCGCCGAAGGAGGAGAGATGGGTGAGGGTACCGGTGGCGCCCTGCGAGACGGTCAGCGAAGGAGTGATGGTGCGGAAGGGCAGCATGCCGGGGCCACCGCCGCCGAAACGCTGCTGGAGGTGGCTTCGCAGGCGGGAGCTGATGTGGTCCATCTCGATCTGCGAGTCGCCGTAGTGGAGGATGCGGAGGGTGCGGCCGTCGCGGCGGGCCCGCTCGGCGCGGTGCCAGAAGGCGTCGAGGTAGTGCGGATCGGGTTGCCAGAAGCGCAGGTTTCCGTTGGCCACCAGGCGGCGGTAGTAGTTGACCGAGTCGCGCAGTTGCAGCATCTCGGGGGCTTCGGCCGGCGTGGTGTCGATGGGAGTGTGCTCGGTGTGGTGGGCCAGTGTGTGCAGCGAGGCGAAGCCTAGGTGGCAGTTGGCGATGTCGATGCCGTCGGCCGGGAAGACAGCGCCCAGGGAGGCGAGGGCCGCGATGACGCAGGCCATGAAGAGGAGTATCCGCCGGGGCTTCATTGACCTTTCTCGAGTTTCTCGATGCGTTGGGCCAGGCGCTCGATGTTGCGCACCAGCACTTCGACTTTGCGGCGTTTGGTGGCCTCCATGGCGGGGCTTCCGAAGATGCTTTGGTTGGCGGGGACGGAGTGGGTCACGCCGCTTTGGGCGCCGATGGTGACGTGGTCGCCGACGGTGATATGGCCCACAAGGCCGGCCTGGCCGGCGATGATGCATTGCTCGCCGACGTGGCAGCTGCCGGCAATTCCCACCTGCGAGGCCATGGCGGTGTTGCGTCCGATGACAACGTTGTGGGCCACCTGGCAGAGGTTGTCGATCTTCACCCCCTGGTGGAGGATGGTGCTGCCGATGGAGGCCCGGTCGATGGTGGTGTTGGCGCCCACTTCGACGTTGTCCTCAAGGATGACGTTGCCGATCTGGTCGATCTTGTCCCACGAGCCATCGTCCTTTGGGGCGAAGCCGAAACCGTCGCTACCGATGACGGCACCGGCGTGGATGGTGCAGTGGCGCCCAATCTCAACTCCCTCGTATATCTTGGCGCCGGCGTAGATGATGGTGCCCTCGCCGATGGTGACGTTGTCGCCGATGGTAACGTTGGGGTAGATCATCACGTCGTTGCCGATGCGGCAATGACGTCCCACGACGGCATAGGGGCCCATGTAGATATGGCGTCCGATCTTGCTGCCACGTCCCACATGGCTGCGCCAGGAGCGTCCACGGGGGGGCTTGGTGCGCTCGTTGAAGGCATGTAGCAGGGCGGCTACGGCAAGGTAGGGGTTGTCTACCCGGATGAGGGTGGAACTGATGGGATGCTCGGGCACAAAGTCGCGTCGCACGATGACGATGGAGGCTTGCTGCTCGTAGATGTAATGGGTGTACTTGAGGTTGCCGAGGAAGGTGATTCCCCCTTCGCAGCCCTCTTCGATCTTGCAGGGTTTCCAGACGCGGGTGTTTTCGTCGCCCTCGACGGTGCCGTGCACTAGCCGTGCCAATTCTTTGGCTGTGTATTGCATGTGTTAGTTGTCGTTAAATTCTATTACTCCGCGCTGCCGTGTGATGCGCAGGTTGGCCATTTGCTCGTCGCTGACGAAGCCGTCACCATAAGTGACTCGTTTGCCGTTGACGGCGCGGACGGGGTGGTTGGAGAAGATGACATCTTCGTCGTCGCGCCAGATGAGGTCCTCCATGTAGACGGTGTCACCGTTGCTGTAGTCGATGACGACCACGCTGTCGCTGGCCTTCATGATGTTGCGGTCGTCGTAGGAGACAGCCCGTTGGGCATGGATGGTGGTCTTCAGGAGTTTCCCTTCGTCGTAGAAGCGTAGGTCGACCCCTTGGGGATAGACCGTGCGGGCCGACGGGGTGCTGTAGCGGACGATGCGAGGGGCGTCGATCTCTACCTGCAGGCGTGCCTGTTCGCTGCGGCGGATATGAGCATTGTTGATCTCCTGATCGGGCAGGTTGACCTGCCGTTGGAAGCGTTCGATGTCCTTCATGTCGCCCGAGCAGGAGAGGTAAAACACGCATAGAAGCATGGGACTCCATGCTTCTATGCGCCGTTTTATGAGGTGAGGGATCAACTTATTGGCGGGTTCTGACGGTAGTGCTCACACCGATCCATCCGGGCACCGTGAAGCGGGCGCCGTTCTGCAGGCCGGCCATGAAGGCGTCGGTCTGTTTGGGGAAGTGGGCGGCGTAGGTGCTGATGAGCTTGTTGCACTGCTCGATGTTCTCCTCGGTGGGCTCCACACTCTTGGCCTTGTTGAGGGCGTCGACGGCGGCCCAGTAGGCACTGCGGCCGTTGACGTTGTCTTCCGAAGCCGAGCCAGTGCTCGAGCCGTAGAGGATGGCGATGCGCATGTAGGGCTCGCCCTTGGTGGCATCGGCGGCGGCGGCATTGTTGTAGGCCGTGCGGGCGGCGCTGTAGCTCTTCTGGCCGGCGTAGGCGTGGCCCAGGTAGAGGTAGGCGGTGTACTTGTCCTTGCCCTCGACACCCTTGGTGGCGTCGGTCAGGTACTTGACGGCGTCGCCGTACTGCTCTTTCGAGAGGCACATCATACCCATGCGCATGGCGGTGGCGGGGGTGGGCTCCAGGCGGTAGAGGTTCTCGGTGGCCTGGAAGAAGAGGGGCTCGCTGGTGCAGCGCTTGCGGGTCATGATGCCGGTGATCTTCTTCAGCAGTTCGACGTTCTCGGGGTCGGCCTCGAACTTCTTGCCGTAGATCTCGACCAGCTGGTCGCAGCTGGCGTAGGGCGAGAAGGCGGCCTCGACGTCGGCGATGTAGCCGCGGATCTCGGCGGCCTTGACGCTGTCGGCGGCGTTCTTCTGCAGTTCGTCGTCGAGCATGTCGCTCGCGATGTCGTAGTTGTCGACCACCAGGGTGGGCTCGGCAAAGCCGGCGCGCACGTAGTTGATGGTGGCTTCCATGTACTTGACCAGGTAGCCGGCCTCCAGGCTGCCCTCGGCGTGGACGGCGTCGCTGTAGAGCTTATAGTAGCGCTCCAGCGCCTCGGCACCAAGCAGCTGCTCCAGCTCCATGGCCTTCATGGCCGTCACCTTGCCCACCTCGCCAAAGGTGGCCATGCGGGTGTCGTAGAGGGCCATCAGTTCCTCGATCAGCTCGGCCTTCTCCTCGGCGGTGGCGGCGGCTTTGATCTTGGCCTCCATGATGTTCACGCCGCGGGTGTAGATGTTCTTGCCGTTGCCGGGGCACTTTTGCACGATGGTCCTCCAGTAGGGGTAGGCTTCGAGCAGGTAGCGCTCGTCGTTCGAGGCGGTGTACTGTTTCCAGTTGTCCTGATAGAGGGCCACGGGTTCGCGCATGGCCTCCTGCAGCTCCTCGGGGCACCCTTTGATGTGCTGGGCCGCTGCCGGCATGGCCGTGGCCGCGAGGAGGATTCCGATCGTCAGTGTTCTGATGCTTTTCATTGTTATGTTGTTTTTGTTTTTTCTGTTCTCTTTTTTGTTTTAGTACGCCCTGGGGCGGTTTTCTTGCGGCTAGTTGTATTTGCGTTTGAAGAACCAGCGCTCGCAACTGCTGACGGCGATGCCGAAGGTGAGCGTGTTGCGCTGCAGCACGTCGGTCGAGCCCAGGCTGGTGTAGCCGGCGCTGAGGGTCAGGAGCGAACGGCCTTTGCGCATCGGCATGGTCAGTCCGGCGCCGATGCCCCACTCGTCGAGGCGCAGCTCTTCGCCGCCCAGGGCCAGGCGCATGGCGCCGTGGGCCAGGTGACCGCCGATGCTCCAGCTGATGCGGCCCCAGTAGTTGCTGGCGTCCATGTTGCCCATGCGCTCCAGCGCCACGGCGTAGTTGCCGAAGGTGCCATAGCGCAGCGCGCTGTTGCCGAAGATCGAGGGTTCCTGACACTCGGTGTACTTCATGCCCTGCCAGGCCGACCAGGTGGCGTCGGCGGCCAGGCGCCACCGCTTGTCCATCTCCAGGCTCAGGCCCACGCCCACCGTCTGCGGCTGCTCCAGGCGGCTCTCAAAGTCGGAATCCGCCCCGCGGGCCGGGAAGATGGTGTCCACCAGCGACTCGTCGCTCAGGTGGTAGGTGTAGATCAGCGCCTTGTCTTTCACGTCCATGTCCAGGTAGGGCTTGTAGACCACGCCCAGCCCCAGCGTCAGGCGCTCGCCCAGCGGCTGCCGCAACTGCAGGCCCAGGTCGAAGGTCAGGTTGCGCAGCAGCGTCTGCTTGTAGCGGCGGCTGTCCATGTAGTAGGTGGTGTCGTTGCCCTGGAAGTGGTACGAGATGGCCCGTTCCACCTTGCCGGTGAGGTAGCTCACGTTGAAGCCCACTTGCAGGCTGGGCCCTTTGCCCTTGCCTTGCAGGATGTTGAAGGCCGAGCCGAGGAAGACCTGGTTCACACCGCCGGTGCCGTCGTAGATGGTCTTCACGGTGTCGTAGGTGGCATGCGGCCGGAGCGACACCGACTCGTAGTCCATCGTGCTGTAGGGCATCAGGCCGCCCGCCAGCTTCCACCAGCGCGTCACCGGCATGGCCACCAGCAGGTAGCCCAGGTTGCCGTCCGAGTCGAACATCTTGTCGCTGCGGTCGCGCAGGGTGCTCAGCTGCACGTTGACCCCCATGTCGAACACGAAACTCTCGCGCTCGATGGCGCCGTAGGAGGCGGGGTTGAAGGGGTTGACGTAGTTGTTGCCGGCCTGTGTGTAGACCACGCCGCCCATGCGCGTGGCCATTGGCAGGTTGAACGGCTGCTCGCTGCTGCCGATGCCGAACTGCGAGAAGGGCATGTTGAAGGCGTTTTGCGCCTCGGCCTTGCCCATCAGTCCGATCAGCCCGATCAGCCCTATAAGTCCAATTCTTAATGTCTTATGTCTCATTGTATATCAGTATCTTGTTAAGTCCAATCAATGTCAGCTGCGGTTGCAGCTCCCAGCCCGTGGCGCCGGCGTCGGTGAGCCGCTGCGCGTCGCCGCCGGTGAGCAGCACGTGCAGCTGCGGGCACCGCTGGCGGTAGAGGGCCACGTAGCCCGCCAGGGCCAACATGGTGGCGCCCAGCGTCCCGGCCACGATGCACTCCTCGGTCGACCGGCCCGACACGGGGGCTTTCTGCACCCCGTCGATACTCACTAACGGCAATCGGGCCGTAAAAGTATGCAGCGCCTGCAAATTCATCTGCAGCCCCGGCAGGATGGCCCCTCCGCGGTAGACGCCGTCGGCGCCCACGAAGTCCACCGTGATGCAGGTGCCGGCGTCCACCACCAGGCAGTCCTCGCCCGGGTGCAGCGCCCAGGCGCCGCAGGCCGCCGCCACGCGGTCGGCGCCCAGCGTCTGGGGCGTGCGGTAGTCGAGCCGGATGGGCAGCGGCGTGTCGGCGCCCAGCCGCGGCAGCTCTGCCAGCGCCTCCGGCACCTCGCCGCTGGCGCACACCAGCGCCCGGTCGCCAGCCGACAGGGCTTGCGGCAGGCCGATCCCGTGACCCGTCAGCGTGTCGCCGTCGAACGTGGCCCACTTCACAGCCGTATTCCCGATATCGATTGCCAGATTCATCCCCCTTAAACCTTAAACTTTAAACCTTAAACCTTAAACCTTACCATGCGCATTGCCCTTGCTGTTGTAGAGGTTCATCGTGCGGTCGATACCCTGCGTGGCGAAGCAGCGCACCGCCTCGACGGCCGTGGCCACGGCCTGCTCCATGGCGGCCGCCTCGTCGGCGTCGAAACCGCCGAGCACATAGTCCACCTGGTGCCCGCGGCTGAAGTGGGCGCCCACGCCCATCCGCAGCCGGTTGTAGGCCTGCGTGCCGAGGGCCGCCTCGATGTCCTTCAGGCCGTTGTGGCCGCCCGAAGCGCCCTGCTTCTTGATGCGGATGATGCCCGGGTCCAGCGCCAGGTCGTCGACCACCACCAGCAGGTTCTCCATGTCGATACGCTCGGCCTGCAGCCAGTACTTCACCGCCTTGCCGCTGAGGTTCATGTAGGTGGTGGGCTTCACCAGCACCAGCGTGCGCCCCTTGTAGCGCACCTCCGTCCGGTAGGCGTGGCGCTCCAGGCTCCAGCGCGCCTCGCCCTCGCGGGCCAGCGCGTCGACCACCATGAAGCCCGCGTTGTGGCGCGTGCCCTCGTATTCGGCACCCACATTGCCCAGTCCCACTATCAGATATTTGCTCATCGGGTCTACATTATCATCCACGCAAACCTCTTTCTTCCAGAGGTTTGCCATCCATTTCGGCCATTTCATCGCCAGTCAATTTGGGTGCAAAGATACACAAAAATTCCAATATGGCACGCTTTTTATTCTTATATTTCATATTAACGCTTCCCGACCCGCGTCCGGTCATCCTCGTCTGTCGACCCCTCCGAAACGCCCATGGTTCCTAGGTGGCTCCGTGATGACTCCCTGATGACTCCCTGATGACTCTCTTAAAACCAGGGCAAAACCCTTGCCCTGTCAGCGTTTTGCGAGTTTTCCAGCATGGTTTGCACACTTCCGAACCCTTAGATGTCTCGTTTAGAAATAGTTAAAGGTGCAAAATAGATCGTGCACGATCTAATTTTTTGACTTAAATTAACTTAAATCGGCTGTTTTCGGCTGCGTCTTCGGATCGCAGCATCGGCGCCTTGCGCCGACGACCCCGCGGGGTGGGTCGTTCTCCGCTTCGCTATCGGAAGCCTCCACTGGAGGCTCCCTTCACGT
>CAMHDJ010000017.1 GCA_946183915.1 uncultured Bacteroidales bacterium | reverse complement strand
CGCACCTCGACGAGGGGCAGGGCACCGTGGGCACGCTGGTCAACGTGAGCCACACTTCGGCCACACCCATCGGAAAGCGCGTGTGGTGCGACAGCGAGCTGGTGGAGGTGGACCGCCGACGGCTGGTCTTCCGCGTCAAGGCCTTCGACGAGGCAGGCCCCATCGGCGAGGGCACCCACGAGCGCTTCGTGATCGACACCGAGCGCTTCATGCAAAAACTGCAGTCCAAAGGCTGATCGCCCTGCCGCTGAAAAACAGCCTCTTGCAGGCACCCTCCAGGCATCCCCCAGGCATCAACTAGGCATCCCCTCTGCATCATGTCTGCTTGCAAGCATCGAGGATGCAAAGAATGAGGCTTTTAGGTGATTGGGGCGTTCGGCGCCCGCGGGGCGTATTGTGTGGAAAATATATAAATAATGTTAAAATGAGGCGCTTCGATATTTTATTTTGCCATGTGAAATATATTCTGTATTTTTGCATTTCGATTTTATCAAGTACGAACAATGGAAAAGGAAGTCCGCGAGCAGATAAAAGATATCATACAGCACGAAGTGCTGCTGGCCACGGGATGCACCGAGCCGGGTGCCGTGGCGCTGTGTGTGGCCAAGGCCGTTGAGATGCTGGGTGCCGAGCCGGACCGGATCCGGGTGCGGCTGAGCAAGAATGTCTTTAAGAACGCCATGGGCGTCGGCATCCCCGGCACGGGCATGATCGGCCTGCCGATAGCGGTGGCGATGGCCGTGGTGCACGGCGACCCGAAGCGCGGCCTCGAGGTGCTCACTATGCCGCAGGACCAGGTGGACGACGCCAAGCGCTGGCTGGCCAACCATGCCGACCGCATCGATATCGGCGTCAAGGAGACGAGCGACAAGCTCTATATCGAGTGTTCAGTGGTCAGTGGTCAGTGTTCAGCCGTGGCCGTCATCGCCAAACGGCACACCAACTTCATCTTCCTGAAGAAGGACGACCGGGTGCTGCTGGACCACCAGCAGGGCCTCTTCCAGGAGCAGGACAACGACGACAACCCGCAGGAGGACAACCGCCAACGTGTGGAGCTGACGGCACGCATGGTGTACGACTACGCCACCACGGCGCCGCTCGAGGAGCTGGAGTTCCTGTGGGACACCGTGCGCTACAACACGGCCGCGTCGGAATGCGGCCTCGAGGGTATGGGGCTGCACACGGGCCAGATCCTGATGGATCAGGCTCGGGGCGACATGGTGCACACCGTGGTGGCGCGCACCGTGGCGGCCAGCGACGCCCGCATGGACGGCTGCACCAAGCCCGTCTACAGCAACTCCGGCTCGGGCAACCAGGGCATCTGCTGCACGCTGCCGGTCTACTACTATGGTCGCGCCCGCGGCTGCAGCGACGAGCAGATACTCCGAGCCCTGACCATGAGCCACCTGATGAGCATCTACATCAAGCGCGGCATCGGCCGCCTGAGCGCCCTGTGCGGCATCGTGAACGCCACCATGGGCGTCAGCGCCGCGCTCACCTTCCTCGAGGGGGGCAGCTTCGAGCAGACGGGCTACGCGATGAAGAACATGATCAACACCATCGCCGGCATGGTGTGCGACGGCGCCAAGCCCAGCTGCGCCCTGAAGATGAGCGTGGGCCTCTACTCGGCCTTCGTGTGCAGCGAGCTGGCGGTGCACTGCCGCGTGGTGGACTGCACCGACGGCCTCAGCGAGCGCGACCTTGACTGCTCGATCCACAACCTGGGTCGACTGGGAAAGGACGGCATGAACCAGACCGACGACATGATACTCGACATCATGACCCACAAACGGGGCTGACCGGGCCGCGGGGTACCAACCGCCACGTGTTGATAACTTTGTGGGCAACCGGGAAACGGTTAAAGAAAAAGTGAGTAATTTTGCAATTCGAAATAATCGTACAACAATGAGAGAAATGGACAACCAAGAGACAAGAAAGGAAGAACTCTACAGCCAGGCCATCCCTGCCGGAAAACGTAGATATTTCTTCGATGTGAAGGAAACCCGCGGCGGTGACAAGTTCATCACCATCACCGAGAGCCGCAAGTTGTTCAACAACAACACGGGAGAGTTCTATTTCGAGAAGAACAAGATGTTCCTCTACAAGGAGGACTTCGACAAGTTCCGCCAGGGACTTGAAAACGCCTTTTCGTTTATCGAGACCGGCATCGTGCCGCCGCCCGTGGTGGTGGAAGAGAACCTGCGCGACGACGCCGACCGTCGTCTGGACGAGATAGACTTCAAGTTTTGAGATATGGCTAAGATAATATCCATCGCCAACCAGAAGGGCGGGGTGGGGAAGACCACCACGGCGGTGAACCTCAGCGCCGCGCTGGCCGTGCTGGAGAAGAAGGTGCTGCTGGTGGACTGCGACCCGCAGGCCAACGCCACCTCGGGCCTGGGTGTGGATCCCGACGCGCTGGAGAAGAGTGTCTACGACTGCATCCTGGGTCAGGCCGCCGCGCGCGACGTCATCATGGAGACCGACACCCCCAACCTCGACCTGCTGCCCACGCGTATCGACCTGGTGGGCGCCGAGGTAGAACTCATCAACGAGAAAGGCCGCGAGCAGTTCCTGGGCCGCGCCCTGCAGTCGGTCAAAGACAACTACGACTTCGTCATCATCGACTGCTCCCCGTCGTTGGGCCTGATCACCATCAACGCCCTGACCGCCAGCGACTCGGTCATTATTCCCATCCAGAGCGAATACTTCGCCCTGGAAGGCCTCGGCAAGCTGCTGAACACCGTCCGCATTGTGCAGACGCGCCTCAACCCCAAGCTGGCCATCGAAGGCCTGCTGATTACGATGTACGACAACCGTCTGCGACTGGCCCGTCAGGTGGTCGAGGATGTGCGCGGCCACTTCAAATCGATGGTCTTCGACACCCTGATCTACCGCAACACCAAACTGGCCGAGGCCCCGAGTTACGGCAAGAGCATCATCATGCACGACGCCTCGTCGACCGGAGCCATCAACTACCTCAACCTGGCGCAGGAGATACTGACGCGCAATAAAATGTAAGAAGCTATGACCAAACAGAAAAGCGGCGGATTGGGCCGTGGCCTCGGATCCATCCTGCCCGACATAGACCTGGAGGCCGTCAAGCCGGTGGCCGACACCATCAGCATGGTGCCTGTGGCCAAAGTGACCCCCAACCCCTACCAGCCGCGCCGCGAGTTCGACGAGGCGGCCCTGGAAGAGCTGGCCCAAAGCATCCGTCAGCAGGGCGTCATCACCCCCATCACCGTGCGCCGCATGCCCGACGACACCTACCAGCTGATCGCCGGCGAGCGCCGTCTGCGGGCGTCGCAGCGCGTGGGCCTCAAGGAAGTGCCCGCCTATGTGCGCGCCGCCACCGACAACCAGATGATGGAGATGGCCCTGGTGGAGAACATACAGCGTTCCGACCTCAACGCCATGGAGGTGGCACTGGCCTACCGCCAGCTGATCGAGGAGTGCCGACTCACCCACGAAGAGCTCAGCGAAAAGGTGGGTAAGGACCGCTCGACCATCACCAACTACCTGCGACTGCTCAACCTGCCCTCCGAGACCCAGCTGGCCCTGAGCCGCGATGTGATCAGCATGGCCCACGCACGGGCGCTGGCAGGTGTGGAGGAAGTGGATCGACACTTGGAAATACTGCACGAGGTCATCGACCGTCACCTCTCGGTACACCAGACCGAACAGCTGGTAAAAGCCGGCAAGACCAAGCCGAAAACCGCCGTGAAGCAACGCGGAGAGTTGCCTGAAAGTCACCGCGATGCACAGCTTCGCCTAAAGGAACGCTTGCAGTCTACGGTGGAGATCAAGCGCTCGCAGCGCGGCAAGGGTACGCTCACCATAGCCTTCAACAACGACGCCGACTTCGAACGTATCATGAAATTGCTGGAGAGATAGAAGACATGGAGAGAAAAAGAGGTATGCGGAAACTGGTCATGCTGATCTGTATCGGCATGGCTTTCCTCTTTTCTGCTCCGTCGCTCCGGGCTCAGGAGCACTCGGCCATGAAGGCCATGTGCTTCTCCATCCTTCCAGGCGGTGGACAGGTCTACAACCGCCAGGCCTGGAAGATCCCCATCATCTATGGCGCCTTTGCCGGCATGGGCTACTTCATCTACGACAACTATCAGTCGATGAAGATGTTTAAGGACGAGTACCTCTTCCGCGTGCAGCACGACGGGGCCACCCACCTCAGCGGCTACGAGTCCTATCCCACGAGCAACATCTACAGCCTCTACAACTCGTACAACCAGAACTTCCAGTTGATGATCATCATCACCGTCGGCATCTATGCCCTCAACCTGGTCGACGCCTACGTCTTCGGCCATCTGTTCGACTTCCAGATGAACGACGACATCACACTGGGCCCCACCGTCATCGGCTCCCCCTGGGGGTTGACGCCGGCGGTAGGGCTGACCATGAACCTATAGACAACAATAACACATTTTAATAAAGCAATGGTAAACAAACTTTTGATGTTACAAAGCGATGTGGCGACTGCGGTCGACACTCTTGAAAATGCTGTCGCCCCCACGGCCCCCGAGCGCATCACCCTGTGGGACATGGCCCTCAACGGCGGCTGGATCATGCTGGTGCTGGTGCTCCTGCTGGTGCTGGCCATCTACATCTTCTTCGAGCGTTTCCTCACCCTCAACGGCGCCCTCAAAGGCAAAGAGGACGAGCAGTTCATGGAGAAGATCCGCGAGTTTGTCCACGAAGGCAATGTGGATGCGGCCCGCAAGCTCAGCAAAGAGACCGACACCCCGCTGGGACGCATGATCAACAAGGGCTTCTCCCGTCTGGGACGTCCGCTGCCCGACATCCAGGCGGCCATCGAGAACGAGGGCCAGCTGGAGGTAGCCCGCCTTGAGAAGCGCGTCTCCTACGTGGCCACCGTGGCTTCGCTGGGCCCCATGATCGGTTTCCTCGGAACGGTCACCGGTATGATCACTGCCTTCCAGGACATGGCCCATGCCGGCAACAACATCGACATCAGCCTTCTCTCCACGGGTATCTACGAGGCTATGGTCACCACCGTCGGCGGTCTGATCGTCGGCATCGTCTGCTACTTCCTCAACAACCTGCTCGTCAGCCGCATCAACAAGGTCGTTTTCGAGCTTGAGGTGCGTGCCAATGAGTTCATGGACCTGCTCCACGAGCCCGCCTAATCCACCCAAAACCGCATCAGCTATGATTCGCAGTCAGAACAAAATCAAGATAGAGACCAGTTCCTCGTCGATGAGCGATCTGGTGTTCCTGCTGCTCATCTTCTTCATGATCACGTCGACGCTCATCAGTCCCAATGCCGTCAAGCTCTTGCTGCCCGAAAGCAGCAGCAAGACCATGGCCAAGCAGAATGTGACAGTCTACATTGACGAGTCATACAACTTCTACGTCGGCGAGACGGCTGTCGGGGTCGACCAGCTGCAGCCCGCCATAGCGGCCGGCATCGAGGCTGGCGTCGAGGATGCCTGCATCGTCCTTCGGGCCGACAAGACCGTGCCGGTACAGTATGTCGTCAATGTCATCGATGCCGTCAACGAGATCAATTCCACCTCGGGCACCAAACATAAAGTCATCCTGGCAACATCCCCCAAGAAATGAGCAACCAACTGAAATCAGGATTCTTCACGGTGGCCATCATGGCACTTGTTGCCGTGGTGCTGCTGGCCTTCGGCTACGATCCGCCCGATCCGCCGATCCCCGAAGAGGGTGTCGAGGTGAATGTGGGCGACAGCGACTACGGCCTTGGCAGCGACCCTGAGCCTGCTAGTGAGGCTTCCAGCTACGCACCGCCGGCGGCGGCGAACCAGGTGGCCACACAGCATACCGAGCCCAGTGTCAGTATGCCCAGCACCCCCAACCAGGGCAATGTCACCAATCCTGCCGCCCAAGAGCAGCCTCAGCGGGAGAACAAACAACCCGAACTCAATCCCAACGCCACCTTCCCCGGCATGCGCAACCATAACGGCCGCAGCGGCAGTGGCAGCGAAGGGCAGAGCACCGGCACCGGCAACCAAGGCAACCCCAACGGGACGCCCAACAGCAACAACTACACCGGCAACGGTGGCAACGGCAGCAACTACAAGCTCACCGGCCGCACAGCCGTGTCGCTCCCCAAACCGGCCTACAACTCCAACAAGCAGGGCACCGTCATCATCGACATTTGGGTCAACCAACAGGGACATGTGGTGCGCGTAGAGGGTCCTGCCAAGGGGTCGACACTTACCGACGGCGCCATGGTCGAGCAGGCCAAACAGGCCGCCCGCAAGGCCCGCTTCAACGCCGACACCAAAGCCCTCGAGGAGCAGAAAGGTTCCATCACCTACATCTTCACGATATGAGGCTCGACAAGTACCTATGGGCGGTGCGCCTGTACAAGACACGGTCGTTGGCGGCCGACGCCTGCCAGACCGGTCGGGTGAAGCTCACCGCCGACGGGCGCGAGCTCAAGCCTTCGCACGACGTCAAGACCGGCGAGCGCTACAGCCTCAACATCGAGGGGCTGCACAAGGAGGTCGAGGTGCTTGCCCTGCCGCCCAACAGGGTAGGGGCCCCGCTGGTGCAGGGCTTCCTCATCGACCGTACCCCGCAGGAGGAGTACGAGCGTATCCGGATGGCCCGCCAGTACGCCTTCGAGCGGCGCGACCGCGGCGAGGGACGACCCACCAAACGTGACCGCCGCGACATCGAGCGCTTCAAGTATGAGTGATAAGGTTTAAAGTTTAAGGTTTAAGGAAAAATAGGAGAAAAAACATAATTTTCCTGAATCAAGTTGCAATAAAACAGTTAACCGTCGTACCTAACTAACGAATAGAGCAAGTGGAAGACAGACAGATAGTGGAGGCTGTGCTGAAAGGCGACACCCGGCGCTATGCCGATATCGTCGAACGCTACCAGCAACACGTGGCCAACCTGACCTACAAACTCTGTGGCAACCGCCTCGACGTCGAGGAAGTCACCCAACAGGTCTTTGTGGAGCTCTACATGGCCCTGCCGCGTTTCCGCTTCGACTCGAAACTGAGTTCTTTCATCTACCGCATCACCGTCAACACCGTCTGCAAGATGATGAACAAAGCCAAGCGCTTCATCTCGGCCGACGCCATGGAAAACCTGCCCGAGCAGCGCAGCGAAGACCTCAACGCCCAGCAACGCATCATCCGCGACGAACAGCTGCAGCAACTCCGCACCGCCATCGGACACCTCAACGACGAGCAGCGCACCGCCTTGGTGCTCTACACCTTCGAGGACTTCAGCTACCAGCAGATAGCCGACGTGATGCAGTGCAGTCTGAGCAAAGTGGAGAGTCTGATATTCAGAGCAAAGAAGAACCTGGCTAAAGAAGTGAAACAATGACACTGGACGAACAACTGGAACAACTGGCAGCGATGGAGTACCCCCATCGGGTCGACGTGCGCGACGCCGTCATGCAGCAAGTCGAGTCGCTCCCCATACGCCACCTGCACACCGCGGCCCCATCGCGCCCCCTGTGGCAGCGCATGAGCGCCGCCGTCGCCGCCGTGGCAACCCTCCTCCTCGGGGTGGGAATCGCCATGCCCTACCTTCGCTCCTACGACGACGAGGGCATCGCCGGCACCATGGCCCAACTGGGCGATTACAGCTCGTGGAACACCGTCGAGGACATCGCCACCGACCCCTACGACTACTTCTACGACCAAGACATCTAAACAAGACAACCCGATTACCGATCAACAATATCAAATCATATGAAAAAGCACCTGCTCCTTCTCCTGACCCTCATGCTGACCCTGCCGCTGGCCGCCCAGACCGACGGCGGCGCCCCCGCCAAGAAAAAGAAACACCCCGAGATCACCGAGGTGGTCAGCGACCTCAGTGCGCCGCAGAAGCACAAGATCGAGACCATCACCCACGAGTCGCGTCAGCGCACCGACGCCCTGCGCCAGCAGCAACGCGCCGTGCGCGACAGCATCAAGACCATCATGGACCTCGATGGCGACCAGAGCCGCACCCTCTTCCCCCTCTTCGATCGCGAAGCTGCCCTGCAGGCCGCCGTCAGCCGCGAGATGTACACCACCAAGCTGCGCATCGACGCCATCCTCACCCCCGGCCAGCGCGCCACCCTCCGCAAGGGGCACAAGTGAGCTGCGGACACGTACCCACATGCGGGTGGTGGACAGCGCATGATCTTCATGCCGTCCACCACCCGTTTTTTTTTCTCCCGTCGAGCGACACCTCCTGGCCGAACCCTGGCAGGCCTACCCCTCGGAAATGCCCATGGTTCCTAGGTGGCTCCCTGATGACTCCGTGATGACTCCCTGATGACTCTCTTAAAACCAGGGCAAAATCCTTGCCCTGTCAGCGTTTTGCGAGTTTTCCAGCATGGTTTGCACACTTCCGGAAGGCTAGAGGTCTCGTTCTGAATGGTTTAAATGTGCAAAATAGATCGTGCACGATCTAATTTTTTGACTTAAATTAACTTAATATTGATGTTTAGGGCTGCGTTTTCGGATCGCAGCATCGGCGCGTTGCGCCGACGACCCCGCGGAGTGGGTCGTTCTCCGCTTCGCTATCGGAAGCCTCCACTGGAGGCTTCCTTCACGTGCACGATCTATTTTTTTAACCAAAATTTACTTAAATTTAAAGTAACGGCGAATAACTCGAATTACGCGAAACTACGCAGGTCAATTTTCAGCTAATTACTCTAAGCTACGCAGGCAGTGGATCTAAATCGCCTTGCCCTTCGGGCAGAGATCTGGTAGATCTTGCAGATTTTCGCCTGCGGCGACTGCGGCACGGGAGGTGGCGTCGGCAGATAAATCTACAAGATCAACAAGATCTCGCTCGCGGTGCGAGCAGGAGAATGGCCGAGCCCTGCGGGGAGGAAATGGGTAGATCTTGTGGATCGGACGCTTTTTTTAGGCTGTATTGATTTTATTTTGTATATTTGCATTTCCCGCTCCCGACCGGAGGAGTGTATAATGAATTGAATATAAATAAAATAAGATAACAATGAGAAAACTTGCAGTGGTGGCTTTCGGTGGCAATGCGCTGTTGCGCAGTGGCCAGAAGGGCACCTACGAGGAACAGATAGAGAACGTGGAGCGCACGTGCGAGAGCCTGTGTGCGTTGCTCAAGCGTGGCTACAACGTGGTGATCGGCCACGGCAACGGTCCGCAGGTGGGCAATGTGATGCTGCAGCATGAGGCCGGCAAGAGCGTTGGCGTGCAGGCCATGCCGATGGACTTCTGCGTGGCCGAG
Source organism: uncultured Bacteroidales bacterium (assembly GCA_946183915.1). Lineage (GTDB taxonomy): Bacteria > Bacteroidota > Bacteroidia > Bacteroidales > P3 > Colimorpha. Next base: position 39,337 of record CAMHDJ010000017.1, on the reverse strand, counting down.
ACGCAGGGCTCTATAGCCTACCTGATCGAGATGGGGCTGCGCAACGTGATGGCCCGCAACGATATACAGCGCGACGTGGTGACATTGGTCACCCAGGTGGCGGTGAACAAGCTGGATCCGATGTTCCAGAACCCCACCAAGCCCGTGGGACCCTATTACACCAAGGAGCAGGCCGACCAGCTGGCCGCCGAGACGGGTGCCAAATACAAGGAGGACCCGAAGGGTAACGGCTGGCGCAAGGTGGTAGCCAGCCCCAAGCCGGTGCGCATCAACAACATCAAGGTGGTGAAGCAGCTGGCCACGGCGGGCCATATTGTGGTGACTGTGGGCGGCGGCGGCATACCGGTGGTGGAGGAGAGCGACCGGGTGACGGGCGTGGAGGCTGTGATCGACAAGGATCTGGCTTCGGCCCTCTGCGCCGTGGAAATCGGTGCCGACGAGTTCTACATCCTCACCGACGTGCCGAAGGTGTACATCAACTTCCGCAAGGAGAACGAGCAGGCGCTGGACACCATCACCATTGCCCAGGCCAAGAAGTACCTGGAGGAGGGTCAGTTTGCCGAAGGCAGCATGGCACCCAAGGTGCGTGCCGCCATCATGTTCGTCGAGCACGGCGGCAAGGAGTGCATCATCACCGAGGCCGGCCAGTTGGACAATCCCAACTGCGGCACCCGTATTGTCAGATAATTATTAACAATCAAACACATAAAGAAAATGGCTTATAACCTTAGAAACCGCAATTTCCTGAAGATTCTTGACTTCAGCCCGAAAGAACTGAACTATCTGCTCGACCTGGCCCGCGACCTGAAGCGCGCCAAATATGCCGGCACCGAGCAGCCCCGCATGAAAGGTAAGAACATCGCTCTTATCTTCGAGAAGACCTCGACCCGCACCCGCTGCTCCTTCGAGGTGGCCGCTCACGACCAGGGTGCCCACGTGACCTACCTCGGTCCCACCGGCAGCCAGATTGGCATCAAGGAGAGCATGAAGGACACCGCCCGCGTGCTGGGTCGCATGTTCGACGGCATCGAGTACCGTGGCTTCGACCAGGCCACCGTCGAGGAGCTGGCCAAATACGCCGGCGTTCCCGTGTGGAACGGTCTGACCGCCGAGGCTCACCCCACCCAGATTCTGGCCGACTTCCTCACCATCCAGGAGCACACCGACAAGCCCCTCAACCAGGTGAAGTTCGCCTACATCGGCGATGCCCGCTACAACATGGGCAACAGCCTGATGGTCGGCGGCGTCAAGATGGGTATGGACATCCGCATCATTGCCCCCAAGAAGCTCCAGCCTTCGAAGGAGCTCGTCAAGAAGTGCCAGGAGATCGCCAAGGAGACCGGCGCCAAGCTCACCGTCACCGACGACGTGGAGAAGGGCGTGAAGGGCCTCGACTTCATCTACACCGACATCTGGGTGTCGATGGGCGAGCCCGACAGCGTGTGGAAAGAGCGCATCAAGATGCTGATGCCCTACCAGGTGAACGCCGCGCTGATGAAGAAGACCGGCAACCCGAAGTGCAAGTTCATGCACTGCCTGCCCGCCTACCACAACCTGGAGACCAAGGCCGGTCGCGACGTGCACGAGAAGTTCGGTCTGGACGGCATCGAGGTCACCGAGGAGGTGTTCGAGAGCGAGAACAGCATCGTCTTCGACGAGGCCGAGAACCGCATGCACACCATCAAGGCCGTCATGGTGGCCACGCTGGGCGACTAAGCAGTTAAGAGTTAGGAGTTAAGAGTTAAGAGTTAAGGTGGCCCGCTTCAGGTGCTCCTCTTGGCTCTTAACTCTTGGCTTTTTATTGACTCATAACTCGTAACTCATAACTCAAAACTCATAACTCATAACTAACACAATGTGGTTTACTAACTTACTTACCAGTGGAGGTGTCGGCACCACGGTGTTGATGCTCTCCGTCTCTATTTTTGCTGGCTTGCTGCTGGGCAAGTTCAAGATCAAGGGGGTGACCCTTGGCATCACGTGGGTGCTCTTCGTGGGCATCCTCATCAGCGCCCTCGGCGTGCAGTGCAACGGCGAGATGCTGCACATCATCAAGGAGTTTGGCCTCATCCTCTTCGTCACGGCCGTGGGCCTGCAGGTGGGTCCGGGCTTCTTCAAGAGTTTCAAGAAGGGCGGCCTGGCCATGAACGGCATGGCCCTCGTCAACGTGGCCCTCGGGGTGCTCATCACCTACATCATCGCCAAGACGGCCGGTCAGAGCCTGACCGACATGGCGGGCGTCTACACCGGCGCCGTCACCAACACGCCCGGTCTCTCGGCCGCCCAGCAGACGGTACGCGACCTAGGCATGGGCGATGCCGCCGACCAGCTGGCCGCCGGCTATGCCGTGGCCTACCCGCTGGCCGTGGTGGGCATGATTGCGGTCTGCCTGCTGCTCCGTCCGCTGTGCCGCATCGACCTCAAGAAGGAACCCGTGTCGGACGACACGACCGTCGAGCCTGCCGCGAAACAGGCCACCCCGGTGTCGCAGCGCCACAAGGTCAACCTCATCCCCATCTTCGTCATCATCGCCCTTGGTATCGTGGTGGGTTCCATCCCGATCCCGGTCGGTATGTCGGCCCCCGTCAAGCTCGGACTGGCCGGCGGCCCGCTGGTGGTGAGCCTCATCGGTGCCTGGCTGGGCGTGAAGAAGGGGTGGTTCACCACCGAATTCACCGAAAGCCACGGTGTGTGGATGCTGCGCGAGGTGGGTATCGCCCTCTTCCTGGCAGGTGTGGGCCTCAGTGCCGGTGGCAGCTTCCTGGCCACCATCCAGGCTGGCGGCTACATGTGGGTGCTCTACGGTGTCATCATCACCGTGGTGCCCCCGCTGCTGGTGGGTCTCTTCGGCCGTCTGGTGCTGAAGATGAACTACTATACGCTGATGGGCTTCATCGGCGGCAGCCACACCGACCCGCCGACGCTGGCCTTTGCCAACAACATGGCCCCCGAGGGCTGCAAGCTGCCCAATACGGGCTACGCCACCGTCTACCCGCTGACCATGTTCCTCCGCATCTTCACTGCGCAGCTCTTAGTCCTGTTGGCATGAAGAAGATACTGATTTCGGCAGCGATGCTCCTGGCATCGCTGCCTTTTGTTTACGCCCAGGACACCAACCGTATTTCGGTAAAGCCCTACGGCTTTGTGCGCAACTACCTCACCTTCGACAGCCGCAAGACCTACACCGTAATCGGTGGCGAGTACAACATGCTGCCCTACGACGAGGCGTGGAACGAGGACCACACCGAGGATCTCAACGCTGTGCCGCAGATGGAGCTGCAGGCCCTCACGTCGCGCTTCGGTCTCAACGTCACGGGGCCGCGCCTGCTGGGTATGAACAGCGGCGCCAAGCTGGAGGGCGACTTCGGCGGCTTCGGCAGTAACAATACGGTGCTGCGCCTGCGCCTGGCCTACCTGCGTCTGCACGAGGGCGACAGGGAGATCGTGGTGGGGCAGGACTGGCACCCGTTGAGCGGGAGCATCATGCCCGACGTGCTGGGCATGGCCAGCGGCGCCCCCTTCCGTCCCCATAGCCGCACGCCGCAGGTGCGCGTCACCCGCTATCACCACTCTTTTGGTTGCACAGCCGCCCTCCTCTGGCAGCTGCAGTACATGAACAACGGCCCGAGAAGTGCCTCCGACCCGACGAGTGTGGCCAGTGTCGACTTCGCCCACCGGGCCCTCTGGCCCGAGGCCTTCCTTGGGTTGAACTTCAAACAGGGGCCGTGGTATGTGCAGCTGGGCGTCGACGCACAGATTATCAAGCCGCGCACCCATGCCGTCGACGGCAACGGGGTGACACATAAAGTGGACGAGTCGGTCTCCTCGTTTACGCCCACACTCTATGCACAATATGTCGAAAGGCTGTGGTCAATCAAATTCCGCACCATGCTGGCGCAGAACACCAGCCACCTGAACCAACTCGTCGGATACGCTGTCGTGGGGAACGGCGGCGACCCGCTGCCCACCTCCGGTGCTGTCGCTGACAACTCGTGGGAGTACCGCCCCATGACAGCCACCATCTCGTATCTTGACATTGCCTATGGACGCAAGGTGAAGGCCAACCTCTTCCTGGGCTACATGAAGAACCTTGGGGTCGGGGAGAGGCTCTACGACTACAGCTGTGCCGGCGACTACTATATCTACATGAAAGGGGGCGAGGAGTTCACCCACCTGGACGGCATCTTCCGCGTGGCCCCATCGATCAGCTACAACCTCAAGGCCTTCAACGTGGGGCTGGAGTACGAACTGACGGCCGCCAGCTATGGCGACATAAACAGCGACGCCACAGTCGAGCCCCAGCGACAGGTGGTCAACCATCGCCTCTGTGCGCTGGTGAAGTACAACTTCTAGCAGAAAAGAAGAACGGGAGCCGCTGGGCTCCCGTTCTTCATTTTTTACGCCTCGGTCGGCGCAGATTGCAGCTCGGCGTCGAGGGCTTTGGATGTCTCGCCCTTCTCAATGTCGAAGAAGACGTGCTCCTCGTCGGCGGTGATGCGGATGGTGTCGCCGGGGAGGATGTCGGCCTTGATGATCTCGTCGGCCAGGTCGTCCTCGACGTAGCGCTGGATGGCGCGGCGCAGCGGACGGGCGCCGTACTGTTCGTCCCACCCCTTGCTGACCAGGAAATCCTTGGCCTTGTCGTCCATCGCCACCTCGAAGCCCATCTTGCGGATGCGGTCGAAGAGGCCGCGCAGCTCGATGTCGATGATCTTATGGATCTCCTCGCGGCCGAGCGAGTTGAAGTAGATGATGTCGTCGATGCGGTTGAGGAACTCCGGAGCAAAGGTCTTCTTGAGGCTCTTCTCGATCACGTCGCGCTGCAGCTCGCCCTTCTCAGCCTCGCGGGCGGCGGTGTTGAAGCCCACGCCCACGCCGAAGTCCTTGAGCTGGCGGCTGCCGATGTTGGAGGTCATGATGATGATGGTGTTCTTGAAGTCCACCTTGCGGCCGATGCCGTCGGTGAGCACGCCGTCGTCGAGCACCTGCAGCAGCACGTTGAACACGTCCGGGTGAGCCTTCTCCACCTCGTCGAGCAGCACGATCGAGTAGGGTTTGCGGCGCACACGCTCGGTCAGCTGGCCGCCCTCCTCGTAGCCCACGTAGCCCGGAGGGGCACCGATGAGGCGGCTGACGGCGAACTTCTCCATGTATTCGCTCATGTCGATGCGGATCATGGCGGCCTCGCTGTCGAAGAGATACTTGGCCAGGATCTTGGTGAGGTAGGTCTTGCCGACGCCCGTGGGGCCGAGGAAAAGGAAGCTGCCGATGGGGCGGTTGGGGTCCTTCAGGCCGGCGCGGTTGCGGCGGATGGCCTTGGCGATGCGGCCGATGGCCTCGTCCTGTCCCACGACGGCCCCCTGCAGCTCGCTCTCCATGGTCAGCAGGCGCCCCTGCTCGCTCTCGGCGATGCGTTCCACGGGCACACCGGTCATCATGGCCACCACGGCGGCCACGTCTTGCGCGGTGACCTTCACGTGGCGTTCGCGCTCGTCGGTCTCCCAGCGGCGCTTGAGGTCGGCCAGCTTGGCCTCCAGGTCGCGGCCCTGGTCGCGCAGTTCGGCGGCCTCGCCGTAGCGCTTCTCGGCCAGCACCTCTTTCTTCTTCGCCTCCACGCGGGCCAGCTCTTCCTCCAGGGTCACCACCTCGGGCGGCACCTGCATATTGTTGATGCGCACGCGAGCGCCGGCCTCGTCCATGGCGTCGATGGCCTTGTCGGGCTGCAAGCGGTCGCTCACGTAGCGGTCGGTCAGGTCGACGCAGGCCTGCAGCGACTCGTCGCTGTACTGCACCGTGTGGTGTTGCTCGTACTTGTCGCGGATGTTCATCAGGATTTCCAGTGTCTCCTCGCTCGTGGCGGGTTCGATGAGCACCTTCTGGAAACGGCGTTCGAGGGCGGTGTCCTTCTCGATGTACTGGCGGTACTCGTCGAGTGTCGTGGTGCCGATGCACTGGATGGTGCCGCGGGCCAGGGCGGGTTTGAACATATTGCTGGCGTCGAGGCTGCCGGCGGCGCTGCCGGCACCCACCAGCGTGTGGATCTCGTCGATGAAGATAATGATCTCCGGATGCTGCTCCAGCTCGGAGAGGATGGCCTTCATGCGTTCCTCAAACTGGCCGCGGTACTTGGTGCCCGCCACCAGTCCGGCCAGGTCGAGGCTCAGGAGGCGCTTGCCGAAGAGCGTGCGCGGCACCTGTCCGGTGGCGATCTGCATGGCCAGTCCCTCGGCCAGGGCGCTCTTGCCCACGCCGCTCTCGCCGATGAGGATGGGGTTGTTCTTCTTCCTCCGGCTGAGGATCTGCGCCATGCGCTCCAGCTCGCGCTTGCGGCCCACGATGGGGTCCAGCTTGCCCTCCTGGGCCATCTTGGTCAGGTCGCGCCCGAAGTTGTCCAGCGCCGGCGTGCCGCTCTTCGACTCGCGGCGCTGCTGGCCGCGGCCCACGGCGGGATCGGAGCCCACCGGGTCGGCGAAGGGCTCGTCGTTGTCGTCCTCGCTCGTCTGACTGCTGAAGTCGGGCAGGGCCCCGTTCTCCTCCTGCGCGTTGCCGCGCACCACGCGCGAGAAGCGCTCGTAGTCCACTCCCGCCTTCTGCAGCAGGTTCGACACCAGGTTGTCGTTCTCCTGCAGCATGGCCAGGATCAGGTGTTCGGTGCGTATCTGTTTGGCCTTCACCTTGATGCTCTCGAGGTAGGAGAGGCGCAGCACCTTCTCCGTCTGTCGCAGCATGGCGATCTCGCTGTCGGCGTTGTAGCGTATGTCGGCGTCGGCGTTGCTCACCTGCTTCTCCAGGCGCTCCTTCAGCTCTTGGGTGTCGACGCCGAGGGCTGTCAGCATGTTCAAGCCGCTGCACTCGCCCACACGCATCATTCCCAGGTAGAGATGCTCCACACCGATGGCTCCATTCTTCAGGCGGATGGCTTCTTCCTTGCTGAAGTTCACCGCGTTGCGCATGTTTTCGCTAAGATTTGCTTCCATTCTCAAAAGGTCAATGTTTCGAATTGCAAAAATACTACTTTTATACCGCCTGCAACATTCATGCCATCGTTTCTTATCAACACCCCCTTGTTGACGTCCGGCGCCCCCCATCCGGCAGGCATCATCCAGGCATCATCCAGGCATCAACTAGGCATCAACTAGGCATAAATGCCCCTTTTGTCCCTGCATCCTCTCTGCATCATCTCTGCATCCCCTCTGCATCATGTCTGCATAAATGGGGCTCTATGCAGGGGAAAAGGGGGCGGGGTGTTGAAAAAGTGTTTAGAAAAGTGGGGGCAAGGTTTGGCCGTGTCAATATTTTTGTGTATCTTTGTCATTTGCAACCGCACAGCGAGTTGCGTATAATATATTAGAATACAATAAAATATTAAGATAACCCATGGCTATTGACAACGAAAAAATCATGCGTGTGGACATCGAGCAGACCATGAAGACGGCCTATATCGACTATGCCATGTCCGTCATTGTGGCCCGCGCGTTGCCCGACGTGCGCGACGGTTTCAAGCCGGTGCACCGACGCATCCTCTATTCGATGAATGAAAACGGCATCCTCTACAACACGCCGACCAAGAAGAGCGCCCGCATCGTGGGCGACGTGATGGGTAAGTACCACCCCCACGGCGACTCGAGCATCTACGGCGCCCTCGTGCGTCTGGCCCAGGAGTGGTCGATGCGCTACACGCTGGTCGACGGTCAGGGTAACTTCGGTTCCATCGATGGCGACTCGCCGGCCGCCATGCGCTACACCGAGGCCCGCCTGCGTCAGATCAGCAACGAGCTGGTGGCCGACATCGACAAGGACACCGTCGACATGGTGCCCACCTACGACAACGAGGGCCTTGAGCCTTCGGTGCTGCCCGCCAAGATACCCAACCTGCTCATCAACGGCTCCAACGGCATCGCCGTCGGTATGGCCACCAATATGCCCACCCACAACCTGCGCGAAGTGCTCGACGGCTGCATGGCCTACATCGACAACACGGACATCACCATCGAGGAGCTGATGCAGTATGTCAAGGCGCCCGACTTCCCGCTGGGCGGCATCATCTACGGCTACAACGGGGTGCGCGAGGCCTACACGACCGGCCGCGGAAGCATCATTCTCCGCGCCGACACCGCCATCGAAGAGGACGCCAAGGGCCACAACGTCATCGTCGCCACCACGATCCCCTACGGCGTCAACAAGAGCGAGATGATCAAGAAAACGGCCAACCTGGTCAAGGAAGGCAAGATCGAAGGCATCCTCGACATCCGCGACGAGAGCGACAAAGACGGCATCCGCGTGGTGTACGTGCTGCGCAACGACGTGGTGCCCAACGTGATCCTCAACAAACTCTTCCAGTTCACTGAGCTGCAATCGAGCTTTGCGGTGAACAACATCGCCCTCGTGCACGGCCGTCCCCGGCTGCTGAACCTAAAGGACCTGATCAAATACTTCGTCGAACACCGCGAAGAGGTCGTCACCCGTCGCACCCGCTTCGAGATGGCCGAGGCCGAGAAGCGCGCCCACATCCTGGCCGGTCTGCTCCGCGCCATCGACATCATCGACGAGATCGTGGCCCTCATCCGCGCCAGCAAGACGCCCGACGAGGCCCGCCAAGGCCTGATGGACCACTACCAGTTCAGCGACCTCCAGGCCCGCGCCATCGTCGACATGCGTCTGGCCCAGCTCACCGGTCTGCAGCACCAGAAGCTGCAGGACGAGTACGACGAGAAGATGCGCTTCATCGAGCGTTGCAAAGAGATCCTCGGCGACCACTCGGTCCTCATGCAGGTCATCAAGGGCGAACTGCAGGAACTGCGCGACAAGTACGGCGACGACCGCCGCACCACCATCAAATACGACGCGGCGAACTTCCGCATCGAAGACACCATCCCCGACGAGCAGGTGGTCATCACCATCTCGCACAAGGGCTACATCAAGCGCACGCCCCTGGCCGAGTACCGCACGCAGAGCCGCGGCGGCGTCGGCGCCAAGGGCAGCGCCGTGCGCAGCGAGGACTTCGTGGAGCACATCTTCACCTGCACCAACCACAACTACCTGCTGCTCTTCACCGAGAAGGGCCGCTGCTACTGGATGCGTGCCTTCGAGGTGCCGGAGGGCGAGCGCAACACCAAGGGTCGCCCCATCCTGAACGTCATCAACATCGAACCGGACGACAAGGTGAAGGCCTACGTCAACGTGGAGACCCTCAGCGACACCGAGTACGTGGGCAACCACTACATCGTCATGTGCACCAAGAACGGCATCGTGAAGAAGACCTCGCTCGAGGCCTATTCGCGTCCGCGCACCAACGGCATCATCGCCATCGGCATCCGCGAAGGCGACGAGCTGCTGACGGCCTGCCTCACCGACGGTAACAGCTACATGCTGCTAGCCTCGAAGAAGGGCAAGGTGATGATCTGCCCGGAGGGCGAGTTCCGCGCCATGGGTCGCGGCGCCTCGGGCGTGAAAGGCATGGAGCTGGACGGCGACGACGATGCCGCCATCGACATGCTGTGCCTGCCGAGCGAGGAGGAGAACCTGCTGGTGGTCACCGAGCACGGCTACGGCAAACGCTCGGCCCTGAAGGACTACCGCGCCACCGTACACCGCGGCGGCAAGGGCGTCAAGGCCATGCAGATCACCGAGAAGACGGGCCCGCTGGTGGCCGTCACCAACGTGACCGACGACAACGACCTGATGATCATCAACCGCTCGGGCGTCACCATCCGCATGAAGGTGGCCGATCTGCGCGTCCTCGGCCGCGCCACCCAGGGCGTCAAACTGATCGACCTGCGCGGCAAAGACTACATCGCCTCCATCACCAAGGTGCCCACCGACGACGAGTCGGAAGAGAACACCGCAGAAGAAATTGTTGCACCCGAAAGCAATAATTCCACCGAAGACGGTACTAATGAGTAAAAAAGCAACAAAAACAGATAACCTAAAAACAACAACACAAATATGAAGATCAAGAAACTTGTCATGACTGCAGTCCTTATGGCTGCCACCATGAGTCTCAGCGCACAGTCGCTGATGGTCGAAAGCGCTGTGCAGGATCTCCGCAAAGGATCGCTCAAGAAGGCCAAGACCGAAATCGATGCCGCCGCAGTGCACGAGAAGACCAAGGATGATGCCAAGACGTGGTACTACCGCGCCTTGATCTACGCCGAAATCGGTCGCGATGCCTCGCAGGCCAAACCCAAGTACAAAGGCCTCGCTCCCGACTGGGCCGACCAGGCCTACCAGTCGGCTCTCGAGTGCAAACGCCTTGACGCCCACAACGACGGCGAGTACAACAAGGGCCTTGTCAGCGTCTTCAGCACCGTTGGCTACGACTTCTACAACCGTTCGCGCTCGCTCTTCAACGAGAAGAAGTACGAGGAGGCCATGCAGGTTGCCGCCCGCGCCGCCGAGATGTACAACAACGCCGGCGAGACCAGCGGCCAGTTCGACAACGCCGGTGAGGCCATGTTCGTGGCCGGTCTGAGCGCCGTCGCCGCCCACGACACCGCCAACATCAAAAAGTTCTTCAACCAGCTCATGCGCAAGCGCACCGACAAGGAGCAGGTCTACAAGTACCTCTTCGACGTCTACAAAGCCGAGAAGAACATGGATCAGGCCCTGAAGGTGGCCACCAACTACCAGCGCAACAACAAGACTAACTACAAAGCCTACCTGCTGCTGGCCGAGGGTTATCTGCTGAACGAGAACTTCGACAAGGGTAAAGAGGTCATCAACCAGGCCCTGGAGCTCACCAAGGACAGCGCCAATATCTACCCCGACCTGCTCACTTCGGCCGGCAGCCTGCTCCAAATGACCAACGACATCGACGGTGCCCGCGCCAAGTTCGAGGAGTCGCTCAAGCTGAAACCCGTCCAGTTCGGTGCCAACTTCAGCATGGGTCAGATGTACTACAACAACGCTGTCGACAAACTCCAGGCCGCTCCCGAGCCCGATCCCTTCAACGAGGAGACCATCGCTCTGGCCGACAAGCTGGAGAAAGAGGCCAAGGAGTCGTTCAGTACCGCCATCACCTACCTGGAGAAAGCCGTCGAATACATTGACAACCTGCCCGAGGGTCAGGAGAAGCAGATGCAGCGCCCCAACCTGGCCAACGCCCTTCAGGCCCTCAGCACTGCCTACGCCCGCGTGGAGCGCTACGACGAGTCGAAGGCTGCCCACCAGCGCTTCGAGGCCCTCCTGAACCAGTAAACAGGACATCCTGTCAACAACCGAACAGCCCATCGCCACAGCGGTGGGCTTTTTTTATTGTCATCGAACAATAAAATGGTACATTATAAGTTATAATGTCCGTGAAGAAAGCGACATTATGCCTGGCGATGCTGCTGATCGGCGCCGCCGCCTGGGCCCAAGGTACAATCGTGGGGACTGTCAGAGACTCGCTGACAGGTGCCGCATTGCACTATGCCTCGGTCGGGGTGGAGGGCACCTCCGTCGGCACCTCTACCGACAGCCAGGGCCGCTTTCGCCTCGATGTGGGCACCTCTGACAGCATCACCCTCCGCATTTCTTTCGTAGGCTATCGCCCTACAGATCGCCGACTGGTCGTGCGTGGCACCACAACGGTCAACATCTGGCTCCACCCCTCGGCGCAACAACTGGAGGGTGTGGAGATCGTCACCGACAAGGTGCGGCAGAGCAGCTTCACCAATATCGGGGTGGAGAAGCTGGACGACGCCGTAGGTCCCACCGCGGGTGTCGAGGGGCTGATCAAGATGCTGCCCGATGTGCAGTCGAACAACGAACTCTCCAGCCAGTATTCTGTCCGCGGCGGTTCCTTCGACGAGAACCTGGTCTACATCAACGGCATCGAGGTCTTCCGCCCCATGCTGATACGCAGTGCCCAACAAGAGGGCATGAGCATCATCAATCCCGACCTGGTCAGTTACATCCTTTTCTCGCCTGGCGGCTTCGATGCCACCTACGGCGACAAGATGTCGTCCGTGTTGGACATCACCTATAGCCGTCCCATCGACTTCAGTGCCAGCCTCAGTGCCAGCCTTCTGGGCGGCAGCGCCTCGGTGCAGGGCAGGGCAGGGGAGCGGCTTTCCTACGCCCTCGCCCTGCGGCAGCACAGCAACCGATACCTGCTGGGCAGCCTCGACACCCGGGGCAGCTACAACACACGCTACACCGACCTGCAAGCCCTGCTCGGCTACCGCGCCAGCGACCGCCTCGACCTGGGCCTGCTGGTCCTGGCCACCCGCAACATCTACGGCCTCATTCCCGAGGATCAGACCACCACCTTCGGCGGTTTCATGATGCCCATGTCGCTACGCGTCTACTTCGACGGTCAGGAAGAGGACCGCTATCACACCCTTCTCGGTGCCCTCACCGCCGACTACCGCCCCAACGACGACTGGCGTCTGCGGGCCGCCCTGGCCGCCCAGCACATCGACGAGACCGAGAGCTACGACGTGCAGAGCCAATACTTCCTCTACGAACTGGCCATGGGCGAGACGGCTGGCGACACCGTCATGTTCGACCGTGGCGTGGGCACCTTCCTCGAGCATGCCCGCAACCGCCTCAGCACCGACATACTGAGCCTCGACCTCCGCGCCCAGCGCGAGGCCCGCCTGGGAGCCTGGCAGATGGGCGTCAAGCTGCAGGTGGAGAACATCTACGACCACCTCCGCGAGTGGCTGTGGGTAGATTCGGCCGGATACGCCATGCCGGCCGCCATCGTTCCCCTGGGCGACAGCACCAACGGGCCCCAGACCCCGATCCTTCAGGACTTCGTCAACGCCGACAACAGTCTGCTCACCCTCCGGGCGGGCGCCTTCGCACAGCGCGACGTCAACTTCACCACCGCGCGGGGCTCGGACATCAAGCTGGTGGCAGGCTTGCGGGGACAGCTCTACTCCGTCGGCGGCCAGCCCCACACGCTCCTCAGTCCCCGCCTCAGCGCGACCTACAAGCCCGACACCGAGCGCGACCTCCTCTTCCGCCTTGCCACCGGCATCTACGGCCAGGCCCCGTTCTACCGCGAGTATCGCCGCCCGGACGGCACCCTGCGCACCGACCTTCCGCCGCAGACCTCCTACCAGGTCATGGCCACCGCCGACTACCGTTTTCGCCTGTGGGACCATTCCTTCACGCTGACAGCCGACGTGTACTACAAATACATCACCCACCTGATTCCCTACACGGTCGACAATCTGCGCCTGCGCTACCAGCCCGATCTGGACGCCGTGGGCTATGCCGCCGGCCTCAGCCTCCGCCTCAACGGCGAACTCATCGAAGGCCTCGAGTCGTGGGCCAGCCTCTCGCTGATGCAGACCCAGGAAGATATACTCGGCGATGCCTACGGATGGCTGGCCCGACCCACCGACCAGCGCTTCAGCTTCAAGCTTTTCCTGCAGGACAACCTGCCGGCCATCCCCTGGTGGCGCATGAGCCTCAGCCTCGTCTACGGCAGCGGCACCCCCGTCAGCCGCCACGCCGACGTCGACTACCGCCTGCCGTCCTACTACCGCGTCGACTGGGGCAACACCGTACAGCTTTCGCGTTTCCGCCGGCTGCAGACCACACCGCTCTTCCGTCACATCAAAGACATACAGCTGGGCGTCGAGGTGTTCAACCTCTTCAACTTCCGCAACGTGGTGTCCTACCTCTGGGTGTCCGACTACGACAACAACCGTTACCCGGTACCCAACTACCTCACCGCCCGCCAGCTCAACTTCAAAGTGAACATTCTCTTCTGAGCTTCGCCGCCCGAAGAGTCCGAAAATACCCCACCGAACGACATGATTGCCCTACCCGCCACCGATAGCCTCCGGCCCCGAGAGTACAGCCGTGACGGCCACACGATCCACTACTTCCCCGCCGAGGGATTCCCCATGGTACGCCTTGACCTGCTGCACGAGGCCGGATCGGCCTACCAGCCCCAGCTCCTCTGCGCCGCGGCCGCCAACAGGCTCTTCCCCGTCGCCTCGAGCGACATGCCCGCCGACCGGCTGGCCGAATTCATGGACTACCGTGGCATCATCGTCGAGAGCGACCCCGAACGCCTGGTATGCCGCACGACGTTCTACTTCCTGCGCCGCTACCTGGACGAGTTGCTGCCCGTCGTGCGCGGCCTGCTGGAACGGCCGGCCTTTCCGGAGGCCGACTTTGAAGCCTACCGCTCCAAGCGGCGCCAGGAACTTCAAGCCATGCAGCTGAAGTCGTCGGACGTGGCTCGCCGCCTCTTCTACCAGACGCTCTTCCCGGCCGGGCACCCCCTGGCCACCCACGCCGAGCCCGACGACGCCCTCCGCCTGCAGCTCGAGGCAGTGCGCCGTTTCCACGCCGAACACTATACCGGTGGCCACATCGTGCTCTCTGGCCAGGTCGACGACGAGCTCCTGGAACACGTCGCCTCGCAGCTCGGATCGCACGGCGCGCAGCCGTCGCGCCTGCGCTTTGCCCTTCCCGACGCCGATCCGGCCACCCGTCACGCCGCGCAGCCGATCCCCTCGTCCACCCAGACCTCGCTCCGCGTGGGGCGTGTGCTGCCGCTGGCCTGGGACGATCCCGACTACGCCCGCCTGATGATCCTGGTCACCCTGCTGGGCGGCTACTTCGGATCGCGCCTGATGTCCTCCCTGCGCGAGGACCTCGGCCTCACCTACGGCGTGTATGCCCGCCTGACGACCTACCGCGGGCTCATCGTCTTCCACATCGCCACCGACGTCGCCGCCGGCAGCGCCGACCAGGCCGAAGAGGCCATCGTCCACGAGCTGCGGCGCCTCGCCGAGGAAACGATCGACGACGACGAGCTGCAGCGCGTGCGCACTGTGCTGACGGGCGACTTCGTCCGCTCGGTCGACGGCGTGTTCGAGCGGGCGCACCGCTTCGGACAGATGTGGGCCGCCGACGTCGACGAGCGCCTCACCGACCACCTGCGCACCGCCCTGGCCACGACCACGGCCGACGAGCTGCGCGACCTCGCCGCTCGATGGCTCCGCCCGGAGGCGATGGTCTACTGCCGCGCCGGCGCCTGAACGGGACCTTTTATTATATTCTTCTAAAGAAGAATATAATAACCCTCTCCCCGCATCGGACAACCAACTCCGTACCGACGCCGTACCAACCCTATACCAACTCTATACCAACTCTATGGTGATACCCTGACTACAGGCTGATTTTGCCCTATTGCCGCCTGGCTGAAGGCCTGATGGAGGCCGCGTATTCAGCTTGTTTATAGGTTGTTGCCACGGAGGCAACAGGTTTTTGTCAGGGCGGCAGCCCGAGGAGGGGTAAAGTGAAAGCCCCTGCCGAACGGATCGACAGGGGCTTGCGGGCTGACGGGGGCCCGAAAGGGTTGCTACTTGCCAGCGGCCGACTGCTGGCGGCGACGGCGCTCGTTGTTGACGAAGCGCACGAGGGCCGCGGTCTCGAAGACGAGGCTGACGGCGTAGCCGATGGAGAACGCCAGGGTGAAGAGTTTGGCGTGCGAGGGATGGGAGAAGAGGTAGACGGCCAGCACGGCGATGTGGATGAAGAGCACGGCGACGACCGAGCCGAGGAAGACCTGGATGAAGGTCTTGGGCGAACGGTTCATGGCACGGGTGACAATCCTGTGTTGCAGACCGCATACCGCTCCGAAGTAGAGCGCCAGCAGGGGCATGGCCACGAGGAAGCGGCCGGGGGCTAGCCACATGACCGCAAACGAGGCCAGCACGAGGGCCAGCACCATGAGGAGCAGGGAGATGAGGTAGCGCTTCATTCGCTGAACTTCATGGTTTCCTTGGTGGTGAACTTCTCGCAGTAGTGGCAGCGGAGTTTGAGGTTCTCCTTGTCGACGATGTCGAAGCGAGTGGGCACGGCCTCGGCGTTGGTGATGCACTTGGGGTTGGCGCAACGGATGAAGTTCTCGATGTGGTCGGGCACCTCGGCTTTGAATTTGTTGACAACCTTGTAGTCCTCGATGTCGATGATGGAGGCGAAGGGGGCCACGAGGGCGATCTTGCTGACCTCCTCGACCGAGAAGTGCTTGTTCTTGATCTTGACGATGCCTTTCTTGCCCAGCTTGTTGCTGCTGAGATAGTTGCCGATGAGCACCTCGTCCTTGTAGTGCTCGAGGCCCAGGATGCGGATGACCTGATAGACGCTTTCGGTGGGGATGTGGTCTATGACGGTGCCGTTCTCGATGGCGGAGACGACCATTTCTTTCTTGGTTTCCATAATACAGTTTTAGACTTTAAACCTTGAACTTTAAACTTTGTATGCTTATCTCACACCGAGGATGGCGGCCATGAGTGCCTGACGGACGTAGACGCCGTTCTGGGCCTGCTGGAAGTAGTAGGCGTAGGGCGTGCGGTCGACGTCGGTGGTGATCTCGTTGACGCGGGGCAGGGGGTGCAGGATGCGCATGTTGGGCTTGCAGCCCTTGAGCATGTCGGCCGTGAGGATGCAGCTGTCTTTGACGCGCTCGTACTCCATGGGGTCCGGGAAGCGCTCGCGCTGCACGCGGGTCATGTAGATGATGTCGGCCGTGGGGATGACGTCGCGCAGGTCGGTGTACTGGTAGTACTTCAGGCCGGCGTTCTTGACGCTCATCTTGACGCTGCTGGGCATCTTGAGCTCTTCGGGCGAGACGAAGTGGAACGTGGCGCCGAAGTTGCACATGGCCTGGGTGAGCGAGTGGACGGTGCGGCCGTACTTGAGGTCGCCGACCATGGCGATCTGCAGGTTCTCCAGGGTGCCCTGGGTCTTGCGGATGCTGTAGAGGTCGAGCATGCACTGGGTGGGGTGCTGGTTGGCGCCGTCGCCGGCGTTGATGACGGGCACCGAGGCCACCTCGGAGGCGTAGCGCGACGAGCCCTCCTTGGGGTTGCGCATGACGATGAGGTCGCTGTAGGAGCTGACCATGACGATGGTGTCGTGCAGCGACTCGCCTTTTTGGACGCTCGTGCCGCCCGGGTCGCTGAAGCCGATGATGCGGGCTCCCAACTGGTTGGCGGCGCTCTCGAAGCTCAGGCGGGTGCGGGTGGACGGCTCGAAGAAGAGGGTGGCCACCACTTTGTCGCTGAGGATTTTCTGTTTCGGATTCTTTTCGAACCCTTCGGCAATGTCAAGCACCTCGATGTACTCCTCCTTCGAGAAGTCGGTGATTGAGATCAGGTTGCGTCCTTTTAGTGTACTCATGATGATGTGTGTTATGTTGTTTTATTTTGTTCGGGGTCAGTTTTGACGTGCCAGCTCGAGGGCGAGCTCGCGGTTGGTGCGGGCGGAACCGTGGGTGGGGTCGACCGCCAGGGCGCTGTCGAAGCAGGCGACGGCCCGCGGGTAGTCGCCGCGCTCGGTGAGTTCGATGTAGCCCAGGTTGTGCCAGGCGTCGGCGCTCTGGCTGTTGATGTCGAGAATGCGGTGGTAGAGGTTCTCGGCTTCGTCGAAATGATTGTTCTGTTGGTGGAACATTGCCAAGGCGTAGAGGGCGTTGGTGTTGTTGGGCTGCAGCTGGATGGCGGTGTTGAGGTACTCCAGGGCCATGGGGTCGTTGCGGGTGGAGTAGAGGACGCCCAGCTCCTCGAAGGCCGGCTCGTAGTCGGGGTAGAGGTCACAGACCTTGCGCAGCAGCTGCACGGCGCTGGCGGTGTCGCCTTTTTCCTTGTAGATAAAGCCTTTCATGACGAGGGCCGTCTGGTTGTTGGGGTCGCGCTCGGTGACCTTGGTCAGGCATTGCAGCGAGCGGTCATAGTCGTGGCTGTAGAAGGTGACTTCGCCCATCTTGAGTTGCACGTCGTTGTTCTCCGGTGCCAATCGTTCGGCTTCGGCCAGGGCTTTGTAGCTGTCTTCGACGTTGCCGTTGGCGAAGTGCAGGTCAGCTTGCTGCATGCGGTAGTCCACCTCGTCGGGCTTGAGCTCGACGGCGCGCTTGATGTCGGAGAGGGCATCCTTGGTGCGGCCCAGGCTGAAGAGCACCACCGAACGGTCGTAGTAGGCGTCGGCGTCCTTGGGATGGCGCTCGATGCGCAGGTCGAGCAGCTCCAGCTTCTCGCTGTCCGACATGTCGTCGGCGATGTCGGTGCGGCCCTTGCAACCGACGGCAACGAGCGTCAGTAGCGCAATCAGGATGGGGATGTTGAGTCTTTTCATTTTGTTATATTACGTTAAAAAGGCGCTTTTATTGTGTAAAAGTGTCAATCAATTTATCAACAACGGTTAATTCCTGCGCCCGCAACACCTGACGTGCCTGCAATTCGCTGATAGGAAGCGACTTCCATAGCAGGCTCCAGTACTCCTTGATCTTGCGTATCTGCGAAGACTCGGTGGGCAGGGTGTGGATTTCCTCTACCAGACGGCGGATGAAGCGGCGAGCGTCGTCGGGCAAAGTCTCGCGGCCGGCCAGTTCGAGTGGCAGCGTGGGGCGGTAGAGAACGCCGCGGCCCACCATGATATCGGCCACCTGAGGGAAGCGTTCGCGGATGCGACGGGCGTCGGCAACGGAGCAGATGTCGCCGTTGTAGACGACAGGATGGCGCAGCAGCGGCAGCACCAGGCCGAAGGTGTCGAGGTCGGGCACGCCGGTGTACTGCTGGCGGCCCAGGCGGGGGTGGATGGTAACCGACCGCAAGGGGTAGTCGTTCAGCACCGGCACCATGCGGAAGATATCGTCGGGATCCTTCAGGCCCAGACGCACTTTGACGCTGAGGGCGATCGGGATGCGTGGGATGACGGCATCGAGGATGGCCCGCACCTCGTCGGGATAGGGCATCAGGCCGCAGCCACGGTGCTTGGCAGTGATGGCACGCATGGGACAACCCATGTTCCAGTTCACCTCGGTGTAGCCCAGATCGGACAGGTGGTTGGCCACCAGGATGAACTCATCGGGTTCCTTGCCCAAAATCTGCGGGATGACAGGGATGGAGCCGCGGTTGTTCTCCGGCAGGATGTCCCGGATCTGACTGTTGTCGGTGGAGAAGCGGAGGTTGCGTGTAAGGGCGATGAAGGGGGCCACGGCCGTCTCGATGGCACCTGGGAAACAGGCCTCATAGGTGCGTCGAAAGAGCACCTCGGTCAGCCCCTGCATCGGCGCGAGTATCATTTCATGGCCTCCTTCCACTCATCGCTGTAGTCAGCAATGAAGTCCTTGAGCTGCGACATCAGCAGGTTGCCCGTCTTGTAGACGGGTTGATAGAGAGTGCTCTGCTCCTTGACTGTGGGTTTGATAATCTTCTCATGGCTGTCGATCATCACGAGGAAGTTGAGCAATACCGCCAGGATGCACAACGCTTTGGCAGCCCCGAGCAAGGCACCCGCCAGCCGGTTGAGTATGCTAAGTTTGGCAGCCTTCATCAGTCCCTCCACACATCGGCCCAGCAGGTATGTGAGCACCAGGGCCGCAAGGAAGACAACGATGAAGGCGATAAGTACGGCACTCTCGCCGTCAAGCCCCAGCATGGGGGCCACCATCTGCGAAAGGTGAATGGAGGCCCACAGGCCAACCAGCAGGCCGGCCAGGGTGGCGATCTCGCGAACCAAACCACGCTTCCATCCAAGGAAGACAAGAAAGCATAAGGGAATGGCCAACAGTATGTCTAGAAATGTCATTGTGTAAGTAAGGGTAGGGTGGGGATATAAAATAAGCGTCCTTCCCGCTGGGGAAAGACGCCTGAATAACACATTTTCTTTTCTCTATCATTCATGATAGAAATAAGCAAGCACGTCATATATAACGCAGGTTTCTTCATTTTGTTTCACACGAGTGTAACTTTTTTTCTACCGTAGATGCCACCGCCCACATTATCAGTCCAATAAGAAATCCCAACAAAGCTCCTCCAATAAGGTCACCGGGATAGTGTTTACCTAGATAGGCACGGCTGTAGCATGTGGCCAGCGCCCAAAGGGTCATCATCAGAACACATACCCAGGAACGTTTGCGGTATCGAAGGATAAGGAAGGTAGCAATAGCAAAGGCATTGGCGGCATGCGAACTGACGAAGCCGTACTGTCCGCCGCAGTGGGTGCGGAACATCCTTACCTCCTCCAAGGCATGGCAGGGGCGCAGGCGGCAAACACTGTCTTTGATCAGGACACTCGTCTGGTCAGCCAGTAGGAAACATAGGCCTATTGCAGCCAACACCAGCCACCAGCGGCGCGGCTCCTGCCGCAGGGTGAGCAGCACGAAGACCAGCACGATGACCACCGCCCAGCTCCAGTGCTGGCTCAGCGTCCACATCGTCCAGTCGAGGGCGGTGGAATGGTGGTTGTTGATCCACAGGAACCACTGGGTGTCTATCTCTTTCAGCGTCTCAAGCATTCAGCATGGCAAATATCTTGTCCTTCAACTCGGTGATGCCCTGGCCACTGACGGCGCTGATGAACACCACCTCGATGCCCTTTGGCAGACGGCGCTTCAGCTGCTTCTGCATCTGCTCGTCCATCATGTCGCACTTGGTGACGGCCAGCAGACGCTGCTTGTCCAGCAGCTCGGGGTTGTATTTCTTCAGCTCGTCGAGCAGCACGTGGTACTCCTTGGCAATCTCCAGCTGTTCGCAGCTGACCATGAAGAGCAGGATGGAGTTGCGCTCGATGTGGCGCAGGAAGCGCAGGCCCAGGCCCTTGCCCTCGGCGGCGCCCTCGATGATGCCGGGGATGTCGGCGATGCAGAACGACTGGTCGTCGCGGTACTTCACGATGCCCAGGTTGGGCACCAGGGTGGTGAAGGGGTAGTTGGCAATCTCGGGTTTGGCGGCGCTAACGACGCTCAGCAGAGTGCTCTTGCCGGCGTTGGGGAATCCCACCAGGCCCACGTCGGCCAGCACCTTCAGCTCTATGATCACCCACCGCTCCTCGGCGGGCTCGCCGGGCTGGGCGTAGCGGGGCGTCTGGTTGGTGGCGCTCTTGAAGTGGTCGTTGCCCAGGCCGCCGCGGCCGCCCTTGGCGATGATAAGCTCCTGGCCCTCCTCGGTCACCTCGCCGATCTGTTCGCCCGTCTCGGCGTCGCGACAGACGCAGCCCAGCGGCACTTCCAGCACCTGGTCCTTGCCCGTGCGGCCGGTGCAGAGGTTCTCGCCGCCGTTCTGGCCGTCCTCGGCGAAGACGTGCTTGGTGTACTTCAGGTGCAGCAGGGTCCACCGCTGCGTGGTGCCGCGCAGGATGACGTGGCCGCCGCGGCCGCCGTCGCCGCCGTCGGGACCCGCCTTGGCGTTGTATTTCACCCGCAGCAGGTGCGCACTTCCCGCGCCGCCCTTGCCGCTCCGCACCAGTATCTTGACGTAGTCTACAAAGTTAGAGGTCATTGCTTGTCCTATTTTCAAAATGCAAAGATACGAAAGTTGAGCGACATGGCAAAATTTATTTTGACATATCCGAAATGAAGTATCTAACACGAAATGCAAAAGCCTCCGCCGTAAGCTGAACGGCGGAGGCTTGGATGTTTTTCAGAAAAAGGGCGGTTGTCAGCCGATGGCCTGGCGGATGCGGGCGGCGATCTCTTCCACCGTGCCGAGGCCGTCGATGACCTTCTGCTTGCCCTGGGCGGCGTAGTACTGGGCCACGGGCAGGGTCTTGTTGTTGTACTCCTGCAGGCGGTTGTTGATGGTGGCCTCGTTGTCGTCGGCGCGGCCCTGGATCTTGGCGCGCTCCAGCAGACGGCGCATCAACTCGTCCTTGGGCACCTCGAGCTGCACCATGCAGGTGAGGCTGCGGCCGTACTTGGCCAGCAGCTTGTCCAGCGTCTCGGCCTGGGCCACGGTGCGGGGGAAGCCGTCGAAGAGCATGCCCTTCGTGTCGGCGGCGATGGCCTTGTCCATCATCTCCACCACGATGTCGTCGCTCACCAGCTGGCCGGCATCCATGATGCTCTTGATACGCTTGCCGAGCTCGGTCTGCTCGGCAATCTCCTTGCGGAGCAGGTCGCCGGTCGAGACGTGCGTCAAGCCGTAGTGCTCCACGATGAAGTCGCTCTGGGTGCCTTTGCCGGCACCGGGGGCTCCGAAAATGACGATATTTTTCATTGTTGTCTGTTTTTAGTAGATAAGGAGGTAAGTAGATAAGTAGTTAAGACAAATGTTTCGGTCTTCGTTTTTGGTAGTTAAGTAGGTAAGTTGTTATCGCTTCGCTCGCCTTTGCAGGCAGTAGTCAAGGCAAATGCTTTATGTCTACACGATGCGACAGGCACTATTGCCTTACCTACTTAACTACTTAACTACTTAACTACTGTCTACTTAACTACTCACATTATTTCACCGAAAGGATCTCGATGTCGAACACCAGGGTAGAGTAGGGGGGGATGGTGGGGGCACCCTGCGAGCCGTAGCCCATGGCCGAGGGGATGATGAGCTGCAGCTTCGTACCCTCGGGCTGGCCCATGACGCCCTCTTCCCAGCCGGGGATGAGGCCCATCTGGCCCACCACATACTTCAGCGGCTCGTGGCACTGCATGCCGGCGGCGGCGCAGTCGGCCTCGTTGCTCGAGTCGAACACCGTGCCGTCCAGCAGACGACCCGTGTAGCTGATGGTCACCTCGCGGCCCACGGCCACGGCCTGGCCGTTACCCTTCTTGTTGACAATCACATACAGACCTTTGGCGTTGGGCTGGGCCTTAATGCCGTGATCCTTCACGTAGGCGGCAATCAGCTCGGGCTCCTGCTCGCGGGCCTTCTCCATCTCCTGCTCGTAGTTGGCCTGCTCCTCGGCAAACTCCTCCTTGGTGACGATGTCCTGCAGGTTGATCTCGTAGTAGAACTTCATGCCTTTGCCCTGCTCGTACATGGGGGGCATCTGGTTGGGCTGCATGAACTTGGCCATCGAGTCGGCCTCGACGGCGAAGGTGGCGCGGTCGCCCTTGTGCATCATCAGGATGCCCTCGTGCAGCACGCCGTCGTACATCGGTATGGCGGGCATCAGGCGCTCGGTGCGGCCCGCGTTGGTGCGCAGCACCGTGCTGTCGAGGCGGATGGTCATCTCGCCCACCAGCACGTCGCCTTCCTGCACCTGCACGGAGTCTTTGCACTGCTGCTCGAAGCGGTAGTACAGCCCCTCGTCGGTCTGTTTAAAGCCCTTCATGTCGCTGCTGCCACAGGCGGCCAGCAGCATGGTCCCTGCCACCAGTGCGGTGGCCATTCTGATCTGTTTCATCATTGTTCTATTGTTGTTATTTGTTTCTTAGATATTTGTCCATCAATCGATTCCAGTCTCCACCTGGTACACCAGCACCGTGCGCGAGCCTATGCGGTCGCCGTCGCCCACCACGCCGTAGGCCATCTCCGACGGCACGATGACGCGCGCCGTCGTGCCGCGGTGGAGGGTGCGCAGCGCGACGTCGAGTCCGCGGGTGGGCTGCAGGCGCCCCACCACGACGGTGTCGCGGCGCCAACCGTAGAGCTCCTCGCCTCCGAGGGTCTCCACGCGGTAGCGCAGCGCCACGGTGTCCTCGTAGCCGAGGGCGGCGCCCATGGGCACCTCGCTGTTCGCGTACTCCGCCACCCACACGCCGCCGTCGATGCGGTCTTTCTTCCACCCGCGACGCTCCAGGTAGGAGTCGATCTGCTGCGCCTCGCTCTGGGCGATGATGCGGTTGGCGCGGATCATGCTCTCCCGCAGGCTGTCGCCCTTGGGGGCGGCGCCGACGTCGTAGGTGGGCACCTCGCGGCAGGCCACGGCCAGCAGGCACAGCAACGGCAGCAGTATATGTCTCACAGATCGCATTCGTCTTAACTTCTTTAACTTCTTAACTTCTATAACTCCTCAATTCTCAATACCCAGTTTCTCCTTCACCCTCCGCACCGTCTCTTCCAGACTGACCGTGCTTGTGGCGCCGGCAGCCCGCTTGTGGCCGCCGCCGCCGAAGAGGTCGGCCGCCAGCCGGTTGACGTCGTACACCTCCTTCGAGCGCAGCGAGAGGCGCACCTTACCATCCTCTTCGCGCACCAGGATCCCGCAGTCCACCGCCCGCAGCTTCATCACCTCGTTGATCAGCCCCGTCAGCTCGTGGCTCTGCACGCCGGCATCGGCCATGTCGCTGGCCGTCAGCACCATCAGGGCCACCTGCCGCTCGGCATACACCCGCAACCGGTGGGCCATGGCGAAGCCGAAGAAGCGCAGCCGCGCCTCGGTAAAGACGTTCTTGATCTGGCGGTTCACCGCCATGGGGTCCACGCCGTAGCGCAGCAGGTCGGCCGCCGCCAGGTAGACGCTCGGCCGGTCGTTGCTGTAGCTGAAGGTGCCCGTGTCGGTGCAGATGCCGGTGTAGAGGCACGTGGCCGCCTCGCGACCGAAGGCTTCCTCGCCCAGCGCCGCGCGCATCAGCCAGTAGACCAGCTCGCAGGTGCTCGAGGCCTCGTGCTCGCTGACCACCGTGTCGAACACCCCCGGCTCGGGGTCTATGTGGTGGTCCACCAGCACCTTGCGCGCCTTGCTGACCCGCAGCGCCTCTTCCAGGCACCCCGTGCGGCTCAGGCTGCTGATGTCGAGCCCCACCACGAGGTCGGCCTCGGCGATGGCCTGGCGGCAGCGCTCGCCGTCGGCCTGGCCGCTCAGGATGCGGTCGGCCCCCGGCAGCCACGCCAGATCGTCGGGCACCCCGTCGGGCAGCATCGGCGTCACCGCGGCCCCCGTGGCCGCCGTCAGCAGGGCCGTCAAGCCCGCCACCGACCCCACGGCGTCGCCGTCGGCGTTCGTATGGGCCACCAGCACCGTCCGCGCTGCCCCTCGCAGGGCGGCACGCACGCCGTCGACGTCCCATTTCGTGTCGAACCCGATCTCGTATTTCCGTTCTATCTGCATGTCATACACGAGGTTATACCCATCCATGGGCCCTCTGTTCCGTCTGCAAATATACGATATTTTCGCATTACGTAAATATATTGTTAACTTTATTTTTCAACATCCCCGCCCCGTCCGTCGCCGCTTTCGCCGCCCGATGCACCCCCTCCGCCAGGCCTTGATTCCCTGCCAACTACCTGATGACTCCCTGATGACTCCCTGATGACTCTCTTAAAACCAGGGCAAAACCCTTGCCCAGTAAGCGTTTTGCGAAGTTGCCAGCGAGGATTTGCCCGTTTTTCGCCGCACTGAGTTGTCACACAACGCATTACAACGACGCCCCCGGATCGGTTTTTTGCGGTTATGTTAAATAGAAACGGCTCAAATGTAAAATTAACAAAAAAAATTTAACATTTTGCACAATAAAATACAAGTTCCCTTGTTATTCGTGTACCAAATCATTGAACCGAGAGGGTGAATAATCAACCGATCACTTAACATCAACGTAATATGAAAGCGGAGATTAAGACACCAAAAGGCACCATGCATGTGACCCTCTACGAGAAAGAGGTACCGGGCACGGTGGCCAATTTCGCCAAGTTGGCCCGCAGCGGTTTCTATGACGGCCTGCGCTTCCACCGCGTGATTCCCGATTTCGTCATCCAGGGCGGATGCCCCTTCAGCCGCAACGCGGGCGATCCGCGCGTGGGCACCGGCGGCCCCGGCTGGACTATCAAATGCGAGACCTCGGCACCCCTGCAGCGCCACGACCGCGGCGTGATGAGCATGGCCCACGCCGGCAAGGACACCGGCGGCAGTCAGTTCTTCATCTGCCACAACCGCACCAACACACAGCACCTCGACGGGGTGCACACCTGCTTCGGGCGCGTCGACGAGTCCGACTGGACCGTGATCGACATGATCCGCCCGGGCGACCTGATTGAGTATATTAAGATAATCGATTAACACGGTTTACTATGAATCTCGGAATTAAATTATTGGTGGCCGAAGACGACCCCAACCTGGGCACCATCCTCAAGGCCTATCTGACCCAAAAAGGCTACACCGTTGTGTGGACCAAGGACGGCGAAGAAGCCCTCAACAGTTTCGACGAAGAAGATGTCGATGCCTGCATCCTCGATGTCATGATGCCCGTCAAAGACGGTTTCACCGTGGCTAAAGAAATACGCAAGGTGGACAAGAAAGTACCCATCATCTTCCTGACCGCCAAGAATATGGAAGAAGACAAGCTCAAAGGCTTCGACGTGGGTGCCGACGACTACATCACCAAGCCCTTCTCGATGGAAGAGCTCCTGGCTCGCCTCAACGCCACCATGCGCCGCTCCTTCAACGAGGATCGCCCCGACAAAAACGTGTTCCGCATAGGCAACTTCACCTTCGACTATGTGCACCAGACCTTGTCCATCGGCGACGATGTGCAGCGCCTGACGGCCAAAGAGTGCGACCTGCTGCGCATCTTCGCCATCAACTTCAACCAGCTCGTGGACCGCAACACCACCCTGCAGAAGATCTGGAAGGACGACAGCTACTTCGCAGCCCGCTCTATGGACGTGTATATCACCAAGTTGCGCAAGTACCTCAAGGCCGACCCGACCGTCGAGATCGTCAACGTGCACGGCGTCGGATTCAAGCTGACTCATAAGGAACAGTGAGGCTGACGTTCTTGGGCACGGGTACCTCGCAGGGGGTGCCGGTGATCGCTTGCCGCTGTCATGTCTGCTCTTCGGCCGACACGCGCGACAATCGGCTCCGCACCTCGGCGCTGCTGTCGACCGACAGCGGCCGCCATATCCTGTTCGATATCGGACCCGACTTCCGGCAGCAGATGCTTCGCCACAAGGTGGACCATCTCGATGCCATCCTGATCACCCATGCCCACCGCGACCACGTAGGCGGACTGGACGACATACGCTCGTTCAACTACGTGCAGCACAGAAAGATGGACATCTTTCTTAATGCAGAGGCTGAAGTGGCTGTCCGCCGCGATTACCACTACATCTTCGAGCCGCACATCTATCCCGGCCTCCCCGAGGCCAACCTGCACTCCGTCGACGGCGATCCGTTTCAAGCAGCCGATGAGGTGATTACCCCTATCCGGGTGATGCACAAGGATCTGCCAATCCTAGGTTACCGTGTCGGCAAGCTGGCCTATATCACCGACGCCAACCTCATCCCTCCGGCCGAAATGGAGAAGTTGCGCGGCGTGGACACCCTGGTGCTCAACGCGCTCCGCAAGGAGAAGCACTTTTCGCACTTCTGCCTCGCCGAGGCGCTCGAGGTGGTTTCGCAGGTCAAACCCCGCCAAGCCTTCCTGACCCACATCAGTCACGAGATGGGCCTCCACGCCGACGTGCAGCGCGAACTGCCCGACGGGGTCTTTCTGGCCTACGACAATCTGGAGGTCGCCGTATGATGTTAAGCGTCTGCATACCCGTCTACAACTACGACGCCACCCCGTTGGCCCGTAGTTTGGTGGCCCAAGCCTCCGCCGTGGCGGACGGCATGGAGCTGGTATGCATCGACGACGCCTCCGCCCCCGAGTGGCGTGAACGCAACGCTCAGCTGGCCCAGTGGGGCCGATACGTGCAGCTCGACCACAACGTCGGGCGCGCGCGTATCCGCAATATGTTTCTCGATCACAGCAGCGGCGACTACCTGCTTTTCCTCGATGTCGACTCCGAAGTGGGCGAGGGGTTCCTGGCCCGCTACGTCAAGGCGCTGCAGGAGGGCCGTCCGGCCGTCGTCGTCGGGGGACGGGTCTACGACCGCCGCGGCGACAACCGGCAGCATCGCCTGCGCTATCTCTATGGCACCCGGGTGGAAAGCAAACCGGCCGCCTGGCGACGCGCACACCCGTACCGCTCGTTCATGAGCAACAACTTTGTGGTGCGCCGCGATGTCTTCGGCCAACTGCCTTTCGACGAACGCATCAGCCGCTACGGCCACGAGGACACGCTCTTCGGCTACCGTCTGGAACAGAACGGAATACCCATCACGCATATCGACAATCCCGTGGTGAACGGCGAGGTGGAGTCCAACGAGGTCTTCCTGGACAAATCCCGCGAAGGGGTGCTCAACCTGGCCGATCTGGACCGCATGCTCGACGACGACGGTTTCCGCTCGCAGGTGCACCTGCTCTCGACTTTCTACCGCCTGCAGCGCCAACACCTCACCGGCCTCGTCCACGGCCTCTACCGCCCGCTCCGACGCCCCCTGGAAAGGCGGCTGGCCGGCGGTCGATGCATCAACGTATGTCTATTCAATTTCTATAAATTAGGATTCTTTATTCAATCAAAACATAAACAAAACAACTAAACACCTATATCTATTATGAAAAGAAGTACCAAGATGATCGTGTCGCTGCTCGCCTGCGTACTTGTTGCAGGTGCAGCAACTGCCCAGGTGGCCGAGACCAAGACCTATCGGGATGGTAGCGTCTATACGGGCCAGTTCAATGGCAAAGGCAAGAAAGACGGCAAGGGCCGTATGGAATGGCCCAACGGCAACTCCTACGAAGGGGAGTGGAAGAAGGACATGCCCAACGGCGAAGGCACGTTCACCTATGCCAACGGCATTGTCTATCAGGGACAATGGGTCGACAATGTGGCCAAGGGCCACGGCACCATCACGATGCCCAACGGCTGCGTGATCGAGGGCGAATGGACGGAGATGGGCACCGGCGAGGGCACGGCTACGTGGCCCGACGGCACCCGCTACATGGGTCCCTTCGTCGATGGCGCCGCCCACGGCACCGGTGTCAAGATTTTCCCCAACAACGACCGCTATGAGGGCAACTTCCAGCGGGGCCACTTCTACGGCGAAGGAACCTATCAGTTCCACACGGGTGCCGTCTACACGGGCTCCTGGTTGAACGACATGTACAATGGTCAGGGCAAGTTGGTCGAGGCCGACGGCACAGTGCTGGAAGGCACTTGGCGCGCCGGTAAATTGAAGAATTAAGATGAAAAAAGTGTTTTTCTTGGCGCTGCTGCCAGCATCCCTCTTCCTGTCGGGATGTTGGTTCAGCCGTTATGTTTCGGCCGACAAGGACCTGGAAGACATCTATGTCGGGAAGTCTTATTATGAGGTGGTCGACGACTTCGGCCGTCCGGACGCCACCGTCGACGACGGGATGCAAGGCACCCGCGCCGTTTACAACGCCGTGAGCCTGAACGGCACCCGCGCCGCCTCGCTCTATCAGTCCTACAACATGCGCAACCGCACCACCAAGGTGACGGGAGAACCGGCAGGCTATGTGGCCTTCTCGTTCAACGCCAAGATGGTATGCTATGCAGTCAACTCCGACCTGCAGCACGAACGTGTGAAAGCACCCAAGGTGAAGGAAGCCCCTCGCGACCCGAACCGCTGGGCTTGGCAGAACCCCAAGGTGCCGCGCCAGATCGACTTCCCCGTGGTGGATAGCCGCTCGGTGAACGCCGAAGTGGTCAGCATCGAGCGCATCGATGTGAACAAGGAGTCCACCAAGGTGTATTTCCGCTACCACAGTCGCACTCCGGTCCACCGTCCGGTGCCCGACAACGGCATCAGCATTATGCAGGATGTGTATATCGAAGACATCACCACCGGAAAACGCTTCTCGATGCTGGAGGTGGATGGCATTTCGATCTATCCGGAACCCACCTATTTCGCTCACAACGATGGCGGCTACGATGTGCTGAATTATGTGGTCACCTTCGAACCGGTCGATCGCACCACGGTGAAGATCAACATCATCGAACCGGGGCACTCGGGATTCAATTTCTATGGCGTCGACATCAGCACCCGCATCGCCCCGCGACTGGAATAGGCTGCTTTAACGTAAATGTAATCTTTAAACTGTAAATGAATGAATAGAACCCTACTTTTCTTAACGGCAGGAGCCCTTTGCCTGACGGCCTGCCGTTCTAACCAGCCGGCCGAGAAACCGGTCGAAAAACAGGTGGTGGCCATCGAGAATGGCCGCTTCACCCCCGAAGTGATGTGGAGCCTCGGCGTGATGAGCGAGTATGCTGTCAGCCCCGATGGCGGCGAAGTGATCTATACGGTACGCTACACCGACATGGAGCAGAATAAGAACAACGCCGAGCTGTACAAGATCTTCACCGACGGTGGCGAGGCCACCCGTCTCACCACCAGCGCCCAGAGTGAGTTCAGCCCGGTGTGGTACGACGAAAATACCATCATGTTCTGCCGTGGCAACCAGATTCTTTCCATGGACGTCAACACCAAGCGCGAGACCGTCGTGGCCGAGTGCGAGCGAGGCTTCGAGGGCTTCAAGCTTGCGCCCGACAAAAATTCGCTGGTCTATATCAGCACCATCCCCGTCGAACGTCCTGAGCATGTCGACAAACTCTTTGCAGGCCTCGACAAGACGACGGGCCGCATCAACGAGGACCTGATGTACCGCCACTGGGACCAGTGGGTGGATGAGATCCCCCACATCTATTATGTGCCCCTCAACAACGGCAAGGCCCTTATGGACAAAGCAGTCGACATTCTGGGCGGCGAGCCTTACGAAAGTCCCATGCGCCCGTGGGGCGGCACGGAGCAGTATAACTACAGCCCCGACAGCAAACTGATCGCCTACACCTGCCGCAAGAAGACCGGCTACGACTACGCTCACTCGACAAACAGCGACATTTATCTCTACAACATCGAGACCGGCGAGACCCGCAACGTCAGCGAGGGGATCATGGGCTATGACCAGAACCCCGTCTTCAGCCACGACGGCACGATGTTGGCATGGGAGAGCATGGAACGCGACGGCTACGAAAGCGACAAGCTGCGCCTGATGGTTCTCGACATCGAAAGCGGTGCCAAGGTGGATCTTACCGAAGACTTCGACTACGGTGTCTCGGGGATCGTCTGGGGCGAGAACGACCGCGACCTCTACGCTGTCGTCATGTACCGCGGCATGAACGAGATCTTT
This sequence comes from uncultured Bacteroidales bacterium, assembly GCA_946183915.1. Taxonomy (GTDB): domain Bacteria; phylum Bacteroidota; class Bacteroidia; order Bacteroidales; family P3; genus Colimorpha. The sequence goes on along the minus strand of CAMHDJ010000017.1, from coordinate 8,688 downwards.
ACTTTCAACCGCGAGACCAAGGCCATCCGTCAGATCAGTCACGGCTACCACGATGTCAATGGCATCCAGCTGGCCGGTGACAAGATCGTCGCCACCCAGGCCTCTATCCAGTATCCCGCCACACTTTATACCTATAACATCACCGACACAGTGGCGGAAGGCACCAAGATCAGCACCTTCAACGACGACATCCTCTCGCAGGTTCGCATGGGCGAGGTGAAGGAGCAGTGGATCAAGACCGTCGACGGTCAGGAGATGCTCACCTGGATTATCTACCCCTACGACTACGACAGCACCAAGACCTATCCCGCACTCCTCTTCTGCGAAGGTGGTCCCCAGACGATGGTCAGCCAGTTCTGGAGCACCCGCTGGAACTTCGAGGTGATGTCCGGCGCCGGCTACTTCGTCATCGCCCCCAACCGCCGCGGCGTGCCGGGATTCGGCATGGAGTGGCTTGAGGAGATCAGCGGCGACTACGGCGGACTCTGCATGCAAGACTATATGGCGGCTACCGACTGGGCGGCCGACAATATTCCTCAGATCGACCGCGAACGTATCGGCGCCTGCGGCGCCAGTTTCGGCGGCTATAGCGTCTACTGGCTCGCCGGACACAACCACGATGTGAAGGGTTACAACGAGGGTCGTCGCTTTAAGGCTTTCCTCGCCCACAACGGCATGTTCAACTTCGAACAGCAATATCTGGAGACCGAGGAGATGTGGTTCGACAACTGGGATCTCGGCGGCCCCTACTGGGATTGGAACAACCCGCAGATCAAGAAGAGCTACAGCAACTCGCCCCACCTCTTCGTCGACAAGTGGAATACTCCTATCTGCGTCATCCACTCCGAGTTCGACTTCCGCATCGTCGCCAGCGAGGGCATGGCTGCCTACAACGCTGCCCAGATGCGCCACATCCCCAGTCGCTACCTCTACTTCCCCGACGAGACCCACTGGGTGCTGCGTCCGCAAAACAGCCTCCTCTGGCATCGCAACTTTATCGACTGGTTCGATCAGTGGCTGAAGAAATAATTTTTTTCATAATTGATATGTGTGTATGCGGCAGTCTTCGTACTGCCGCATATTTTTTTTCAGAATTCTTCTACAACACCCCCCATAGGGGGTTAACATAGGGTACCTCAGCATAGCCTCAACTTAGAGTCACCTTAGAGCCAACATATACCTAGCATATACCTAGCATATACTTAGCATATACCTAGCATATACAAAACATATACACTTGCATATACAAAACATATACATAACTCCCACCCACTTCCCCTGTTCGCGATCCGCTAGGCTCAAACCTTATTCATAATGTCGGATACGAACGTCGACTTCAGGCAGTAGGGTGGGGATGACGCTGACGTCGGTCTCGCCGTAGTGGTAGGGGAAGAGCACCTTGGAGCTCACCATCTTGGCGGCACGGACGAGTTGCTCCGGTGTCATGGTGAAGGGTTGGTTGCAGGGCAGGAAAGCAATGTCGATGTCCTGGAGGTCGGCCATCTCGGGGATGTCTTCGGTGTCGCCGGCAATGTATATGCGCAAGCTGCCGAGAGTCAACACATAGCCGTTGTCGCGTCCCTTGGGGTGGAACTGCAGGTGCTCGAGGGTAGTGTTGTAGGCGGGCACGGCCACAAGGGAGCCGCCGCCAACCAAAGGCTGTTGGTCGCCATTCTTCATGGCCTGGCCTCGGCCGTAGAGCTCCACGCAGCGCGGATTCATGATGAGTTGTGTCTTTTCGGTGGTAAGCTGGCGGAGGGCAGCGGTGTCGTAATGGTCGGGATGCTCATGGGTGACAAGGATGATGTCGGCTTTGGGCATCGCGCTGTAATCCACCGTGCGGCCACGCAGTTGTGTGACGGGGTCGACATATATCACCTGTCCGTCGTGCTCGATGCAGAGGCTGGCATGCAGCAGGGCGTGGATCTTGACCAAGCCATCATCCATGTGGGTGACGAAGACATCGGTCTCCACGGTGGTTGTAGGCTTGCCCGCCTTTTGCCAAGCGAGGATGCCGCCGTCGAGGTTGTAGACCGTGCAGCCACTGGCGGCCAACTGCTCGGCGGCCTTGAGACTGCGGCGTCCGCCACGGCAGTAGACGGCCACCTCGCCCTCGATGCCTTTGATGCGCTCAGCAAAGAGAGAGTCCTTCACGTCGATATTCTCCGCCCCGAAGAGGTGCCCTTCGGCATACTCGGCCGCTGTGCGCACATCAATGAGGCGTACATCCTTCTTTGCAGCCATCTCGGCAAATTCTTCCACCCCAAGGGTCTTTACATCCCTGCCGCCGCCGCAACCTAACAGCAACGAAGCCAACAGTGTAAGCATCAGTATTCGTTTCATTTCCAGTTATAATTTTTCTGCAAAGATACGCAATTATTCCGAGTATCAGATTTAATTCGTATTTTTGCAGCCTTAGAGCATATAGAAAAAAAGCTTGTACTATGAAGAACAGACTAGTACTGTACATCGCACTGATGTGCATCGCCACGGCGGGTTGCAACCCAAAAGCAACCTCCTCGTCGACAATCGATTACATCGACACCACCATGTGGTACACCCATGAGCGCGGCTGCGACGTAGACCTGTTCTACCTCACCTCCACCGAGACGGGCGACTACTCGCATAATGGCGTGGCGATGCACCATGCCGATGTCACCCTCGACAGCATCCGCACTCTGCTGCTGGGCGAGATGCAGGGCATCGACCACATGTACGGCGAGGGTTTTAACTTCTATTCGCCCTACTACCGTCAGTGTACGCTTGAGACCTATACCCACGACTCACTACTCGCCGCTCGGGCCCCGCTGGCCATGGGCGACGTGCGGCGCGCTTTCCAATACTATCTGGAGCATTGCAACGGCGGTCGCCCCTTTATCCTCATGGGTTTCAGTCAGGGGGCGCAGGGAGTGGTGGAGCTGCTACGCACGATGGATGACGAAGCTTACAGCCGTATGGTGGCGGCCTACGTCATCGGCTGGAAGGTAACCGACGACGACCTCGCCGCCGCCGGTGGCCATATCTGCGCCGCACAGGACAGCGCCGACCTCGGTGTCACCATCTGCTACAACAGCGTCCGCTCGCCGGAGTGCGCCATCCCGATGCTCAGCGACAGCAACCGCCTGGCAATCAACCCCGCCAACTGGCGTACCGACGCCACACCGGCCACATGGGTCTACGGTGGCGACACACTCACCGCCACCCTCGACACCGCCACGCTGCTGACGGTGGTCGGTGGCTACACGGGCGACTACCTCCTACCCCTCATCGGCCGCGACGGCAATTACCACCGCCTCGACATCTCCATCTACCGCCAAAGCCTCCGCCGCAACATGGCTCTCCGAGCCTCGCGGTGGTCGGCCGGAACATCAGCGAACATATCAAAAGGGACGTGCTTGGAAACGAGCGTGCTGAATACGGAAAACAAATTATTGCGACACTGTCGCAACAATTGCAAATGGAGTTTGGTGATAAAGGATTTGAGAAAAGCTCCATCACAAGAATGATGAAGATTGCTTGCCTATTCCCAGACTATCAAATTGTCGCGGCACTGTCGCGACAATTACAATGGTCTCATTTTGTAGAGGTTATTCCTTTAAAAGACGACCTTCAACGGGAATTCTACCTGACGTTGGCAGCTTCCGAAAGATGGTCAATTCGCCAATTGCGCAAAGAAATTGACGGTATGCTCTACGAGCGTACTGCCATTGCGACGAAACCAGACGAAATGATCAAACTGGAACTGTCGGAACTGCGGGAAAACAACGTTCTCACCCCAGACCTTGTCTTCAAAAGCCCTTATTTCTTGGAGTTCACAGGGTTGAAAGGGATGTATAGTGAAAAGAGTCTTGAGGACAGTCTTGTGGCGCATCTGGAGCAGTTTATACTGGAGTTGGGCAATGGCTTCACTTTCGTCGAGCGGCAGAAGCGGATGATTATCGACGGCGAGGACTTCTATCTCGACCTGCTTTTCTACCACCGCAGGCTGCATCGGCTGATAGCCATCGATTTGAAGCTTGGAAAATTCAAGGCGCAGTACAAAGGACAAATGGAACTGTACCTGCGTTGGCTCGAAGCCCACGAGATGGAGGCTGGCGAGGAACAGCCCCTCGGCCTGTTGCTCTGCACCGAAGGTGGCGACGAGCAGATAGAACTGCTGCAGCTCGACAAGTCGGGTATCAAGGTGGCGCAGTACATGACCGAACTGCCCTCCAAAGAGCTGCTGCAACGCCAGCTGCACAAAGGCCTTGAAGCCGCCCGCCAGCGCTGGGAAAATATCACAGATAATTAAATAATTTCAGAATAAGATTTGGTTGGTTTAGATATAATTCGTATTTTTGCAGAGTAAAAATATGGATATATAGATAGAAAAGTGACTGTTATTCAAGAAGACCAAGCGCCAATTTCGAGGAAGGGTTAGTGGTGGGTTTCAGAATCCGTGCAAATGTTTTTTGTTACACAAATAGTAATATGATTTGGTGAATACATTTGACTCAAATATTAATGTCTCTGATTTGTTACAACAGGAGGTCTCGTGGTTTAATAGTATAATCAGCAAAAGACCTTCTCGCTTAACCATTGGAGAAGTCTTGGAAAAGTTTTCATCCTCTCTTTTTAAAGAAAAAGTATTAGAAGCTCGGAATTATCTGAAATCGGGAGCAGATGAGATGTACAAAGCTTGCAAGTCAACGCTTCCTGTTATTACATTTAGTGGCGTTTTCGAAAATGGTCATTCGAAAAGCAATCTGTCAAAATATAATAGTATTATAGTAATAGATATTGATCATCTGTCAGAATCATCTTTTGTTGAAACCAAGGAAAGGCTTATTACGGACAAATATGTTTTTGCATTATGGACATCTCCGTCTGGGCATGGCTTGAAGGGACTTATTTCTACAAATATAGATAAAACTAATAGCGTCGATATTGAACACAAATGTGCCTTTCATCAAATCACTGAGTATTTTAAGAACAAACATTCTATTGATCTGGATTTATCAGGGTCGGATTATTCTAGATTATGTTTTGCATGCTGGGATGAGAATCTAATCATAAAGAGTAACGTTAATGTATTTGATGTGGATTTAACCCAATCCGAGATAGATAGAAAACAAAAGACGAAATCTGATATTACTGAAAAGGTTGTAATAGCTAATAATAAATCCAATATTAAAGGACGAAACAGACAACAGGACAAAGATACTTGTATTAGAATAATAAAATATTTAAAGAAAAAAGATTTATCAATTACATTCGAATATGATAACTGGGTAAGAGTTGCATATGCAATAGTAGATGCCTTTAATCCTGACCTCGGGCATAAATATTTTCAAATGTTAAGTCGGCAAGACCCCACAAAATATGATGAAGAAAAATGTAAAAAACAATTGGACTATTGCTATTCCCATTCAACTGGGCTTATAACATTTAGTACAATAGTGTATCTAGCGAAAAAAAAGGGTTTTAAAGTATAAAAGAGTGCGTACTAAAGGCTTTATGGAACATCGTCCCATATTGCAGAAGTTGATGGTAAAATCGGAGATGGAAGACGCCTGCCATCGTTATAAACTCTTCCACCATATTATTATGGCAGTATTTTTTTTGCGGTACGCACTCTTTTGTTAATCATCGGATATAGATGGATTCTTTCATTGAATTTCTAAAAGCAGACAATTATTCTCAAATCATCAAGGTGCTTTGCAAGAAACGGGCCAAATGTGCCAGTAAACGACATGATGAGATACAGGTTCATTCATTGTCTCCTAAGTATACTCCAAAGATGGACAATGAAGAATTTGAGACATTAAATAGTATGATGCCATCAAGAAGGAAATGGTTCCATCTTTATCCGAATGAAAGAATAAAAAATGACAATATAATAAACACATTTGACTATAACAAACTTGCCATATTAAAAAGGATTAAGTATGATATTAAAAATGGTACAAATGCTCCATATTTAGAAAAACTTTTAGACTTCTGCAAAAAAGTTGTGTCTATTGTAGAATCTCCATCATTTTCATTCACCCAACCAATAACCATTCCTAAAATCAAGAAAATATCGAACGGAGAGGTAGAATGCAGACCTATATCTGTCTTCACTCCGCTAGAAGAATATGTTGTCTTAACTCTGGCTAATAAATTTCTGACCAAGTTACTCGATAATGATTTTTACGAAGAGGCTCTGGCTTTTCGAGCCCTTAGATCATATCATGAACAAAATGGTATTATTACGACACATCATGATGCCATAAAAACAATCTTGAGATTTAGAGATTGTTTTGAAAAAAGGAATATATATGTGGCAGAATGTGATATGCAAAAATTTTATGACACTGTTGGACATAACATAGTCAGAAAAGCCTTTTATGGATTAATTAGAAAACACGAAAAGGGAATCGGCCATGATGCATACAAATCAATAAAAAGAATTGTTGAAGCTTATCTAAGATGCTATTCTTTCCCTCAAAATGTATTATGCTATAATCACAATCCAGAATATTGGAGATCACATAAAATTGCTAATGGAAAGTTTTCATGGATTAAAGAACTTGACGTTCCCGTATCATACAAAAGCTATTTAACATTCAGAAAAGCAAAAGTTGGTATACCTCAAGGAGGTGCATTATCTGGTTTGTTTGCAAACATTGTATTAAATTATGTCGACCAAATAGTTTCGTCTCATTTAACAAGTCACGATTTATATATTCGTTATTGTGATGATATGATTCTACTTTCAACAAACAAAAGACGATGTGAAAAATTATTCAAGATATATAGCTCTGCTCTTGAAGAAGTACACCTCATTCCTCACAAACCAAAATCAAATTACATATACAACAGAAAAAGTTTTTGGGATTGCAAAACAAAAGAAGTTTATAAATGGGATATTGCTTCAGATTCTAATCCAGAGTGGATTGGGTTTGTTGGATATGAAATAAAGAGAAATGGAGATGTGAGAATTCGCAAATCATCATTATCAAAGGAAATAAAGAAACAAAAAGATTATGTAAATAATCTTATTCGGAAAATTGGCAAGAATGATTGTGTCGGAGCTGGGACATTAAGAGAATCATGTATTAACCATTTAATCAGCATGTCAGTCGGAAGGGTAAAGTTGTGGAACGCCGCAAAAATAGCAAACGAGTTGTGCTGGATTAATGGTTTTAGAGAATTAAGATATGGCAATCGCGTGAAGATTCAAATAAAAGAACTTGATTATTATCGAAATAGAACAATAAGTATTGCAAAACATAAATTTGTCGAATTGACAGGTGTTGGAAAGGTGAAATCAAACAAGGAAAACGAACACAGAAGAGATATTATATCTCGATATGGAAAACCGTATAGTTATTATTATCATTTCTCCAGAATTGTAGAAAAAAAACGAAAATAAAGTGTTTATTGTTCTATTTTAGAATTTTTCCGTATCTTTGCAAACGAAATAACAACTTAAAAGACAATATATAGAAACAGAAAAATAGAAGGTAAATAACATATTATAAAGCGTTTTCGCTCTAACTGTCCTCTTGAAGTTCCACAAATCAAGTTCCGACAATGTAAAGCGGTAAACGCTCACGAGAATATCGTGGGCTTTACTTAATTGTCGGGCAGGTCGTGGAACACCTAAGAGGACATAAGCAAAGTTCCACGATTTTCTTATGCCCGACAACGAAAACACAAAATCACAGATTAAGAGCCGCCAGAGGGTGGCTCAACACGGCGAGGTGTTCACCAATCCGCGTGAGGTGAACGCTATGCTTGACTTGGTGTGCGACGAGTCGTTTCGGCTTGACAGTCGCTTCCTCGAGCCCGCCTGCGGCGACGGGAATTTCCTTATCGAAATTTTGCGTCGCAAGCTTTCACTGCTTTCTTCAGTAAAGTCTTCGACGGAATGGGAATTTAAAAGTCTCATTGCCGTTGGCTCGTGCTATGGGATTGAACTATTGGAGGATAATGCGGAGGCTTGTCGGGAAAGGTTGTATCGCGAGGTGATTGACACATATTCCCGTTCATTACATACCTCCTCCCCCCTTCGGAGTACTTCCCCTAACTTAGGGAGAGAGCCGAGTTACCTTAAGTCACTCAAATATATGCTGCAGAAGAATATTGTCTGCGGGGATGCACTGACCTATCGCACAGCGGACGGCAAGCCGATTACATTCTGCGAGTGGACTCCCATCGCCGGCAGCATGCAGTTTGCGCGGCGAGACTTTCAGTTTGACTTTCTGGTCAACCAGACTCACCAGTATTCTCTCTTCGACGAGCAGGGCGAGGCACAGAGCTTCGATGAACCTGTGCGGTCGTATCCTCCGCTGCATTATACTCAACTCTATAGATATGGCGATTAATCAATACTCCTTGCCCTGTGGGCAGAAATCTAGTAAATCTTATAAATTAATGCGCTTTGCGTAACCGCCGCAGGCGGAATAAATCTACTAGATTCACAAGATTTCGTGAGCACGTGGTGCGAGCAGGAGAACATAAAAGATATAACGAAATGAAACAAGATTATTCACCGGACATACTGAACTGCCTTGCCAATCTGAGCAGCGACGAGGTCTTCACTTCGCCAGAACTAGCCAACAGGATGCTCGACTTGCTGCCGCAGGAGTTGTTCCGCAGTCCGAAGACACGGTTTCTCGACCCCTGTGCGAAGAGTGGCGTCTTCCTGCGCGAGATTGCCAA
>CAMHDJ010000016.1 GCA_946183915.1 uncultured Bacteroidales bacterium | reverse complement strand
TTCATTGTAAGAATTGTTCTGTTACCTTTTTGACTCGTCTTCGCATCTCCCACCCCGTCTGAACAGGATGGTCGACACACGCTATCTCTTTCTTCTCATCCGTTTCAAATTACTCTTGCTTTCTTTTTTCAACAGCCCCCTTTTGGAGCGAAAGCGGATGCAAAGATACGACCAATTTCCAAACTGACAAAATATTTTTTCAAAAAAATTTTCCATTACTCTGCAAAGTATTGTCAATCAACGCTGATTTTGGCAAAAAAAAATTATCATAATCCCAGTTTACCGATGCAAAAGCGCATACAAAGCGCTCAAAAGAGTGCAAAATTTGAGTTTTCCGAACCCTCTGACTCCGCAAACTCTGTTTATAACCACACAGAACAACTATATATCAACCACTTACACACAAACAAGCTCGCATATTCCATGCATCCGGCAGGCACGCATGCAGAGATGATGCAGAGGGGATGCCTAGATGATGCCTAGATGATGCCTAGTTGATGCCTGGAGGATGGCGCCCCGACGGGGCGTTGTGTTGTCGGGAACCGGTACTGATCGGGCAGCCTCCGGAAGGGCATTTGGAGAAATCTTTGTAAATAAATTCGAATAGATATAATAAAAAGGAGCAGGTTGCGTTTTAAGGAGCAGATGAAAAAAGGATGGAAGATAGCGGGCCGGGTGGTTGCCGGGGTGTTGCTGACGGTGTATGTGGCTGTGGCAGCGCTCAATTACTCGGTTGTGCAGTCGTATTTGGGTACGGCTGCGGGGCGCTATCTGTCGCGCGAGTGGGGCGGCGAGGTGAAGATCGGGGCGTTGCATGCCATGCCGTGGGACCACCTGATACTGAACCATGTGCTGCTGGTGGCTCCGGACGGGGACACGATTCTGAACGTGGAGCGGCTGAGCACGAGCTTCAAGCGGTTCCCGCTGAAGGGCTCGACGCTGTCGATTGACCGCGTCTACCTGCGCGACGGCTACTACCACCTGGCGATCCGCGAGGAGGAGGGGCGCGACCTTCCGGTCACGAACCTGCAGTACATCATTGACTACTACACCGACAGGAAGCCCCTGAAATGGGGTGACGGCACGCTCACGGTGGACGTGAAGGCGGTGACGCTGAACCGCGTGCGCTACCGGATGGACCTGCCGGAGATTCCGGGCATGGACTACGACCGCGGGGTGCGGATTGCGCACATGGAGTTCAACGACATACGTGCGCGGGCGAAGAACGTGCACGTGGTGAACGACGACGTGACGGTGCGGCTGGTGCGGCTGAGCACTACGGAGCGGAGCGGCTTCAGGGCCGACAAGATAGCCGCCGACGTGCACGTGGGGCCGCACGACATCACGGTCACCAACTTCGAGGCACGGACGCCCCAGAGCACGGTGCTGGCCGACGTGAGCATCACCTACGACGGCTGGGAGGGGATGGCGGACTATGTGAACGACGTGCAACACGACATACGTCTCCACGAGGGGACCACGGTGGCGATGAGCGACGTGGCCTACTGGATGCCGCCGCTGTGGGACGTGGCGACGCAGATCGACGCCGAGGGCTGGATGGAAGGCACGGTGAACGACCTGACGACCGACCTGGCGCTGCACTGGGGCGACCAGTCGAGCCTGCTGCTGGCGGGGCGCCTGCAGAACGTCACCCTGCCGGACAGCATGGTGGTGGACGTGGACATCGAGCGCCTGCGCACCAGCCTCGACGACCTGCGCCCCCTGCTGGCGTGGACGGATATACAGCTGGACCGCAGTCCCATCGTGCGGCAGACCGAATACATCGACCTCGAAGGGCGCGTGCGAGGCGGCCTGCACGAGGCCTCGACGGCCAACCTGAACGTAGTGAGCGGGCTGGGCAACCTGCACGCCGACGCCCTGATGCAGCCCACCGCGGCGGGCGGCATGCGGCTGAACGCCGAGCTGGGGAGCGAAGGGCTTTCGCTGGCGTTCCTGAAGAGCGAATGGATCAACCGGACGGGCTTCCAGATGAGCCTCAGCGGCGACCTGCGCAACCCGAAGGACATCCGGTCGATGCGGGCCACCATGGAGGGCGAGATGCTGAACAGCGTGGTGCAGGGCCGCCGGCTGGCGCCGATCCATGTGGACGGCAAGATGGACGGCGGGGTGGGCAAAGTGGCCCTGCAGTCGACCGACAGCCTGGCGATGCTCACGCTGCAATCGGAATTTGCGCTGCTGGACACGGTGAAGAGCCTGCGCGGCATACTGGACATAGAGAACCTCGACGCCGAGGCCTTCCGGCTGCTGCCGGCCGAGTACAGCCTGGTGCACACCCGCGCCGAGGTGGCCTTCGAGGGTCGCAACGCCGACACGATGCAGGGCAGCCTGCAGCTGACGGGGACGCAACTAGGGCGGGTGCGGCTCGAGAACCTGGCGCTGACCGCCGACGCCAACGAAGGATTCAAGGAGTTGACGCTGACGAGCGACGCCCTCGACGCCAGCGTCAGCGGCAAGTTCCGCTACGACGACCTGCCGCTCATCGCACGCCAACTGGGGAGCGCCGTCGTGCCCTCCGAGCTGGTGGCCATCGTGCCGCTCGACGAGCAGGAACTCGCCTCAATCGAGAAGAGCCAGCTGAGCCTGCACGCCCAGTGGAAAGACGACGGGCGCCTGCTGCACAGCCTGACCGACAAGCTGACGGTGGCGCAGCGCACCCGCCTCTCGGGCAGCTACAACCACCGCGAACAACTGAAGCTGGTGCTGCGGAGCGACTCGGTGCGCTACGGCTCGATGCTGCTCACCGACGTGGGCCTGCAGGGGCAACGGCAGGGCGAGGACTACGTGGTGCGCCTCGAAGGGCAGTCGGTCGACCTGGGAGCCGTGGAGCTGCTACAGCGGGCCGACCTGCTGCTCACGAGCAATGCCCGGCGGGCCCTGCTCGAGCTGGCCTGGGGCACGGCAGAGTCAACCTCGCAGGGCGACGTGGAACTGGAGTACCACGCGGGTTCGATCGGGGTGCTCAAGCCCGACTTCACCATCGGGCAGACGCCCTGGAAGCTGCTCGTCGACCGGCTGGACATTGCCACGGGCGAGGGCTTCCGTCTGGAGGGCGACGGCGTTGCGCTGCGCAGCGACCAGCAGTCGGTGGCGGCACGCCTGCAGCTGGCGCAAGAGAACAGCGACTTCGTCGAGCTGACATTCGACCGCTTCAACGTCAAAGGGATCACCGACGTGCTGCTACAGGATAGCCCTGTGGCACTCAACGGCGACATCAACGGCCGCTTCTCCCTGTTCGGGCTGAACGACATTCCCTACTTCAACGCCAACCTGACGGTCGACAGCTGCGTGGTGAACCGCCAGCCGCTGGGCGACGTGAGCCTGCGGAGCAACTGGAATGCCGAGCTGAACATACTGAATCTCAACGTGACGGGCGACCAGATAGCGGCCGACGGCTGGATGGAACTGGGCCAGCAGGACGCCGGCATCAACTTCAACGTCGACTTCGACAGCTTCCAACTGGGGCTGGTGGCGCCGCTGCTGAGCGACTTCTCGAGCCGGTTCGAGGGGCGCCTGCAGGGCACGTTCGACATCACGGGGTCGATCTCACGCCCGATCATCGTGGGCGAAGCGCTCGTCGAAGAGGGCGCCTTGCTGGTGGACATGACCGGGGTCACCTACTACTTCCACGACAGCATCCAGTTCACCAACAAGCGCATCACGCTCGACGACTTCCGCATACGCGACCCACGCGACAACGTAGCCTACCTGAACGGCGAAATCAGCTACGAAGATCTGAGCGACGTGCAGCTGGATTTGTTGCTGTCGACGGACAATCTACTGGTGCTTGACCGCCGCCAGGGCGAGGAACTCAGCGGCACCGTGCTGGCTTCAGCCGAAGGAGTCGTCACGGGACCGATCGACGCCCTGCGGGTTTACATCGACGCGCGCACCATGCCGGGCTGCGAGCTGACGGTGCCTGTCAACGACCAACGCCAGGTGGCGACGCAGGACTACATCCACTTCGTCAGCGACCGGCCCGACATCGCCGCGCCCCAGACGCGACAACGCAAGGAGCAGAAGCTGGACCTGGAGCTGGATCTGGCCCTCACACCCGACCTGCGCCTGAACCTGCCGATGGACTTCTCGGAAATCACGGTCGACGTGGGCGCCAACGGCACGGGCGACCTGCACCTGACCATGGCGGGCTCGGACGAGCCACTGGTGCTGGGCAACTACGAGATATCGTCGGGCACGATGAAGTTCAGCGCCATCTCACTCATCTCAAAGGAGTTCACCCTCGAGACGGGAAGCAACCTCAACTTCCAGGGGTCGCTGCCGGATGCCCGGTTCGACCTGCGGGCCGTCTACTCGCAGCGCGTCAACCTGTCGACCCTCACGGGCAGCCAGACCGACGTCAGCGGCAAGCAGAAGTACATCCAAGTGGACGACATCATCGCCATCGCAGGCACCCTGCAAGAGCCGACAATCAAGTTCGACATACGGTTGCCCAACGCGGACGCCAGCGTCGAGGACGAGGTGTTCGACTACATCGACCGCAGCAGCGAGCGCGACATGCTGAACCAATCGCTCTCGCTCCTGGCCTCAGGCCACTTCTACAACGCCAACAACACGTCCGTCAACAGCAACATAGCCACCTCGGGCAGCATCAGCGCCCTGAACAGCATCCTGTCCGACATGACGGGCATGGAGATCGGTGTGGACTACAAGGTCGGCAACGAGATCACGAAAGATCAGGTGGATGTGAACATCAGCAAGGACTGGGGCCGCCTCTACCTGGAGAGCACCCTGGGCTACGGCGGCGAGAGCCGCGAGCTGGAGACCCGCGATGTGAACAGCGCCGTGATCGATGCCCTGGTGGGCTACCGGCTGAGCCCGCTGGTGCACCTCTACGCCTACAACCGCACCAACACCAACGACTACACCCGTATGGACCTCCCCTACAAGCAAGGCGTCGGCCTGAAGCTCACCAAGGACTTCGACCGCTGGAGCGACCTCTTCCGAAACAAGAAAAAGAAAACCACCGGCACCCAAGCCAAGAGATAACCGCCATGAAGATTCCGAAGACCCTATACTCCCTCAAGATCAACATCATGTTCGTCGCCAGCCTGGTGCTGTTCGTGCTCTTCTTCGCCATCATCTACACGCCCAGCTACGGCGCGGGCGAGGAGGTGACGAGTGTGAGCGACCTGAGCCAGGACGAGCCGCTGGTCACCCTGTGGTACAGCCACCAGGGCCTCTGCCTGCCCATCTGCTGCGCCATCATCCTCGTGGTGACTGCCCTCTCGCGTGCCATCCTGCTGCTCACCACACACACCGCCCGCATCCGCGAGGGCGACTACCTGATATGGCAGCTCGGCGAGGTGGCCGCCACGGCGCTCTTCCTCGACCTCTTCCTCTCGCTCTACCTGCACGGAAGCTACTTCGCCTACCTGCCCATCGTGATGATCATCTACATCTCGGTGGTTATCTACCCCTACGCCTTCTACTGGCTGCTGGCGGAGCGCATGGACCGCGACCTGCGCATCGCCGAGGCCCAGCGCACCATCGTCCACCTGCGGCAGCGCGACAGCGGCGACGACAAGGGCATGCTCCGCTTCGTCGACGACAAGGGCAACGTCAAGCTGGTCGTCAGTTCGGACCACGTCATCTGCATCGAAGCCGCAGGCAACTACGTCACCATCCTCTACGTCACCGGCAGCCGCCTGATGCGCTACAGCCTCCGCAACACCCTGAAGGGCATCGAGGAGCTCTGCGCCGGTGGGTCGCTCGTGCGCTGCCACCGCAGCTACTACATCAACCTCAACAAGGTGAAGATACTCCGCAAGTCGTCCGACGGCATCTACGCCGAGATCGACCACGAAGGCGTCGACGACATCCCCGTCTCGAAGAGCTATGCCGCCGACGTGATGCAGCGCTTCGCCGAAAAAAACTGACACCATGAAGAAAACCCTCCTGCTGACTGCACTTCTGCTGATCCTGACCGGCTGCCACGCACAGGTGGACTACAGCGTCGACTCGCTGCGGGTCACCAACGCCGAGTGGAGCATCGACACGCTGGAAGGCTTCTACCTGAAGCGCTACCAGTTCGGCGAGGGAGCCCTCTTCTGCTCGGCACAGCACCTCTGCGTCATCGAGATCCCCGCCCGCTCGCACCGGCGCCTGGCCTTCGTGCACGACAGCGCGCTGACCACCGTCTCCGACCTGGCCCGCCGCACCAACGCCTACGCCGCCGTCAACGGCTCCTTCTTCGACATGGACAAGGGCAACCCCATCTGCTACCTCCGCATCGGCGGGCAGCAACTGGGCGAGAACACCCCGCAGGTGAGCGACAGCGTCAACCGCAAATACTACCAATACGCCGTCATGACCCTCGCCCCCACCCGGCTATGGGTGCCCGACAGCAACCGCCAGTGGGAGATCCAACTGGCCGACAGCGACATCATGACCGCCGGCCCCATGCTGCTACACGAGGGACAGTACGTGCCGCAACGCGACGACCGCACCTTCATCACCCGCCGCCACAACCGCACCGCCCTCGGCCTGCGGCCCGACGGCACCACCCTCCTGCTCGTGGCCGACGGCCGCTTCCGCCACCAGGCCGAAGGGCTCTCCATCCCCGAGCTGCAACGCATCATGCGGTGGCTCGGCTGCACCGAGGCCATCAACCTCGACGGAGGCGGCAGCTCCACCATGTATGTGCACAACCGCCCCCACGACGGTGTGGTCAACTACCCCTCCGACAACCGCAACTATGACCACGAAGGCCAGCGACCGGTATCGAACGCCATCGTCGTCCTCTAAGCACCCCCTCTGCATCATCTCTGCATCCCCTCTGCATCCCCCCAGGCATCATCTAGGCATCATCCAGGCATCATCTAGGCATCATCCAGGCATCATCCAGGCATCATCTAGGCATCATCTAGGCATCATCTAGGCATCATCTAGGCATCATCTAGGCAAAAAAGCCTCCCATTTGGGAGGCTGATGCAAGGCGGATGCTGCGCTCGAGGCTACTTGTAGGCCACCTGGCCCGGATCCATGCGCTCGTGCTGCTCAACACAGCCCTTGGTCGCGGTGCTGTAGGCATTGCACGACAGGTCGGGACTGATGTACATTTCCTGCTCGTAGCCGTTCTCGTAGCAGTAGCAGAGCTTGCTTCCGCACGAAGCAAAGGTGGCGCTGATGGCGCAAAGGGCAAGGCCCGTCAAGATGCGTTTCTTCATATAGTACTATTTTATAATGATTTCATCCACAAATACCCACGCCTGCTGGCCGGCGCTGACGTGCCACTCGGGCAGGGCGCCGAAGTTGCGGGCGGTGACTTTGACATACTTGGCCTGGGCCAACCCGTTGACGGTGAAGGTGTACTGTGTGCTCTCCTCCTGGCGCGGATGGATGGGAGGGAAGCGGTTGTTCAGCACACTGCCGTAGGTGCTCCACTGCTCGCCGTCGAGGCTGTACTCCACCGTGACGCCGCGCGGGAAGAAGACCCACGAGCGCATCTGCTCCAGGCAGTCGACGCCCACCGAGCGGATGGTCTGCACCTTGTCCAGTTCCACCACGGCCACCATGTCCTCCTGCCAGCCCTGCCAGCCGCCGATGCGGTAGTTGGTGGTGCCGTAGATGCCGTCCACCATGCCCTCGGGGCCGTTTTCGGTGTACTGCGGCGCGGGCTGAGTGAGGTAAGAGACCGTCTTGTCGGTCTGCACACGCGAGTAGCGCATGTCCACCGCCTGGCTGCGCAGGCGGCCTTCGCTCTCGGCATAGGCCGACAGCATGCTGGTCGTGGTCACCGGACCGCTGTACGGCTCGCGGAAATACTTGTGGTCAAGGGTGGCGTAGTATATCTTGGCATCGGCGCAATGCGGCACCGAGAGGGCCACGTCGTGGCTTTCGCCCGTGTAGCGCATCTGCCAGTCGTCGGCCACCGGCACCGGCGTGATGCGGAGGCTGTCGGGGCACTTCTGGTCGCTGAGCACCACGGCCAGCGGCAGGCGCTCGAAGCCCTCTACCCGGAGCAGGGGCTCGGTCTCGACCCACATATCGCTGCCGGGGCACACCTCATACATGCCAAGGGCGGCCAGCACATACCAAGCGCTCATCTGACCGCAGTCCTCGTTGCCACAGAGGCCGTCGGGGGCGCTGGTGTACATCTCGTTCAGGATGCGGTGCACGTAGCGCTTGGTCTTCTCGGGCTGGCCCAAGAGGGAGTAGAGCCAGGCGGCATGGTGCGAGGGTTCGTTGCCGTGGGCGTACATACCGATGAGGCCGGTCACGTCGGCCTGGTCGCGGCCGCTCATCTTGTTCTGACCTTCGAAGAGGCTGTCGAGGAACTGAATGGCTTTGTTCTTGCCCCCGATGAAGTCCACCCAGGCGTCCACGTCGTGCGGCACGTAGGTGCTGTACTGCCACGAGTTGGCCTCGGTGTAGTGATTGTTGACCTCGGTGGGGTCGAAAGGCGTCACCCAGCCACCGTTGCGGCGGGCGTGGGCGAAGTTGTTGCTGTCGATGATGTTCTGCCAACTCTGGCTGCGAATCCAGTAGGTGCGGGCCGTGGCGCTGTCGCCGGCCAGCTCGGCCATCTGGGCGATACACCAGTCGTCGTAGGCATACTCGAGCGTCTTGCTGACGCTCTCGTTGTCGATCTCGGAGCTGAGGTAGCCCTGCGTAGCGTAGGTGCGGTGGGCTTCGGTGCGGTTGCTGGTGGCCACCATGGCCTCAAGCATCTGCTTGGGGGTGTAGCCGGCCAGGGTGCCGTTGGGCTCCGCCAGATGGATGTAGGCCTCAAGGAGCATCGGCACGGCGTGGTAGCCGATCATGCAGTGGGTCTCGTGGCCGGCCAGTTCCCACATGGGCAGCTCGCCGCCCTGCTCATAGTTCTTCATGGCGGTGTAGACGAAGTCGACCGTGCGCTCCGGCTCAATCTGCGTCAGCAGGGGATGCAGGGCGCGATAGGTGTCCCAGAGAGAGAAGACGGTGTACACTTCCCTACCCTCGTCGGCGACATGTATCTGCTTGTCGGTGCCGCGGTAGCGGCCGTCCTCGTCGCTCCACAGGTAGGGGGCCGTCATGCAATGGTAGAGGGCGGTGTAGAAGCAGCGCTTCTGCTCCTTCGAACCACCGTCGACCTTCAGCTTGCCGAGGGCCTGCTCCCAGGTCTGGTCGGCGGCACGACGGGCCTCGTCGAAGGTGTGATGGCGGGCCATGATGAGGTTGCCGATGGCGCCCTCGATGTCGACGCCGCTGATGGCCACCTGCAACTCCACCTGTTTGGTGCCGGCAGGCAGCATGACAATGGCCTGGGTGGAGTCTTCAGAGAAGCGCACATCCTTGAGGTCCACGTCGCCACGCATGGCGAAGAAGAGGTGTTGATCGGGATTCCAGGCCGAGCTCTCGCGCCAGCCCACCAGCATGCCATCGCGCAGCATGATGCGGCCGCTGAGCAGCACGTCGCGGTGACGCAGGTCGATGACGATAGCGTTACCCTGATCCTGCACGTAGGTGTAGCGATGATAGGCCACGCGCCGGTCGGCCGTCAGCTCGACGATGGTCGACGGCATGTTCCTCTCATCGAGCATCACCTTGTAGTAGCCCGCCCGGGCGGTCTCGTTCTTGTGCTGGAAATGACGCTTGTAGCCCTCGCGCATCGTCTCGCCGAAGGCCACCTGCTGCAGTTGTTGCTGGTCGACCGGCATCAGGAGCACATCGCCATAATCCTCGCAGCCGGTGCCGCTGAGGTGGGTGTGGCTGAAGCCGAAGATGGTGTCGTCCGAGTAGTGGTAGCCGCTGCAGCCGTCCCACCCGCTGAGGCGCGTGTCAGGACTGGGCTGTATCTGCCCGAAGGGGACGATGGCACCGGGGAAGGTATGGCCGTGGCCGTCGGTGCCGACCAGCGGGTTGACGTATGTGGTCAGGGGCTTGTCGGCGCAGGAGACGACAAGAAGTACCGCCAGCAGGGTCATGGCATACCATGTCCACAGGCGACGGTTGGGGGTGATATGGGTTTTCATAGTGTTCTTTTGCAGACGCGGTACGTCGCGTCCCTACGTTTATTTCATTTTCAACAATGCCGCAGCGCCAAGGATGGCCACCTCGTTGGCCTTCAGCTCGCTCATGCGGATCTGGCAGGTGCCGCTGAAGATGTTGAGCAGGTAGCGGTCGAAGGCGGCGCGCAGGGGCTTGAGCAGGGGCTCGCCCACCTGGGCGGGGCCACCCATGAGGAAGATGGCCTCGGGGGCCGAGAAGGTGACAGCGTTGGCCATGGCCAGACCCAACTGGTCGCCCACCACCTCCCAGGTCTTCAGGGCCACGGGGTCGCCCTGGTGAGCCAGCTCGCCGATCATCTTGCTAGTGACGTCGGGGGTGACGGGGATATCTTTCAACTCGCAGTAGGTCTGCACGATGCCGCGGGCCGAGGTGTAGGTCTCGAGGCAGCCCTCGCGCCCGCAGGAGCACTTGCGGCCGTGGGGGATGAGGATAGCGTGGCCCAGCTCGCCGGCAGCGCCGGTGGAGCCATGCACGAGGCGGCCGTCGACCACGATACCGCTGCCCACGCCGGTGCCGAGGGTGAACATGATAAAGTGCTTCATGCCACGGGCACCGCCGTAGATATACTCGCCGTAGGCGGCCGCATTGGCGTCGTTGCTGAGCACCACCGGCACGTCGCGGTACTTATGTATCTCCTTGGCAAAGTTGAGGTTGCCCTTGATGGTGAGGTTGGGGGCGTTGTCGACACAACCGGTGTAGAAGTTGCCGTTGGGGGCGCCGATGCCGATGCCCTCCAGCTGTACGGCCATACCGTCGATGGAGGTCTGCTCGGCCACCATGGCCTCAATCTCGCGCATCATATCGTGCACGTAGGGTTCCAGTTCGGTATAGGCGTTGGTCGGGATGTTCCGACGCTGGATGATGTTGCCGTTCTCTGACACCAGACCCATGTCGGTGTTGGTGCCACCCATGTCTACTCCAATAGAATACTTCATATCTTACATTATATTTTGAAGTGCAAAGATACACACTTTTCGCGACATGGCAAAATAAAAAAACATGGGGCCGCGCGGCGATGCCGCGCGGCCCCACAAAAACGCTTGTCTACAGTTTAGAACATGTAGCGGATGCCGAAGGCGATGTCACCCCAGTGGAAGTCGGTCTCGGGGATGAGATAGAAGCAAGGACGGATGTCGAGGCTCAGCTGAATGGGGATGGCGCTGAATTTGTACTCGATACCGGCCTGGCCAGCCAGACCCAGAGCGAAGTCGCTGCTGCTGTCGCCCCAGCCATCTTCCCAGCTCCAGTAGGCGAAGCGGGCGCCGACACCGGCGAACCAGCCGAAGCCGCTGCCGATCTCACCAGTCCACTGGTAGATACCGGTGAGGCTGAAGTCGGTGTAGTGGTCGTGGCTACCCCAGCCGAGGTCGATCTCGGTGCGGTTGCCGAAGTTCCACATGGTGCTCAGCTCAGCGCCGAAGCCCTGGCCACCGCCGAGGCGGACACCGATACCGGAAAGCTGTGCGTTGGCCGCAGTGCTCATGGCAAAAACGGCGACGATTGCAATGATAATTTTCTTCATTTCTTGTTGATTTTTAAATGTTTATAAATAATTTTAACAATTATTCACTATCTATTTCAAATGCAAAGATAAGTTAATTTTTCGAAATACCGAAGATTTTTTTCGGATTTTAACATTTGACCCGTCCGAGGACCGGATCCATCCTAAAGCTTTTAACAGCGAACGACTCGAATTTCACGACGAGAAATGCAAATCTTTCGTCGTTTCTGTAAATTAAACTAAATTAAGTTAAAAAAATAGATCGTGCACGATCTATTTTGCACATTTAACTATTTCTAAACGAGACGTTTGACCTTCCGGAAGTGTGTCAACCATGCTGGAAAACTCGCAAAACGCTTACAGGGCAAGGGTTTTGCCCTGGTTTTAAGAGAGTCATCAGGGAGTCATCAGGGAGCCATCAGGGAGAAGTCAGGGAGAGAGAGGAAAAAGAGTTGCTTGCGAATCAAAAAAATTTCGTACTTTTGCAGCCGATTATGACTACTATTTTGGCTATAGAATCGAGCTGCGACGACACGTCGGCGGCCGTCCTGCGCGACGACCGGCTGCTGAGCAATGTCATTGCCAGCCAGAAGGTTCACGAACAATATGGCGGCGTGGTGCCCGAGTTGGCGTCGCGTGCGCACGAACAGAACATCATACCGGTGGTGGACGCCGCGATCCGCCAGGCGGGCATCCGAAAGGAGGAGATCGACGCCGTGGGCTTCACCCGCGGGCCGGGCCTGCTGGGCTCGCTGCTGGTGGGGGTGAGTTTTGCCAAGAGCTTCGCCACCGCCCTCGGCAAACCCCTGATCGAGGTGAACCACCTGCAGGCGCACGTGCTGAGCCACTTCATAGCCTCACCCCCAACCCCTCTCCTGGGAGGAGAGGGGAGCAGAATGAAAAATGACGCACCACTATCCACCCCCCTCTCCTCCGCAGGAGAGGGGCTGGGGGTGAGGCCGCAATTTCCGTTTATCTGCCTGCTGGTCAGCGGCGGACACACGCAGATACTGCTGCTGCGGAGCCACTTCGACATCGAGTGCCTCGGCACCACGATCGACGATGCCGCGGGCGAGGCCATCGACAAGGCGGCCAAGATCATGGACCTCGGCTACCCCGGAGGCCCGGTGATCGACCGGCTGGCCCGGGAGGGCAATCCCGACGCCTTCCGCTTCGCCACACCCCACATCGAGGGCTACAACTACTCGTTCTCGGGCATCAAGACCTCGTTCCTTTACTTCCTGCGCGACCGGCTGAAGGAGGAGCCCGACTTCATCGAGCGGCACAAGGCCGACCTCTGCGCGTCGATCCAGAAGACGATCGTCTCGTTCCTGCTGAAGAAGGTGGAGCGGGCGGCGCTGGACCACCATGTGCGCCAGGTGGCCATTGCCGGCGGCGTGAGCGCCAACTCGTTCCTGCGGAGCGAGTTGCAGCGCATCTGCCAGAAGCACCACTGGCAGGCGCTGATACCGCCCTTCCAGTTCTGCACCGACAATGCCGCCATGGTAGGCATAGCGGCCTACTTCAAGTACCTCCAGGGCGACTTCGCCGACATCAGTTTACCCCCCTACACCCGATGAGAATCAAGCTTATAGGACTTATAGGACTTATAGGGCTTATAGGACCTATAGGCTGCAGGCTACAGGCCCAGGACATCCACTTCTCGATGCTCGACCTGGACCCGCTGCTGTTCAACCCGGCCTACAGCGGCTTCTTCGACGGGGCAGGGCGCTTCGGGCTGGTCTACCGCAACCAGTGGGCCTCGGTGAGCACCCCCTTCCAGACCCTCACGGCGACGGCCGAACTGAACCTCACGCGCAGCACACGCAACCGCAACGGCCTCGGCGTCGGCCTCTGGCTCTCGACCGACCGCGCGGGGAGCCTCGACTACGGGGCCTCGACGGCCAGCGCCATCGTCTCCTACTTCCAGGCCCTGGGCGACGGCGACCACCTGATCTCCGTGGGCCTCGAAGGGGGCGTGGGGCAGGTGGGCTTCAACCCCGACGCCATCGCGCTGCCCGAGACCGACGAGACATTCAGCCGCACCCAGGCCTTCTACCCCACCCTGGGGGCCGGCGTGGCCTGGTTCGGCGAGTGGACCCCGCGCCTCTACACCAAGGCAGGATTCTCCCTGCGCAACATCAACGAGCCGGAGGTCAGCCACCTGGCCACCGGCGACTCGCGCCTGGCGCGGCGGTGGAACGTCTACGTCCGCAGCGAGTGGCGTTTCAGCTCCCAGTGGAGCCTGATGCCTGTGGCGGGCTTCCAACACCAGGGGGCCTACAGCGAACTGGTCTACGGGGCCGACGTGCGCTGGTATGTCGACGAGCACCCGCGCAGCTACCTGGCCTTCAGCGCCGGCGTCGTGGGGCGTCATGCCGACGCCGCCAGCATCAATCTGGCCGTGCTCTGGCGCGAGTGGACCTTCGCCTTCAGCTACGACGCCAACCTCTCGCAGCTGGCCGAGGCCAGCCACACCCTCGGCGCCTTCGAGCTGGGGGTGATCTACATGTACGGCAAGAAAGACAAAACCAAACGAGCACTGCCATGTCCCATCATATAAGAACCACCCTCTTGACCCTCATGCTCCTCGCCACCCCGGCCACAGCCCAGTACAAAGTGGAGCACCTCGGCCCGCGCATCAACACCGCCGGCAGCGAGACCGCCGCCCTGCAGGTGGGCGACACGGTGCTGGCCTTCGCCTCGATGGCTCCGAACACCGGCGGCGGCCTCTTCGGCGTCAAGCATCAGGTGACCCGACTCTACCAGGCTCGCATCGCCAAGAGCGGCAAACTGTCGCGCCCGAAGGAGGACCGCTGGGGCTTCAGCGCCAGCAAAGACCACACAGGCAACCTGGCCCTCGACCCGCAGAGCCGCGACGCCTACTTCACACGCGGCGACGTGGAGACGCTGCGCTGCGACATCTGGTGGGCGCCGGCCAAGAAGCGCCGCGGCTGGGAGAAGGCCCGCCGGCTGGAGGGCCCGGTGAACGACAAGCACCACACCGCCACCCACCCCGCCGTGGGGCGGCTGGCCGACGGCACGGCGATTCTCTACTTCGTCAGCGACCGCCCGGGCGGCATGGGCGGCATGGACATCTGGTACACGCTCGTCAGCGACGGTGTGGCCTCGGAGCCCGTCAACCTCGGCCCGCAGGTCAACTCGGCTTCCGACGAGATGACCCCCTTCTACGACCAGCCGAACGGCGTGCTCTACTTCAGCTCCGACCGCGCAGGCGGCCAGGGGGGCTTCGACATCTACTGCGCCACCGGCCAGCGCAACAGCTGGCAGCCGGCCGAGCCGGTCTGCCACTGTCTCAACAGCGAGCAGAACGACCTCTACTTCACCATCAGTGCCCACGACTCGGCCACCGGCATCCCCACGGCGGGCTACCTCAGCTCGAACCGCAAGGACAGCTACTTTCTCAGCGACTCGATGTGCTGCAACGACATCTACCGCTGGAGCATCGACACCGCAGCCCTGCTGGCCATGCAGCAGCCGCCGAGAGACACCGCGACCGCCAAGCCCGAGCCGCGCCAGCCGCGCGTGTTCCGCTTCTTCCCGCTCTACCTCTACTTCCACAACGACGACCCCGACCCGCGCAGCACCGACGCCGGCACCGTGGCCGACTATGCCGACTGCCAGCTGCGGTTCGCCCTGATGCGCAGCCAGTACATGGCCCGTCAGCGCTCGGCGGCCGACTCGGCGGCCATGCAGCTCTTCTTCGACTCGTGCGTGGTGGGCAACTTCGACAAGGTGAACGAGCTGCTCGACTACGTGGACGCCGCCCTGCAGGAGGGCAAGCAGGCCGTGCTGACGGTGGCGGGCTACGCCTCGCCGGTCTACCTCGACGACTACAACCACGCCCTTTCGCAGCGACGCATCGTGTCCTTTATTAATATGATACGCGTGTGGAAACAGGGGCGTCTGGCCACAGCCCTGGCCGACGGCCGCCTGCGCATCGAGCAGGAGCCCATGGGTATCGACGAGCTCTCGGCCTACAACCCGCGCCTCTCCGACGCCGTCTACAGCGTCGAAGCCGCCCGCTCGCGAAGGATCGAGGTGCGCTCGTGCAAGATTTTCTGATCTTTTTATGTAAGATTCCGGGGCCTTTTGCGTCATTAACATGAAGCGACAGTAAAGAACGATGACACAAAAGGCCTTCCTCAACACGCTAATGCCCTTGCAACCAGCCCTGCAGCTGGTGGCGGAGCGGCTGCTGCACTCCGAGGCCGACGCCGAGGACACGGTGCAGGAGGTGGTCGTCGAGCTGTGGGAGAAGCGCGACGAGCTGGCCCATGTGCGGAGCCTCGAAGCATACGCCATGCAGACCGTCAAGCACCGCTGCGTCTCGCTGCTGCGCAAGCGCAAGGAGATTGCGGTCGACGACCTGAGTATCCTCGAAGGGTTCAGCGACGAGGAGGCCGCCGCCGAGAGCGCACGCCTCGAGGAGCAGTCGGCCCAGCTGGACCGCATGATGGAGCGCCTGCCCGAGCGGCAACGGATGGCGGTGCGGATGAAATACATCGACTGCCTGAGTCACGAGGAGATGCAACGCCGCCTGCAGATGAGCAGCGAGAACGTCTACACCACCCTGTCGCGCGCCGTGAGCGCACTGAAAACAATGCTAAAGAAATGAACAACATGGAAGATAAAGAACTGCAAGAGCTGTTTGCCGCCAAGCGAACCACCGAGGCCAACCGGCGCCGACAGGAGGAGCTGCGCCGCCTGATCGAGGCGCAGGCAGCCCCACGCACGCGGAGGCTCTGGCCCGTATGGAGCGGTGCGGCGGCGGCAGCCGTGGCATTGCTGCTGCTGGCGCGCCCCCTGCTGCAGCCTAGCGCCGAAGGCACCGCCCCCACCCTGGTGGCCCAAGCCGAGGTGCCCGCCCCCGGCGAGAGCCCCACGCCAACGGAAGAGCCGGTAAGCCCTAAAGATCCCATTAGTCCTATAAGACCCATTAGTCCTACAGGCCCTATAGGTCCTATCAATCCTACAAGCCCTATTAGCCCCATAAGCCCTACCGACACCGCCCCCACGCCCCTGCCGGAACCGGAGGCCGGCCCCGTCATCGAGGAAACGGCCGCGCCGGCCGAAGCCGAGCAGCAGACCGTGGCCCCCGAGCGCCGCGTGATGCGGCGCCAGAGCACCCTGCTGGCCTGCACCGAGGGCTGCAAGGCGCCCGAGGGCAACGACGAGGCCAAGCCGGGCAACGTGCAGGTCAACCTCTTCAGCAACGAGCAGTATGCCGACGCCACCATCCACACCTTTGTAATCAGCAAATAACACACCGATATGAGAACCTTCGTCTTCATCACCCTCCTTGCCCTGACCGCCTTCGTCGCCCAAGGGCAGAACGACTACGAGATCGAGCAGCGCATCGACGGCCGCATCGAGAAGATGCAGATCAACCGCGGCTGGCAGGTCAACCTGGTACACGATACGGTGAACGCCATCGTCATCCACACCCCCTGCGAGTACTACTTCGCCGAGGGCAACGAGCCCAACGTCTGCCGCCTGATGCCTGACGGTACGCTGGCCGTGTGGCAGAACCGCACCATGCCGCAGGGCACGCGGCTCGACATCCACTACCGCGAACCCTTTGAGCAACTCTACCTGCACCCCGAAGCCACCGTCAGCAGCGACCGCCTGCTCATCCGCGACACCAACCTTAGCAACCACTACGGCGACATCGACGTCAAGCGCGGCGCCAGCCTCCGCGTGCGCAGCCTCCGCAGCAACGGGTTCCTGAGCATCAGTGCCGACACCGCCGCCACCGTGCGCATCGACACCGTCCACGCCGGCCACCTGATGCTCTGGAGCAAGCAGGAGGCCACCCTGACGCTGGACAGCATCGACGCCCGCGAGGTGGACTACCGCCGCGACCCGCTGGCCAAAGGCACCCTCTGGACCAGCAACCCCGCCCGCAACATCAAGGTCAGCACCCGCAACCGCTGGTTCATGAAGGGGCTGAAGCAGCTGGACAACACCATAAACTTCACCTTCAACACCCCCTTCATGCAACACTACAACAACCCCTACGTCTCCACCTATGACATCTCCGTGATTGTCGGCCTGAAGACCAACGTCATCCCCATGAGCCAACGCTGGGGTCTCTCACTCGGCATCGACTTCGGCCTCCCTTTCAAAGGCCTGATGAACAACGTCGTACCCAACGGCCGCACCCTGGCGCTCGACACCGTGAGCCCGGGCGTCAACCGGCAGCACAACCTGATGTACATGTACCTCGGTCTGCCCGTGAAACTGCACTATCTGCCCAAAGGGAAATTCGCAAAAGAGTCCTTCAACGACCTGCACATCGGACTGGAGCCCCGATTGAACTTCCACCAACGCTATATCAGCGAGCAATATACCAGCAGCCAGTACCGACCCAATCGCCAATGGGAATGGGACCCGGGCATGAAGGCAAGCATCTACAATCCACTACAGGTCAGAGCCGAGATAGGATGCCGCATCAACCCCTTCAGCAACATCGAGTTCAACTTCTACTTCGACCTGCTGCCCACCTACCGCCGCGAGACGGGCATGGGCAAGGTGCACGCCTTCGGCTTCCAGATACGCTTCTAGACGGCCGGCGTTATCGCCCCGCCAGCCATGCACAAAAGTGGCATTTATGCAGAGATGATGCAGAGGGGATGCAGGGATGATGCCTAGTTGATGCCTAGTTGATGCCTAGTTGATGCCTAGTTGATGCCTAGTTGATGCCTGGATGATGCCTGGATGATGCCTGGATGATATGAGGAAAAAAGAGTAGGGCCGCCCCTCCGGGGCGGCCCTACCATCTGTATGTCCACCGATCATCCCTGGAAGTGGGCCTTCAGGGCGTCGAGTTTCTTCTGCTTGCGGCGGTCCCAGATCTGGGTGATGAGCTTCTTGGTCGAGAGCGGGAAGTCGCTCTTCATCATCCAGTCGTAGTAGGAGGGCTCCTGCTCGAAGACGCGCTCCACGGGCTCGCCCTTGTGCTTGCCGAAGTTGAACACCTCGCGATGCTGGGCGTCGTAGCCGATATGGCCCACGAGGTCGGCCCACTGGCTGTTGCAGGTGAAGCGGCTCAGGGCGGCGATGTCGTTCACCACGGGCTGGCTCACCTTGCCGGAGCGGTCCTTGTAGTCCACGCCCTGGTAGCGGTCCAGCTGCGCCTTCAGCACCTCGTAGGTGGCAATGGTGTCGGCCGCGGCGCTATGGGCGTTCTCCAGATCCTTCTGGCAGTAGAACTTGTAGGCGGCCACCAGCGTGCGCTGCTCCATCTGGTGAAAGATGTTCTGCACGTCGACCAAGCGGCGGTTCGAGAGGTCGAAGTCGATGCCCACGCGGAGGAACTCCTCGACGAGCAGCGGCACGTCGAACTTGTTGCTGTTGTAGCCCGCCAGGTCGGCGTCGCCGATATACTCGAGCAGGCTCGGCGCCAGCTCGCGGAAGGAGGGCTTGTCGGCCACGTCGGCGTCGGTGATGCCGTGCACGGCGGTGGTCTGCTCGGGGATGTGGACCGTGTGTCCGTTCTGGTCGACCGGGCGCACACGCTCGACGCGGGTATCTGTGGTGCCGTCGGGCATCACCTTGTGCAGGCATATCTCCACAATATGGTCGTGACCCACCTGCACACCGGTGGTCTCGAGGTCAAAGAAAACGATGGGTTTTGAGAGGTTGAGTTCCATAGCTATTGGGGTTTAAAGTCGGTTGATAGTCTGCCGGATGGCGACGAGGTGTTCCAAGAGGGCGTCGGAAAGGTCGAGGCGCAGCATGTTGGCCCCGTCGCTCTTGGCGCGGGCCGGGTCGGGGTGGGTCTCCATGAAGAGGCCGTCGGCACCGACGGCGATGGCGGCGCGGGCAATGGTCTCGATCATGTCGGGCCGCCCTCCGGTGACGCCGCTGGCCTGATTGGGCTGCTGGAGCGAGTGGGTGATGTCCACCACCACTGGTACGCCGTTGCGCTGCATGGTGGGGATGCCGCGGAAGTCGACCACCAGGTCCTGATAGCCGAACGTGGTGCCGCGCTCGGTGAGCATGAAGTCGCGGCAGCCGAAGGCGCGCATCTTGCCGGCCACCTGCTCCATGGCTTCGGGCGAGAGGAACTGGCCCTTCTTGACGTTGACCGTGCGGCCGGTGGCAGCGGCGGCCTCGAGGAGGTCGGTCTGCCGGCAGAGGAAGGCCGGTATCTGGAGCACGTCGACGTAGTCGGCCGCCAAAGCCGCCTCGGCGGCGGTGTGGATATCGGTCACCACCGGCACGGCGTAGCGCTCGCCCACCTCGCGGAGCACGCGAAGCGCCTCGCGGTCGCCAATGCCCGTGAAGGAACTGATGCTGGAGCGGTTGGCCTTGCGGTAGCTGGCCTTGAAAACAAACGGGATTTCCAGCCGCTCACTGATGGCGGCCAGGTGTTCACATACGACAAAAGGATTCTCGTGATCCTCAACGACACACGGGCCAGCGAGCAACAGAAAGTTGCCACTGGCCGTGTGTTTCAGCTTTGATATTTTAGGTAACATCTATCTCAATAGGACATCTCCTCGTTGGCATAGGGGTCCGTGTCGCCCTCGTCATCGTGCACCTGGCGGCGCTCGGCGTTGCGTTGCAGGCTGATGATCAGCGCTCCCAGCATGCGGGTGAGCTCCATCAGGTACTCGCGCGACTGCTCGAACTGGCCGTCACCGAACATGCCGAGCTTATGAGCCATCTCGCTGTATACGACACACTCGCGGATGGCCGTCTTGGCAATCTTCAGGTAGTGGTCGAACTGCGTCTTGCTCCGGCTCGAGCCCTCGGCAATATTCAGCGCAATGTCGTAGGCCGAACGGCAGAATGCCTGAAGGAGCACCTTCTCGGCATCGTTGCGAGGCGAGCTGACCTGCTGCATCACCCAGGAGGCATAGTCGGCTGCTTTGCCATACACTCGTAAGTCTTCAAAGCGAAAGAAACTTACCACTTTTTCTTCTTGTTGTTCCATTTTGTAATGATTTTTCTTTTTTTTCACAATCTCAATTATGCGGATGCCTAGAAGTGGATAAGTGGGATTACTTTCGGGTAGCAGCGTGTAGAGTGGTAGGTGACGGGGCGGCTATCGACGCGATAATGTCAACGGAATGATTTAAACTATTTCTGCAAAGTATTTCATGAATTGGGTGCGCATGGCCACGGATGCCTTGTCGGCAGGCATGACTGCCAGTTTTCCACGGAAAGCGCTGATGTTGTCGTAGCCCTTGCGCTCCATCCAGGCGCGGAGGCCACTGTTGAGTTTGCGCAGGGTGTCGATGCCATTCTTGTAGAGGCAGCTGACCACCTGCACGGTGGTGGCACCCGCCAGGAGCATCTTCACCACATCGTCGGCGGTATAGACGCCGGTCGAGGCGCTGAGGTCGCAGCGCATCTTCTTGCTCAGCAGGGCGACCCAACGCAGGGTGTTGTACATCTCTTCGTGGGTGGAGAGGTAGGAGGCGTTCTGGAGGGTCTCGCTTTCGGTGTCGATATCCACCTGGACGCTCTTGTTGAACATCGTGACACCCTGGATACCCATCCAGCTCAACTGCTGCATCTGCTTGGCCATGTCGGTGAAGTAGGTGCCCACCTTGATGCTGATCGGGATGGTGATGGACTTGCGCAGGGTGTTGATGATCTGGTTGAAGGTGCGTTCCACATCGTCTGCCGAGAGGTTGGTCTCGTAGGGCAGGATGGCCATGTTGAGTTCCAAGGCATCGCAACCCGCCTCCTGGAACTTCTGGGCGTAGGTGAGCCAGTTCTCGTACGAGAAGCAGTTGATCGAGCCTATCACCGGGATCGTCAGGCGGCTTTTGGCCTCGCGGATCATGGAGAAGTGCTTCTCCAGCGAGTCGTCGGCCACATGTTGGGCAATGTACTCGTAGCTGTCACCGTAGCTGTCGGTCGGCGCCACCATGTGGGTGTTGCGCTTGATATCGTGGATTATTTGCTCCTCGAAGACCGATTTCACCACAACTGCACCGGCACCGGCTTCCTCCATCTGCACCATCTTGGCCACATCGGAGGTCAATCCACAGCTTCCGACCACAATCGGGCTCTTCAGTTCGAGACCCAAATATTTGGTTTCTGTATTCATAATTTGTAGTTTTTTCGTCATCAAATATTCTTTGCAAAATTATGTAAAATATATTTACAAAAAAAATTTTTCTACTATTTTTTTACATATTTTTATACATATCACTGATTTTCAGCCATATTTTTTTTGACATTCAGACTCAAAAAAAGGCCTTGTTCATTAGATTTTTCTTTTTTGACGATGCAATTAACAAAAAAGTTGTATCTTTGCACGCGATTTTTTGAGCAAAAGAAACAAACAGAATTCAACGATAATGGAAAAGCAACTTGAAGAAAAGAACACCGAGATGGGCAACATCATCACCCGCTCGGAGGAGTTTATCCAGAAGAACCAAAAGACCCTTATCATCATTGTGGCCGCCATTCTGGTGGTGGTGCTGGCCGTCTTCGGCCTGCGCAAGTGGTACTTCCAGCCGCGCGAGAACCGCGCCGCCGAGGAGATGTTTGCCGCCGAGCAGTGGTTCGCCCAGGGCGACTTCGAGAAAGCCCTCAACGGCGACGACACCTTCCGTGGCTTCCTCAGCGTGGCCGACAGCTACAGCGGCACCAAGGCCGGCAACCTGGCACGCTACTATGCCGGTGCCTCCTACCTGCATTCGGGCAACTTCGACGAGGCCATCCACTGGCTCAAGAAGTACAAAGGCAAAGACACCTTCACCGGTCCGCTGGCCGAGATGATGCTTGCCGACGCCTACATGGAGAAGGGCGAGACCGCCACCGCCGCCAAGCACTACATGAGCGCCGCCACGATGGCCGACAATTTCATCACCGCCCCGTCGGCCCTCTTCAAGGCTGGCATGGCCTACATGATGCTTGAGGACAACACCAAAGCCCTGGAGTGCTTCCAGAAGGTGAAGAACAACTACCCCGAGAGCACCGAGTGGACCGAGATCGACAAGTACATCGCCCTCGCCGAGGCCAGTAAATAAACGACATTTGGAAAGAGAAAGAGGCTGCCCGACGGGCAGCCTCTTTTGTTTTAGGCCCACATCCGGGCCAGCGCCGCGACGAGGTTGGCGGCGCCGTCGAAGATCTCGCTGATGTGCGTGGCCGCCATGTAGGCCGGCGTGGTGAGCACCTTGTGCTCGGTGTCGACGCAGACGTCGGTGGGGCCGCAGGCCTGCACCTTGCAGCCGAAGCCGGAGGCCACCTGCGAGGCCTGGTTGTCGGCCGGGCCGAGGGTGAGCTGCACCTCGTAGCGACCCAGCACTTTGGCCACCACCATCGGGGCTATGCACATGGCCACGACGGGCTTGTGGGCGCGGTAGGTCTCGAGGATGGCGTCGGCCACGCTGTCCACCACCTCCATGCGGGGGCCGTCGAAGGCGAAGGTGCTCAGGTTGCGCGCGGCACCCATGCCGCCGGGCAGGGCCAGACAGTCGTAGTCGGCCGGGCGGTACTGCTCGAGCGGGAGCAGGTTGCCACGGGCTATGCGGGCGCTCTCGACGAAGATGTCGCGCTGCTCCATGTCGAGCAGGGTGCCCTCTTCCTCGGTGTCCTCCACATCGATGTGGGGCACCACCTCGAACATGCCCTCGGGGGCGAAGCACTGATACTGCCACCCCTGGCGGTCGATGGCCAGCATCAGCGACAGGCTCTCCTGCAGCTCGCTGCCGTCGCGGTTGCCACAGCCGCTGAGTATGATTGCTATCTTTTTCATTGGAACTTGAATATATATAGGTTTAATGGGTTTAATGGGCTTGATGAGCAATGCCCACTCGACCCATTAAGCCCATTAAGCCCATTAAACCCATCAGTAAAATTTACTTGTTGAAGGCGTCGACGCTCTCCTTGATGAGCTGGAAGGTGGCCTCGATGTCGTTGTCCAGACCCATCGAGAAGCGGATCAGGCCTTCGCTCATGCCCATCTCCCTCTGGATGTCTTCGGGCACCTCGCTCGAGGTGGACTTGCCGCTGTTGCTGAAGAGGGTCTTGAAGTAGCCCAGGCTGACGGCCAGGTAGCCGACGCCCTTCTCCTGCATGAGCTCCATGATCTTGCTGGCGCGGTCGGCCGTGCCCATGTCGATCGAGATCATGCCGCCGAAGCCGTAGCCCTCGTTCATCATCGAGCAGAAGAGCTCGTAGTCCGGATGCTCGGGCAGACCGGGGTAGTTGTACTTGAAGCCCACCTCCTTGAAGCGCTTGGCGAGGTACATGGCGTTCTCGCTGTGCTTCTTCATGCGGATGTGGAGGGTGTGGAGGTTCTTGTTGATCGAAGCGCTGCGCATCGGGTCGAGCACCGGGCCGAGCAGCATGCAGGTACCGTTGTTGACGTCGATCAGGCTGTTGATGTACTCGGCGCTGCCGCAGATGGCACCGGCCACGCAGTCGTTCGTGCCGTTGATGTACTTGGTCATCGAGTAGACGGTCACGTCGGCACCCAGGCGGCAGGGGCTGAAGATCATGGGCGTGAAGGTGTTGTCGACGATGAGCTTGGCACCGGCGGCATGGGCCATCTTGCTGATCTCCGGAATGTTGGCAATGCGGAGCAGGGGGTTGTTCATGGTCTCGGTGTAGACCACCTTGGTGTTGGGATGCTCGTCGAGGGCTTTCTTGACGGCCTTGAGGTCCTGCATGTTGACGAAGGTGACGTCGACACCGAACTTCTTGATCCAGTTGTTCATGAAGGCGAAGGTGCCACCGTAGGTGGTCATCGAGGAGAGGATGTGGTCGCCGGACTTCACCTCGTGGAGCAGGGCGCTCGTGATAGCGGCCAGACCGCTGCCGGTCACCCAGGCCATCTCGGTGCCTTCCATGGCAGCCAGACGCTGGCAGAGGGCCAGGTTCGAGGGGTTCCAGTGGCGGCTGTAGAGGAAGTAGCCCTCGGTTTCGCCGTGGAAGGTGTCGGTCATGAGGTGGGCCTCGGGGAAGGTGAAGGTGGCGCTGTCGCAGATTGCGGGGTTCACACCACGGTTGGCATCGCGTCCGTCGATGCGCTGAATTGCAGTTGCGGGATCAAATTTGCTCATGTTCTATTGTTTTTTTATTGTTGTTTTTTCGTTGTCGTTTGAGGGTGCAAAGATACACTTTTTTTCTCACACGCAGCAAAAATATTTTGCACCGACCCTCCCACAACGTCTATTCCGCCGTTTTATTGCCCCGGAACGAAACTATTTTTTCGCCCGACCAACCACTTGATCTCCAATCATCTACACCCCTCGTCCCGCACACTTCCACCCCACCCTCCGGCACCCCCGGACACCGCCATGCGGACACCCTCCACCCACCAGCCTCACAATCAGCATCCTGCAGGCAAACATGCCTAGATGATGCTTGGAGGATGCTTGGGGGATGCCTAGGGGATGCTTGGATGGGGGCGCGGTGGTCTGTAGCGATAATTTAAGAAAAATGAATGACGGAATGCAAATTCATGGATACGAACAACCTCGAAGAGGTTGACTCTCAATAACCCCAGACAAGCGAAGCGCAGTCTGGGGGAGATTGCCGACCACCCACCACACGCGCCCCGGGGTGTGCCGTCGGCACACCCCGGGGCGCAAAAGGAACAAGAGAGGGCCTTCCAACCCACACTTTCGTGTGGGGTTACTGTAAGTGAGCCTCTACGAGGCTCTTGTTATCGTAAATCCGACGTGCTCACGCTGAAGCGATGGTAAATATTTTTTGTCATATCAACATAGTTTTGTATCTTTGCATTTTGAAATAATACACTTTAAAACGATGAAAAGACCCGCTATATTGCTCATCCTCACATTGTTGACCCTCGGCGGCACGCAGGCCCAGAAGCCCGTCTACGAGAGTGCCATGAATAGTTTTGGCTACAAGAACGACAACGGCACGTGGCGCATCATGCCTCAGTATCAGCGTGCCGGCGAGTTCCAGGGCAGCACGCGGCGGTGGGCCGCCGTGAAGCTCGACGGCCACTGGGGTGTCATCGACGTCGACGGCAACCTGATCTGCCGCAACATCTTCGACGAGCGCGACATCGCCGAGCAGGCGGGCCGCGAGTGGGAAGCCCAGAGCGAGCCCGGCAAGTGGGTCTACCCCGCCCGCAACAAGGCCGACGGCCGCTGGGGCTACGTCGACTACTACGGCCGCTGGAAATACCAGCCCGTCTACGAGCGCGCCAACGTGCACCGCGGCAAAGACCCGAAGAGCTACGCCGCCGTGCGCAAAGACGGCCGCTGGGGCTGCATCGACGGCCGCGGCATACTGGTGATCAACAACATCTTCCACACCGCCGAACAGGCCGAGGAGGCCGGCAAGCAGTGGGCCATCGCCCGCAACTACTACACCTGGCGCCTGCCCGCCACCAACCCCAAGACCGACCTCTGGGGCTTCGTCGACTACCTTGGCCGCTGGGCCGTGCAGCCCACCTTCCAGGAGGTGCGCCCCTTCGGCAGCGACAACAACTACGAGTTCACCCAGGTGAAACAGGACGACCGCTGGGCCAACATCGACCGCAACGGCGAGGTGATCAGCCAGGCGATCTTCTTCAGCGCCGAGGACGCCGCCTACGCCCTGCGCCAGATGGAGCATGGACGCTCGCTCGAGGAGTGGCGCCTGCCCGTCACCAACCCCGCCAACAACAAGTGGGGATGGGTCGACTGGAGCGGCGAGTGGCGCATCCAACCCATCTTCGAGGACGCCTCGCACTTCGCCAACGACACCGGACGCTTCGCCACCGCCAAGCTCGACGGCTTCTGGATGGCCATCAGCGACACCGGCGAATACCTCTCGCGCAACGTCTTCACCCTCAGCAGCGAAGCCTGGCAGGCGGGCCACCAGTGGGACACCGAGCAGGAGCTCGGCCACTGGCTCTACCCCGTCATGGACCAGGGCACGCAGGCTTGGGGCTACGTCGACTACAAAGGCCAGTGGGTCATCAAGCCCACCCTCGAGGACGCCAAGCTCTTCACCTACGTGTGGAACGACCGCGTGGCGCCCGCCAAGATGGATGGCAAGTGGGGCTGCATCGACCACACGGGCCAGTTTGTCGTCAAGAACCAGTACGCCACCTCGGCCGAAGCCCAAATGGCCGGCCGCCGATGGGCCGAAGGCAAGAAGTTTTGACCGTGCAGGTTAGTAGACAGTAGTTAAGCAGTTAAGACAATACCGTTTTGAAAACACTGATTCACAATGCGACCATCGTCAACGAGGGCCGCATTTTCGTCGGTTCCGTCCTCATCGAGGCCGACCGCATAGCCGAAGTGTTCGAGGCCGCCGACCCTCGCCTACGTCCCGTGGCCGAGGGCTTGCCCTCGGCAGCCATCGTCGACGCACAGGGCATGATCCTTATTCCTGGCGTCATCGACACCCATGTCCACTTCCGCGACGGCGGCCAGAGCGAGAACCCTGCCGGCACCTTCTATTCCGAATCAAGGGCCGCACGCGCCGGCGGCGTCACCTCGGTGGTCGACATGCCCAACACCAAGCCGCAGACCACCACGCTGGAAACGTTGGAAGCCAAGGAGGCCCTCGCGGCACGCGACTCGGCCGTCAACTACGGCTTCATGCTCGGCGCCACCAACGACAACATCGACGCCCTGCTGGCCCTCGAGCCCACACGCTACGCCGCCATCAAGCTCTTCCTCGGCTCGTCGACCGGCAACATGCTGGTGAACGATCCCGAACAGCTGGACCACCTCTTCCGCGACGCCCGCAAGCTCATCGTGGCCCACTGCGAGGAGGAGCGCGTGGTGCAGGCCAACCTGGCCAACGCCAAGCGCGAATACCAGGGCACCGACGGCGAGACCGCTGCCCTGCACCCCAAGATCCGCAACAACGAGGCCTGCTTCCTCTCGACCTACCACGCCATCGAGCGCGCCCGCCGCTACGGCACCCGCTTCCATGTGGCCCACATCTCGACCGCCACCGAGCTGTCGCTGCTTTCCAATTTCGACCTGGACAAGAAGCATATCACCGCCGAGGTGACGCCCAACCACCTGTGGTTCGACGACCGCGACTACGCCGAGCTGGGCAACCTCATCAAGTGCAACCCCGCCATCAAGACACCGGACGACCGGCTGGCCCTCTGGGCCGCCCTCGAGGACGGCCTGATCGACACCATCGCCACCGACCATGCCCCCCACCCCCTCGAGGCCAAGCAGCGCCCCTACTTCGACGCCCCGAGCGGCATCCCCTCCATCCAGCACTCGCTCCAGATGATGCTGGAGGTTGCAGTGGGTAGTGGACAGTGGGTAGTGGATAGCACACGGGGACAAGCGCCACCCACTACCCACTACCCACTGCCCACTATCGTGCAGAAGATGTGCCACAACCCGGCGCTGCTCTTCGGCATCAAGGGGCGCGGCTTCATCCGCAAGGGCTACCAGGCCGACCTGGTGCTGGTGCGCCCCGGCGTGGAAGAGACGGTCACGCGCGAATCATTACTATATAAATGCGGCTGGAGCCCCCTCGAAGGGCAGACCTTCCACTCGCGCATCGAGCGCGTGTGGGTCAACGGCAACGACACCGGCGGTGGCGCCGAGGCGCTCCGCTTCGACCGTTAAGATAAAAGAAACGGGCGGCTGCCGACGGCAGCCGCCCGTTTTACTGGTGTTTCTCAGACTTTCCGATTAGAGAGCCATACCCACGCCAACAAAGATGTTGCTGGCTTTGAGGGTGGTGTTGTCGGCGCTGGTGAGGTTGAGCAGACCCATGTTGTAGCCACCGAAGAGGCGGAACTGGTTGTACTGCACATTCAGACCGATGGTGGCAGCCACGTCGAGTTTCTTGCGGTTGCTGTTGTCGCCGTACCAGTCACTGTCACTCTCGGTGACGTTGTCGCTGCCGAGGACGGTGACGGTGGTGGTGTTGTGGGTGTTGCCGGCCAGGGCATAGCTGATGGTCGGGCCAACGAAGACCGACAGCTTCAGGGCGCTGTTCAGGTTGAAACCATAGTTGAACAGGATGGGGATGTCGATCAGGCTCTGGGTGTAGGTATTCTCGCTCTTGCCACCAACAATCGTTCCGACACTGGCGTTGACCAGCGTGTCCTTGCTGGTGTTGTAGCGGAACTGGGCACCGAGGCTGACGTTGAGGTCGCCCGTGAGGTTGAGGTTGTAGTTGACACCGGCAAAGAACCCACTCATGTTGGTAGTGGTGGTGTTAGTGTTGCTGCCCGAGGTCACCGTACTGGTGTAGGTCTGGGGAGCATAGCCGATGTTGACACCGAGCTGAGCGTTTGCGTTGCCTGCGAAGAGCAGACCGGCGGCCACGGCCACCATTGCGAAAATCTTTTTCATCTTTCTATTATTTTAGTTAGACAATAAGTTATAATTTTTCGTGCAAAATAACGAACGGCGGCGTGGATTATTGTGTCCACGTCGCCGTTTCGGGATCGAATTTAGACGTTTGAGGCAAAAAATATCATTTCTCCAAACGAATTCGTGCATCAACAGCAGTGACATAGCGAGGGTTGCCGAGCAGCGGGTTGAGGTCCATCTCGGCAATCTCGGGCGCGGCCTGCACCAGGGCGCTGACACGGGCCACCTGCTCAGCGTAGAGGTCGAGGTTGACACCCTCCTGACCACGCACACCCTGCAGGATCTTGTAGCCCTTGAGCTGCGTGAGCATCTCCTTGGCTTCGGCGGCGGTGATGGGGGCCAGGGCGCTCTGCACGTCCTTCAGCACCTCGATGAAGATACCGCCCAGACCGAAGAAGATCTGATGGCCAAACTTCGGGTCGCGGATGGCACCGATGTAGACGTCGGTACCGTCCAGCATCGGGTACATCTCGACGGCATAGGTCTCGGGGATCACGATGAGGCGGTCGAACTCCTTGGCCACGGTGTCGAGGTCCTTCACGCCGAGGGTGACGCCGCCCACGTCGCTCTTGTGCAGGGGGCCGACGACCTTCATCACGAGGGGTACCTCCTTCGAGCATCCCACCTCCTTGGCGAAGGCCAGGGCGTCCTCTTTCTTGCTCACCTCGACGCTCTTCTTGCGGCTGATACCGGCGGCGTCGAGCAGCTCGTTGTAGTCGCTGATCTCCATGTAGCCGTCCTTGCAGCGCTCGACGGTCTTGCGGATGCGAGCCACGTCGATGGCGGGCTGCTCCACATGCTCAGGCTGCGGCTTGGGGGTATTGTAGACCTTGCAGATGGCGTTGCCGAGCACGCACTCCTCGGGGAAGTTGATGCGGCCCTTGGCGATAAACTCGTCGATCTCCTCCTTGACGTTGATGATGGAGGGCAGGACGGGGAAGATGGGCTTCTTGCAGGTCTTCATCTTCTGGTCGAGCAGGTCGTAGACCTCCTTGTTGGAGAAGAGTCCGGGGCTGCCGAAGATAACCACCGAGAAGTCGATGTCGGTGTAGTCGTTCTCGACGGCGTCGATGATGTAGCCCAGCTGCTCGGCGGTGCCGGTGGCCAGGAAGTCGATGGGGTTGCCCACCGAGCTGCCGGCGAAGAGTTTCTCCAGCAGGGCGGGGCTGGCAGGATGCTCCTTCAGCGAAGGCACCTCCATACCACCGTTGCTCAGCACGTCGGTCAGCATCACAGCGGGACCGCCGGCGTGGGTGATGATGGCGCAGCGCTTGCCCTTGATTTCGGGGTACATGAAGACGGCGCAGACGGTGGTCAGCTCCTGACGGTTCTGGCAGCGGACGATGCCGGCTTTGCGGAACAGGGCGTCGACGGCGGCGTCGTTGGTGGCCAGGGCGCCGGTGTGGCTGCTGGCGGCACGGCTGCCGGCGGCCGAACCACCGCTCTTGATGGCGGCGATATGGCAGCCCTTGTTGATCAGGCTGCGGCTATGTTTGAGCAGACGCTGCGGGTCACCGATCTTCTCCATGTAGAGCATGATGACGCGGCTCGACTTCTCGGGGTCGAAGGTCTCGTCGAGGTGCTCCAGCACATCCTCGATACCCAGCTGGGCGCTGTTGCCCACAGCCCACACGCTGTTGAACTTGAGGCCATTGCTCATGCCGTACTCCTTGATAAAGACGGCCGTGGCACCGCTGCCGGTGATGAAGTCCACACCCTTGGGGTCGAGCGGAGGGATGGGGGCGTCGAAGCAGCCGCTGTAGTTGGTGTTGAGGAAGCCGGTGCAGTTGGGACCGATGAGCGAACCGCCGACGCTGTTGATGGTGTCGACGATGTGCTTCTCGATGGCGGCGCCTTCAGCGTTCTCCTCGCTGAAGCCGGCGCTGACGATGATGAAGCCCTTGGTGCCCTTCTCTTTGGCCAGCACGTCCACGGTCTGGGCGCAGAACTTGGCGGCAATGCAGAGGATGGCGCAGTCCACCTGCGGCAGGTCGTCGACCTTGGCGTAGCATTTCACGCCTTGCACTTCGGTCTCTTTGGGATTGACGGCATACACCTGTCCTTTGAAGGGGCTGTGCAGCAGGTTCCAGAGGGCCTTGCCGCCCGGCTTGTGTACATCGCTCGAAGCACCGCAAATGACGATGCTCTTCGGGTTGAGTAGTTCTTTTGCTATCATATTGACTTTGTTTTATTGATTTATTACTTATGCTTTCACAATGTTGATGGAGGTATGCTGTCCGTCGAGCAGCTCGATGGCAGTGCCGTCCTTTACCTCGGGCACCAACGAGAGGCTGGTGCAGAGGGTCTCGGTGCAGATATAGTCGCGGTGGCGCTCGATGGCGCTGTCCCACTCGCCGCTCTGCAGGCAGACCACAATGCGGTCAGTGACGTCGAACTGCTCCTTGCGGATATTCTGGATGCGGTTCACCAGCTCGCGGGCGATGCCTTCGTCGACGAGTTCCTGTGTGAGCTGTATGTCAAGGGCCACGGTGAGCGAGCCGTCGTTGGCCACCACCCAGCCGGGGATGTCCTGCGTGGCAATCTCCACGTCGCTGATCAGCACTTCGCAGTCGGTGCCGTCAACGCTGACCACCATCTTGCCGTCAGCCTCCAGGGCGTTGATCTGCTGCTGGCTGAAGGCCATGATGGCGGCGCCCAGGGCCTTCATCACCTTGCCGTAGCGCGGGCCGAGGGTCTTGAAGTTGGGCTTGATCTTCTTCACCAGCAGGTCGTTGTCGGCCGCCAGGAACTCCACCTGCTTCACGTTGAGCTCGGAGCAGATGAGGTGCTGCACACGCTCGATCTGCTCGCGCATGGCGTTGTCCTTCACCGGGATGACGATCTTCTGCAGCGGCTGACGCACGCGCAGGTTGCTCTTCTTGCGTAGGCCGAGCACCATTGAGCAGACCTTCTGGGCCAGCTGCATGCGTTCCTCGAGGCTCTTGTCCACCATTTCCTCATGCACCTCGGGGAAGGGCAGATGGTGTACGCTCTCCACCTGATGGCGGTGGGTGACGGCGTTAAGGTCGAGGAACATGCGCTCGCTGAAGAAGGGCGCTATCGGGGCCATCAGGCGGCTGAGGGTCTCAAGGCAGGTGTAGAGCGTCTGGTAGGCGCTGACCTTGTCGGCGGTCATGTCGCCCTTCCAGAAGCGGCGGCGGCAGAGGCGGACATACCAGTTGCTGAGGTAGGCATCGACAAAGGTGCCGATGGCACGGCCCGCACGCGTGGGCTCGTAGTCCTCCATGGCGTCACCCACGGTCTTGACCAGGGTGTTCAGCTCGCTGAGGATCCAGCGGTCGATCTCCGGACGATCCTTGATGTCGAGGTCCTTCTGGCTATAGTCGAAGCCGTCCAGGTTGGCGTAGAGGGCGAAGAAGGAGTAGGTATTATAGAGCGTGCCGAAGAGTTTGCGGCGCACCTCGTCCACGCCCTCGATGTCGAACTTCAGGTTATCCCACGGCTGGCTGTTGGTGATCATGTACCAGCGGGTGGCGTCGGGGCCATACTTGCCGAGGGTCTCGAAGGGGTCGACGGCGTTGCCCAGGCGCTTGCTCATTTTGTTGCCGTTCTTGTCGAGTACCAGGCCGTTACTGATGACATTCTTGAACGCCACCGAGTCGAAGCACATGGTGGCGATGGCGTGCAGCGTGTAGAACCAGCCGCGCGTCTGGTCGACGCCCTCGGCGATGAAGTCGGCCGGGAACTGGTCTTTGCGCAGCTCCTCGCCCATATAGTGGATCTGGGCGTAAGGCATGGCGCCGCTGTCGAACCACACATCGATCAAGTCGGGTTCGCGGCGCATGGGCTTACCACTGTCGCTGACCAGCACGACGCCGTCGATGTACGGGCGGTGCAGGTCGAACTTCGTGTAGTCCGCCGCAGCGTAGGAATTCTCCGCCATCAGGCCGGCTTTGACGGCCTTGTCGATCTCCTGGCGGAGTTCCTCGACGCTGCCGATGCACTTCTCCTCCTTGCCGTCCTCGGTGCGCCAGATGGGCAGCGGCGTACCCCAGTAGCGGCTGCGGCTCAGGTTCCAGTCCACGATGTTCTCCAGCCAGTTGCCGAAGCGGCCCGTGCCGGTAGCCTCGGGCTTCCAGTTGATGGTCTTGTTGAGCTCGATCATGCGATCCTTCAGGGCCGTGGTACGGATGAACCAGCTGTCCAGCGGGTAGTAGAGCACCGGCTTGTCGGT
Organism: uncultured Bacteroidales bacterium; assembly: GCA_946183915.1. GTDB lineage: Bacteria > Bacteroidota > Bacteroidia > Bacteroidales > P3 > Colimorpha. The sequence goes on along the minus strand of CAMHDJ010000016.1, from coordinate 15,624 downwards.
ACGCCAGCAGTGGGGGTAGCTGTGGGTGTGCTTCTCGCTCTTGAAGAGTTTGCCCTCGCCCTTGAGCATGATGACCAGCTCCACGTCGAGGCTCATGTCCTTCTCGGTCTTGGTGGGGTCGTAGGCGTTCTTGACAAACTTGCCGGCATATTGTCCGTAGAGCGCGGTGTCCATATTGGCCTTCACCCACTCGGGGTCGAGGTCCTCCACCGGGGCGAAGCGGCCCCGCTTGTCGACCATCGGCAGCTGCTTCCCGTCGCGGTCGAAGAGGAGCAGCTCGCCGATGCCGGCCTTCTTGGCCACACGGGCGTCGTCGGCGCCGAAGGTGGGGGCAATGTGGACAATGCCGGTACCGTCCTCGGTGGTGACATAGTCGCCCAGGATGATGCGGAAGCTGCCCTGGTCGCTCACCTCGCGCGGTTTCACCCAGGGGATCAGCTGCTCGTAGCGCAGTCCCTCGAGGGCCGTGCCCTTGCACTCGCCGACGATCCGGTACTCCGGGCTCTTCCCCTCGGGGAACATCGAGCCCACCAGCGCCTTGGCCATGATGATGCGGCAGGGCTGCTCGGTGTAGGGATGGGTGGTCTCGATGAGCACGTAGTCGATGTTCGGGCCCACACAGAGGGCCGTGTTGCTCGGCAGGGTCCACGGCGTGGTGGTCCAGGCAATGGCGTATGTGGAGATGTCAGTGTTTAGTGTTAAGTGATTAGTGTTAAGTTGGCTGCCGCCCTCCTGCGAAAACTCACTGAACACTGAACACTCACCACTGAACACTATTTTAAACATAGCCACACAGGTGGTGTCCTTCACGTCGCGGTAGCAGCCCGGCATGTTCAGCTCGTGGCTGCTCAGGCCCGTGCCGGCGGCCGGGCTGTAGGGCTGGATGGTGTAGCCCTTATAGAGGAGCCCCTTGTCGTAGAGCTTCTTCAGCAGGAACCACAGGGTCTCGATATACTCGTTGTCGAAGGTGATGTAAGGGTGCTCCAGGTCGACCCAGTAGCCCATCTGGCGCGTCAGCTCGTCCCACAGGTCCTTGTACTTCAACACCTCGGTGCGGCAGGCCTGGTTGTACTCGTCCACGCTGATCTTCTTGCCGATGTCCTCCTTGGTGATGCCGAGGTTCTTCTCGACGCCCAGCTCCACGGGCAGGCCGTGGGTGTCCCAACCCGCCTTGCGGTCCACATGGTAGCCCCGCTGAGCCTTGTAGCGGCAGAAGACGTCCTTGATCGTGCGGGCCATCACATGGTGGATGCCCGGCTTGCCGTTGGCCGACGGGGGACCGTCGTAGAACACAAACGACGGGTGGCCCTCGCTCAGGCGCTGGCCCTTCTCAAATGTCTCGTTCTCCTCCCAGTAGCGGCGCACCTCGTCGCCGATACGGGTCAAATCCAATTGCTTATATTCGCTATATTTCATATACTATATTATAACACAACCACTTGCCGACCTCGGTCGACAAGAAAGCCAATCGCAAAGATACGAAAAATATCTGAACCGCCGAAATAAAAAAAAGAGAGGAGCCCCATTGATGTCTCGCCGGCATCCTACCTCTTAACGGCGAATGACTCGAATTACTCTAAGCTACGCAGGCTGTTATGCCATCGGATCGTTTAGCGAATTACTCGAAGGGGCTGCGCAAGCATTCGAGTAATTCGCCAAAAATCGACCTGCGTAGCTTCGAGTCATTCGAGTAATTCGCCGTTTTATCAAAATTAAGTAAAATTAGGTTAAAAAAATAGATCGTGCACGATCTATTTTTCACATTTAACCATTTCTAAACGAGCCATCTAGCACTTCGGAAGTGTATCAACCATGCTGGAAAACTCGCAAAACGCTGACAGGGCAAGGATTTCACCTTGGTTTTAAGAGAGTCATCAGGGAGTCATCAGGGAGTCATCACGGAGCCACCTAGTAACCATGGGCGTTTCGGAGGGGTGGAGACTAGAGGGCGAGGCGGACGCCGGCGTAGAGGGTTCGGGGGGCGGTGGGGCCGTAGATGTACTGCGAGTCGCGCTCGGGGCCCTGGTCGAAGTCGTGCTGGTAGGCGTTGAGGAGGTTCTGGACGCCGGCGGTGAGTTCGAGGGCGGTGCGGTCGCCGAGGGCGATGCGGTAGGTGGCCTGGAGCGAGAGGTCGAGGAAGGAGGGGGTGACAACCTGCTCGACCTCGGCGCCGTGCGAGTGCTTGTCGTCGTGGTCGTGGTGGGCGGCCACGGTGTGGTAGACGAGCATGGGGCCGGTGAAGGTGGTGTTGAGGCTGAGGGTGAGGCCACGGACGGGGCGGTAGAGGGCGATAAGGTAGGCGTAGAGGTCGGGGGTGCGCTCCATGCGGTGTTCGAAGCGGCCCTCGTCCCACTCGAGTCCCTGGCCCAGGTAGCGGCTGCGCTGCCAGGTGGCGCCGAGCTGGAGCTGGAGGAGAGCCGTGGGGGCGAGGCGTAGCTCAACGTTGAGGCCGCCGACGCGGGCGCCGTCGGCGTTGCGCCGCTCGTAGTGGCGGTAGCCGCTGAGGGTGTCGTCGAAGAGGAGCTCCTGGACGAAGACGTCGTCGATGCGGGTGAGGAAGCCTTCGACGAGGAGGTCGGCCTCGAGGTCGCCGAGGTGGAAGCAGAAGTCGGCCGAGGCGGTGAGCGAGTGGGAGCGCTCCATGCGGAGGCTGTCGTCGTTGGTGATGCGGTAGAGCTGTCCGGCGACGGCGCCGACGTGGAGGTCCTCGTCGTAGACCTGCGGGGCGCGGAAGCCGGAGGAGTAGCCGGTGCGGAGCACGAGGTGGTCGGAGGGTGCGAAGCGGAGGCTGAGGCGGGGGCTGAGAACGGGGCTGGCGACGAGCGAGTGCTTGTCGGCGCGGGCGCCGACGAGGAGGGTCCAGCGGTGGCTGGTCCACTCGTTCTGGAGGTAGGCGCTGAGGGTGCCCACCTGCTGGCGCAGGGTGTCGGCGGTGGCGAGGGTGCGGTCGCTGAGGCGGTCGAGGGTGTGCTCGAGGCCGGCGGTGAACTGGGCCGGGAGGAAGAGGAGGCGGTCGAAGCGGTGGCTGAAGCGGGCGCCGTAGTTGGCCGTGAGGCCGGTGGTGTAGCCGTAGGCGTTGCCGAAGGGCTCGTCGTCGTGGCGCTCGCCGTAGTAGCTCTGGCGGTCCACGTGCTGGGCCGAGGCGAAGAGGGCGAGGGCGCTGCGGCCGTCGGCCGAGAACCAGTCCCACTTGAGGCTGCCGCTGTGGATGTCGTGCTCGGCGCCCTCGGAGATGTGGGCCATGGGCGAGGGCAGGTCGAAGCGGTCGCCGCCGCGGCGGAACTCGTGGAGGTTGTGGTACTCGACGCCGAGCTTCGAGTAGTCGCCGGTGCGCACATAGCCGCGCATGCCGACCATGTGGGCCTTGAGGAGGCCGAGCTCGGAGTAGCCGTCGCCGTCGTGGTCGTAGGGCGAGCGCTGGCGGTTGTGGCCGAAGAGGAAGAGGCCGGCGCGGCGGTTGTCGCTGACGACCGAGGCGCTGAACGAGTTGTTCCAGTCGGCGGTGCGGCCGCCCACGAGGCGTGTGGTGTTGGCGGCCTCGGCGCTGTTGCGCAGGGGCTCGCGGGTGATCACGTTGACCACGCCGGCCACGGCGCTGCTGCCGTAGAGCGCCGAGCCGCCGCCGCGCATCACCTCGACACGGTCGATCATGGTGGCCGGCAGCAATTCGAGCAGGTAGACCCCCGAGAGGGCGCTGTTGAGCGGGCGGCTGTCGATGAGCACCTGCGAGTAGGCGCCGCCGAGGCCGTTGATGCGGAGCTCGTTGGCGCCGCAGTTCTGGCAGGTGTTCTCGACGCGCACGCCGGTCTCGAAGCGGAGCCCCTCGGCGAGGTTGGCGGCGCTGACGGCCTCGAGGCGCTCGGCGTCGACGACGCCGACCACCGTGGGGGTCTCGTTGCGGGTGGAGGCGTGCAGCGTGGCGGTGACCGTCACCTGGCCCAGCTGCACGGTGTCCGCCTGCCCCTGGGCCAGGCATGCAAGCGGAAGAAGGGTTAAGAGGAGGGCTGATATCTTTTTCATAAGGTATTGTCTTTTAATATATCACATATTGCACCCCGCCCCGCGGCGGCGACAGGGGCCGGCAGCGGACAGGATGACACTGAAAAAAAAGAAGGGTCGGGGAAAGATATCAGCAGGCAGGGGGTGCCCTGAGCGGGGCCGTGCCGCGGACCGCCAGGGCCACACGGCGGGGACAGGCGGCGGCCCGGCGGGCCGTCACCCACAGCACCGGCGCCACCGCCAGGGCCGCGACGCCGAGGTAGTGGACCGTGGCGAGGTGGCACAGCAGACAGTCCTGCAGACTGACCTGCGAAGGGCCGAAGTGCGACGGGTGCTCCACGTGGTGGGCACACTGGTCGCAAAGCGGCTCGTCGGGGCGGCCGTGCGTGTGCAAGGCCGACACCGCCAGCAGCGGCAGGTAGGCCACCAGCAGCACCCAGGCCGCGAAACGCATGTATGTACGCCGGTTCAACATCCGGTGAATTGTGTGTTGAAAATTGAGAATTGGAAACTACAGAACTCCCAACCTTTTACTTTTCACTTTTAAACTTTTAACTTTACGCTACAAAAAAACCTCCAAAGCAGAGACTGCTCTGGAGGCCAAAACAAAAGCGTATGAAAAAATTATTGTTTCCAATTATTTCTTCTTCAGGTACTCCTGCACGTTGTCGGAGGGGACGACCTCCTCTTTGAACATGTAGGCACCGGTCTTCTCGGAGCGAACCATACGGATCACCTTGGCGAAACTCTTACCGGTCGAGGTCTTCAGGGTAGCAACAACTTTTTTTGCCATAGTTCAGTTCTCCTTTCGTTACTTGATTTCTTTGTGGACAGTGACTTTCTTCAAGAAGGGGTTGTACTTCTTGAGCTCCAGGCGCTCCGGAGTGTTCTTTTTGTTCTTGGTGGTGATGTAGCGGCTCATACCGGCCACACCGCTGTTCTTTTGCTCGGTGCATTCGAGGATGACCTGCACGCGTGCGTCTTTATTCTTCTTTGCCATGACTTTAATTATTTTCGTTAATCAACCAACGATCTGATCCTCAAAGCGAAAAGAGCATCAACAATTCGTTTTCAGGCATTCAAATCGGGTGCAAAGATACACACTTTTCGGAAACTGACAAAATTTTTCTTAACTTTAGGCAAAATTATACTTCTGTCACTCAAGACGGAACCCACCCGGGGTTTTCAAAGGGGCGGTGTTGATAAAATTGCATAAAATTATAGTACCAATATATTAGAATTTAGTAATTTTGCAGTCGCAATACGATACAAAATATGGACGCAAGAAGCGAAGCTATAGGCGAAAAACACATTGACATTGAGAAAATTCTGGCTGCCAAACGGGTCAAAGTGCCGAAGTTTGTGGTGCGCTGGCTGGAGCGATTGCTGCACGTGCCGGACCTCAACCGCGGCATCTATCTGAACCGCGAGTACTTCGGGCTGGACTTTGTGCACAAGTTCCTCGAGGGTCACGACCCGCAAGACCTGGGGGTGACCGTGCGGAGCGTGGGCGCCGAGCACATCCCGACCGAGGGGCACCCGATGGTGGTGGGCAACCACCCGCTGGGCGGCCCCGACGGGTTGGCCCTGATGGGCGCCGTGGGGCGCGTGAGGAAGGACATCCGCTTCCCGGTGAACGACTTTCTGCTCTACCTGCCGGGCCTGAAGGAACTCTTCTACCCCATCGACAAAGTGAACCGGTCCAAGGCGCTGGCCAGCCTGGAGGAGGCCTTTGCCGGCGAAAACACCCTGCTCTACTTCCCGGCGGGCCTCTGCTCGCGCCTGCAAGAGGGCGAGATCAAAGACCTGGAGTGGAAGGCCACATTCATCAAGAAAGCCGTGCGCTACCGGCGCGACGTGGTGCCGGTCTACACCGACGCGCGAAACCGGATGCGCTTCTACCGGCTGGCCAACCTGCGCAAGCGGCTGGGGGTGAAGTTCAACTTCGAGATGGCGCTGCTGCCGTCCGAGATGTATGCCCAGCGGGGAAAGACCTTCACGGTCACCTTCGGTCGGCCGATCCCGTGGCAGACCTTCGACCAGCGCCACACGCCGGCCGAGTGGGCCCAGCGCGTGAAGGAGCACGTCTACCGCCTGAAAGACGATCCCGAGGCGGAGTTTACCGTTTAAAGAGAGAGAAAAATACAAAAGAACGATATGCAAGACCTATCATACATCGCCCCGCCGGTGGACCGCGAGCTGATCAAGAAGGAGCTCAAGCAGAAGCACTTTCTGCGCATGACCAACCGGGGCAACAAAGAAATATACATCACCACTGCCCACCTCTCGCCCAACATCATGCGCGAGATCGGGCGTCTGCGCGAGCTGAGCTTCGCCACCGACGGCGGCGGCACCGGCAAGGAGGTGGACATCGACGAGTACGACACCCTGCCCGACCCCTACTGCTGCAAGCAGCTCTTCGTGTGGAACACCGAGGACGAGGAGATCATGGGCGGCTACCGCTTCCAGCATGGCAGCACCATGATGGAACGGCCCGACGGCGGATTCATGACCCCGACGGCCGAGCACTACCACTTCAGCCAGGAGTTCCTGGACAACTACCTGCCCTACACCGTCGAGTTGGGGCGCGCCTTCGTACAGCCTGCCTACCAGCCAAGCCACAACCTGGGCAAGGGTCTCTACTCGCTCGACAACCTATGGGACGGCCTCGGCGCCTTGATACTCGAGATTCCGGAGACACGTTACTTCCTAGGAAAGATCACCATCTACGACAACATGGACCGCGAGGCGCGCGACATGATCCTCTACTTCTACCAGAAGTACTTCCCCGATCCCGACGGATTGATGTGGCCCTACGAGCCGGTGAAGATCGAGACCGACTACAACCGGCTGGTCAAACTCTTCAACGGCCGCAACTACAAGGAGGACTACCAGATATTGCTCCATGCCATGCGGGCGCGCGGCTGCACGGTGCCGCCGCTGGTGAACGCCTACATGAACCTCAGCTCCACCATGCGCTACTTCGGCACCTGCCCCGACCACGGCCTGCCAGGCACGCACGGCATCGGCATTCTCATCACCCTGAAGGACATCAACGCCGACAAACGGGTGCGCCATGTGGACAGCTACTCGGAGAAGAACCTCAAATTCGACCGGAAACGCCTCTTCCGCGTCAACATGCAACGACTGCCTTGGTGGCGCAAGACGAGCGACGAGGAGCAGCAAACCCTGTCGGAACTGAGCGAGTTGAAGAACCTTCAGATGCAGCGTGAGCGGCTGAGAGAGCGCGCCAAAGAGCTCAAACTGGAGATGAAGAACATCAAGAAAGGGCGCCGTCGCCACGACAAGGAGGGCCGTTCATGACGATCAAGCAGGCCACCTTCGCCGTCAGCAGTCCCAACTGGCGCAAGTGTCCGCAAGATGGACGCCCCGAGTTCGCCTTCATCGGGCGCAGCAACGTTGGCAAATCGTCGCTGATCAATATGCTCACGGGCGTCAAAGGGCTGGCCAAGACCAGCGGCCGTCCCGGCAAGACCCAGCTGATAAATCACTTCCTGATCAACAACGAGTGGTACCTGGTCGACCTGCCCGGCTACGGGTATGCCCGCACGTCGAAATCAACACGCGAGCAGTTCAGCCAGATGATCCGTGACTACTTCCTGCATCGCGAGGAGTTGGTCAACACCTATGTGCTGATCGACAGCCGCATTCCTCCGCAGCGTATCGACCTCGAGTTCATCGAATTCCTGGGCGTCAACGGGGTGCCTCTGACCCTTGTCTTCACCAAGACCGACAAGGAGAAGCAACGCGAGGTGATGGGGAACATCAAGCGGATGAAGCAAGAGTTGTCGCAGATGTGGGAAGAACTACCCCCGATGCTGCTGACCTCGTCGCTCACCGGTTACGGGCGCGAGGCCCTGCTCGATCAGATAGACACCATACACCAAAGCCTCCAGTCATGAAAACCCTGCGTACCGCAGCCCTGCTGCTCGCCCTGACCGCCCTCTCGCTCGGATCCTTGCGGGCTCAACCCACCGCCGAAGTGGACCGCACAGTGAAGGACGTGCTGCGAGAAGCCGCCATGAAGCACGCCAGTCTCAGCGTCAGCATCTACAACATCACCACCGGCAAGAAGCTCTATGGCTACGACGACGAGCGGTCGGTCATTCCGGCCTCGGTGGTCAAACTGCTCACCACCGGCACCGCCTTCGCCCTGCTGGGCGACGACTTCCGCTTCACTACCACCCTCACCATGCGTGGCGAGGTGGATCGCGACGGTGTGCTCCACGGCAACCTCTACATCCGCGGCGGCGGAGATCCCCTGCTGGGGTCCTATCGCTACCGCCAAACCACGGCCGACACCCTCTTCGCCCAGTGGACAGCCGCCCTGCGCAAGCGCGGCGTGCGCCGCATCGACGGCGGGGTATGCTACAACACCACCATCTTCGACGACCAGCGACTGCACGACAGCTGGGCCTGGGGCGACGTGGGCAACTACTACGGCGCCGGCGTCAGTGGGCTCAACTTCCACGAGAACATGTACTTCGTCCACTTCAATCCCGGCACCCGCACCGGTGCTGCCGCCACGGTGAGCCGTACCGTGCCGAAGAATATCGAGCTGCTGGCCAACAACACCGTCACCACCGGTGCCGCCGGCTCGGGCGACAATGTGGTCATCTACGGCGGTCCTGTTTCAACCTGGCGCCTCTACACCGGCACCGTCCCCCTCGGCCAGCGCGACTTCGCGGTGCGCGGCTCGTTGCCCGACCCCGCCCGCACCTGCGCCGATCTCTTCGCTTCCTACCTCCGCACCCACGGCATCGGCGTCAGCCTTGGCGCCGAGGAGGCCCGAGCCCTGCCCGACAGCCTGCGCACCATCATGGACTACCGTAGCACTCCCCTTCGCGTCATCGCGCAATACACTAACCAGACCTCCAATAACATCTACGCCGAGAGCATCTTCAAATACCTAGGATACAAGAAGTACGGCCGCGGAAGCTTCACCAACGGCAGCCGCGCCGTGATGGACTACCTGAAGGACAAAGGCGTCGCCACCGACGGCGTGCGACTCGTTGACGGCAGCGGACTCTCGCGACAGAACCTGCTGACGACCGACTTCCTCTGCCGCTACCTGGCGGCCATGAGCCACGAGGGCCACTTCGACAGTTTCCTCTCCTCGCTTGCCAAGGTCGGCGAAAGCGGCACTGCCAAGAACCTGCTGCCCACCTTACCCGACGGCGTCAGTGTCCGGCTGAAGACCGGCACCTTCAGCGGCGTCAAGTCATACGCCGGCTACATCACCACCGGCAGCGGCGAACTACTGGCCTACGCCATCATCAGCAACCACCACGACTGCTCCAATCGTGACGCTGCCGACCTCTTGAACCGCATACTGCTCAAGATTGCCACCACATACTAAGGCCACGGTATAAAAAAGACGCTGCCCGCACGTTCTGTACGGGCAGCGTCTTTTATGCACTTCTCCCCTATCGAATCAGGAAGGAGAACTTGTTGAAGTTCTTGAGGGCGATACCGGTGCCGCGAGCCACAGCGCGCAGCGGGTCGTCGGCGATGTGCACCTGCAGCTTGGTCTTCGACGAGATGCGCTGATCCAATCCGCGCAACAAAGCGCCACCGCCGGCCAGGAAGATGCCGGTCTTATAGATATCGGCAGCAAGCTCGGGCGGCGTGGCCGCCAGGGTGTCAAGGATTGCCTGCTCGATGCTGGCAATACTCTTGTCAAGTGCGTGGGCGATCTCCTTGTAGTTGACGCTGATCTCCTTGGGCAAACCCGTCAGCAGGTCGCGTCCCGTGGTGCGGTAGTCCTCGGGCGGGTCAGCCAGTTCGCTGACGGCGGCGCCCACATGAATCTTCACCTGCTCGGCCGTACGCACACCGATGATCATGTTGTGCTGGCGTTTCATGTAGTCCACCACGTTGTCGTTGAACACATCGCCGGCAATGCGGATGGAGTTGTTGCAGACAATGCCGCCGAGTGAAATGACAGCAATCTCGGCCGTGCCGCCTCCGATGTCGACCACCATGTGGCCCTCGGGTTGCAGCACGTCGATACCGATACCGATGGCGGCCGCCATAGGCTCGTGAATCATGCGGATTTCCTTGGCGCCCGCCTGCTCGGCACTCTCGCGCACGGCACGCTCCTCGACGTTAGTGATGCCGCTCGGAATGCAAATCACCATACGAAGCGACGGCGGCAGAAACGAGCGGTTGACGCTCGTCATGCCGATGAGCTCGCGGATCAAATGCTGCGCCATCTCGAAATCGGCAATCACACCACCCCGCAGCGGCCGGATGGTCTCCACGTTGCGGTCGGTCTTGCCGTCCATCAACTGGGCCTTCTTACCCACGGCGATGATCTTGTTGTTGTTGCGGTCGTAAGCCACAATGGAGGGCTCGTCGATGACCACCTGGTCGTTATAGATGACGATGGAGTTGGCCGTGCCAAGGTCCATGGCCACTTCTCGGTTAAAGAACGATAACAATCCCATCTTCTTATCTGCTTTTCTACTGAACTATTAATGTTTGAAATGGCGTTTACCCGTGATAGCCATGCCCATGTGGTTCTTCTCACAGTAGTCGATGCTATCCTGGTCGTGGATCGATCCGCCGGGGTGTGCCACGGCGACGATACCAGCCTCGTGAGCGATTTCCACACAGTCAGGGAAGGGGAAGAAGGCATCGCTGGCCATAACAGCACCATGGAGGTCGAAACCGAAGCTCTGGGCCTTGGCTATAGCCTGACGCAGGGCATCCACACGGCTGGTCTGACCGGTGCCGCTAGCCAACAGCTGACGGCCTTTAGCCAGCACGATGGCGTTGCTCTTGGTGTGCTTCACAAGGATGGTGGCGAAGACCAGATCCTCGGCTTGCTCCGCGCTGATGGGGGTACTGGTAACGCTCTTGGCCATCTCCTCGGCCGTGGGCACCACAGTGTCGCGCTCCTGCACCAGCACGCCGTCCAACACCGAGCGGAACATCGGGTCGGCCATCCGGAAACCTTTGCGGCGCAGAATAATACGGTTCTTCTTGCCACGCAGCACCGCCAGGGCATCCTCATCATAGTCGGGGGCTATGCACACCTCGAAGAAGATCTTGTGCATCTCCTCGGCCACCTCCTTGGTGACCTTCTGGTTGGTGACAAGCACGCCTCCGAAGGCACTCACCGGGTCGCCCGCCAGGGCGTCCTTCCAGGCCTCGAGCAGCGTAGACCTGACGGCCGTTCCGCAGGCGTTGTTGTGCTTCAAGATAGCGAAAGCCGTCTGACCGTGGAAGTCGTCGATCAGCGCGCAGGCGGCGTCGATGTCACCCAGGTTGTTGTAGCTGATCTCCTTGCCGTTGAGCTTGTCGAAGCAAGCCTCCAGGTCGCCATAGAAGACACCCTTCTGATGGGGATTCTCGCCGTAGCGCAACACCTCACCTTGACGGCAACTCAGCTTGAAGACAGGCAGGTTTTCCTCCTCGTTGAAGTGGTTAAAGATGGCCGTGTCGTAGTGACTGCTCACATGAAAGGCATAGGTGGCGAAGCGGTGGCGCTGCTCCAGGGTGGTGCAACCGTCCTGCTCCTGGTATATCTGAAGGAACTCCTTGTAGTAGTCCACAGCCGGCACAATCACCACGTCGGCAAAGTTCTTCGCCGCCGCACGGATGAGGCTGATGCCGCCGATGTCGATCTTCTCGATGATCTCCTGCGGCGAGGCCTGGCTAGCCACGGTCTGCTCGAAAGGATAGAGGTCCACGATCACCAGATCGATCTCCGGAATCTCATACTCGGCCAACTGCTCGCCGTCGCTATACATGTCGCGACGGCTCAGGATGCCGCCGAACACCTTGGGGTGCAACGTCTTCACGCGGCCACCCAGAATGGAGGGGTAGCCCGTCAGGCTCTCCACAGCGATGGGTTCGATGCCCAGGTCGTGGATGAATTTGAAGGTGCCGCCCGTCGAATAGATGGTGACCCCCTGGGCGTCGAGGGCGCGAACGATGTCCTCCAGGCCGTCCTTATAAAAGACCGACACGAGGGCTGATTTTATCTTTTTAGGCTCCATATTACGGTTTATATATATACATACAATCACTCAAGATATTGACAATACATCACTTACGTGATATATCGACCAATACCCGTTGACTGCAAAGATACAAATTTTCTTTAAATCCAGGCCAAAAAAAATCACAATAATGAATGGTCACCCACCCGTTTCGCAGTGCGATCGAGCGCAGGAGAACCATGCAACTACAGCTTTCCCCTTCGATATCTCACTCGTCCTGCGTCTCGACGATCGGCAGCAGGCAGGGCGTCATGAAGATGCCGTCGTTCAGTATGGCCCAGTAATTCTTGTTGGGCGGATAAGACGGATTGGAGTAGAGGAAGTGCAGGTTGCGACAGCGGTCGCACCTGTCGCCGTACTGCTGCCGTAGGCTGAAGTAGGCTGTCGGATAGTAGCGGTAAAAGGGGTTCTCCGCGTTTTCGTTGACACCGTTGCTGTGGAAGGTGCCGATGATGTAGAACACCGAATCGACGGCAACAGCGCTGTCGAAGTAGGCCTCGTAGACGTAGCAGAAGTAGTACGCCGAATCATCGGCCGCACCCACGTCGGCCGCCCTCCGCGGCATCTTGAGCACATAGGGGGTGGCGGTGTCCCACCGCAGCGAGGCCCGCTCAATCATGTTGTGGGGCGTGTAGTAGTCGCGCAGGGGCAGCTCCGACGGGTCGCCGTCGACATAGGCGGTGTCGTGGGTGGTACCCTGCAGCAGGTACATGTGCTCCGGCGCCCGCAGGCTGACATCCGGGGCCCCGGCCACCTCGATGGCCACCAGCGCCGCCAGGCCCACCACGTGGAGCGTCGTGTCGGTGGCGCTCTCCACAGCCACCACCCTGTTGCACACGGGGTTGATCATGCTATACAAACAATGCTCGGCCGGGATGAAGCGCACGGTGTCCGACAGGAACTGCTCGCACCGGTCGTACCACTGCGCCACGTGGTAGCGTGGCGGCAGCGACGCGAGGGTGTCGAGGTGGGAGTAGACCGGCTGCGCACCCGCCAGAGCGGTGGTCAGCCAAAGGGCCGCGAGTAGTGATATCTGTTTTCTGATCATGGCAACTGTGGGTTTTTATTGTTTGATGAACGAGAGCGTGCAGCTCCCCTGGGCCGAGCTCACGCGGAGGAAATAGGTGCCCGCGGGGTACGCCGCGACGTCGAGCGTCAGCTGTCGGCCGCTGAAGGCGACCTCCTTCAGGCGGCGTCCACCGCTGTCGTAGAGCTCAGCCCGGTAGTCGTCGGCCTCCCGGGCCGCCAGGTCGACCCTGCCGGTGGTGGGGTTGGGGCTGAGGGTGATCCCGTCGAGGCCGCCGTCCACCGTGCCGATGCCCTCCGTGGCGGGGGCGAAGGTGGCCGTCAGCAGCGTGTCGTGCGCGAGGGTCACCACCCGCGGATTGTCGGTCACACTGTCATTCCACTGCACGAAGCGGTAGCCCGCGGCCGGCCGTGCCGCAATGGTGCGCCGCGACATGGCCGGATAGCGGCCGCCCCCTTCGACCTGTCCCAGTGTGCTGTCGGCCGTGCGCACCTCCAGGTCGTAGTAGTCCACGATGGCCAGAAAGGGACCGCACGGCCTGAGATAGGAATGAAATGTCTCCTGATAGTCAATCCTGTTCAACTTGTCTCTCTCGCTGATGAACCATTGGTGGCTCGACGAGCAGGAATCCTCTATGCACGGATCCCTGGACAAACTCAGGTAGGCGTAGTCCGTTTTGAAGTAGGTGTATGGGTAGCCGTCGTATGGTTCATCATAATTGCTCCTATGGGTACCCAGCATAAGGAATTCATCCTCGACAATCACAGGCTCGTCGAAGTAGACCTCGTAGGCGTGAAGGTCCAGATAGCCCCGCCCGATGCTGTCGCAGTAGGTGCTCAGCGGCAGCCGCCAAAGGTAGGGCGTCACCGTGTCCCAGCGCACCGTGGCCAACGGCGACCCATGGATGTTCTGATAGAGCATCACGTACTCTTCGTTGCGCCGTTTATACTTGAAGTACATTGAATCTTTCACGTCGTTGATCGTCAGCAGTGCAACGATGCCCTTCACTGCCATTTGCCCGTCGGCCACCTCGTTGCAACCCGCAAGCCACATCGTATCTCGGGGAAACGATGACGAGTACAACCAGTTGGCATTCCAACCATCGTCACCGTAACTATGATAGTGAATGCACTCGTCGAACCAGTCGTGGTAGTAGTAGCGGTCGCACCGCCGCATGATGGTGTCCAAGTGCTCATACGTCGGCTGCGCCACCGTCCCCATCGACGCCAGCAGCAACCCCACCGAGAAAAGCCAAATCTTTTTCATAGCGCTTTTGTTTTTATTGTCCGTTGCAATAGATCGTAGTGGCATTGAATGGATGAGTGACCACCGCCGCCGTCGCACCAGCCTCTGGGATGAGCGCGTAGCGGTAGACATCGACGAGGCTCCGGGCCGTGATCGCGCCGAACTCCGCCACCTCGTCGCCACACGAAGACACCCGGATCGACACCGTTTTCTGGCCCGTCGGCGGACGATACGACACCGTCACCCCCTCGCCCACCTGCGTGGCCGTCAGCCGCACGTCGCCGACGCCCACAAACGAACCGCTCTCGGCGGCGACGGCGTAGGTGGTGTAGCAGTTGAGCGTCGAGCTAGTTCCCTGGAAATCAACAGCGCTACCGTAGCGCAAGCCGAAGCAGTGCCGGTGGAGCATCGCCCGCTCCGGATGGTTGAACCGGCTGAGCACCGCCACCCGGCCAGCCGTCATCGCCACGTCCTGGAACTCCTCCCGGGCATAGCTCGACCGGAGCGTCTGGTAGCGCCAGCGGCCGGAGGCCTCCGGATGCACCTCCACCAGCCGCCGGGCGCCGTCGGCGCGGGTGCCGAGACACACCGCATCTCGCCCCGAGACCGCCAGCCGGTCAACCGAACTCAGCTCCGGAATCAGCAGTATATGACAGCCTCCGCGCCCCGCATCGACGTCGTTCCGGCCGAACCACCCCACATAGGCACACGATTCCGCAACCGCATGGCGCCGCCCGTCCCGTGCGCTGGTCGCCTCGCCCGACGGACAATACATGCGGCCGGCAAACCAGCAGACGCCCTCTCGGAGCTGGAGGTCGCAAACCACCAAGCCGGTATCGCCCATGGCGTTCGCACCCGATGGCGCCGTCTGCGAGCGGACCCAGAGGGTATCCCCCACCGACAGCGGCCGATCATCGGCAGCGCCGACGCCAGACTGCGACCTGGCCGACCATGGACTCAGCACGATACACAGCCACAAAAGCCCTCGGAAAACACATATATTTTTCATAATCAGTATATTACAATAAAAAAACACTTCTTTCTTTCTGCAAATATACAAATTATTTTCGAAACATGCAAAAAAAAGTTTTCAGCGAACAAAACGACGGTCTCCACCCCCCATTTTCCCAGTCAAATCCCTGATGACTCCCTGATGACTCCCTGATGACTCTCTTAAAACCAGGGCAAAACCCTTGCCCTGTCAGCGTTTTGCGAGTTTTCCAGCATGGTTTGCACACTTTCGGAAGGCCAAACACCTCGTTTAGAACGGTTTAAAGGTGCAAATTAGATCGTGCACGATCTAATTTTTTAACCTAATTTTAC
>CAMHDJ010000015.1 GCA_946183915.1 uncultured Bacteroidales bacterium | reverse complement strand
GTCATCAGGGAGTCATCAGGGAGCCACCTAGGAACCATGGGCATTTCGGAGGGGTGGTGCGGGGAGGTTGGTGCGATGTTTTTTCGACCGCGGACACAATAAACCTGCCTCGCGCGAGTTATTAGATGTATTATTGTTTAAAAATGTACAGGATATGAAACGCCTTTCTCTCTGTATCGCTTTGGCGCTGCTGGCCACCGGCTGCAGCATCTATCACCCTCAGGCGGTGGACATTCCGCTGATCAACCATGCCGGCGACACGCGTGTCGACGCCGCCCTGGGCGTCAGCACGTGGGTGTTGCCCGACGTGGTCACCGCCGGTGCGACGGTGAGCCACGGCTTCAACGACTGGCTGGCGGGCCAGGTGCATGTGAACTACGGCGGCGACAATGTCTACGCCCAGTTGGCCCCGGGGGCCTACCTGCCGCTGGGCGAGCACGGACTGCTGGAGGGGTATGTCGGCACGGGGATGGGCGGCGCCTGGCGCAAGCGCGTCGACGCCACGGCGCAGAGCGACACCGGCACCAGCCACCACAACTACGACTACTCGGGTCGCTACTCGGTGCCGTTCGGCCAGGTGAACATCGGCTGGCACGACCTGACGGGCGCCCACATCGACCTGGCGCTGGGACTCAAGGCGGGTGCCTACCTGCCTTCGTTCACCTACCGGAGCTACGAGAACGCCGAGGCGACCACGCCCTCGACCGTGGAGCGCTACACGACGCCCAGCGCCCTGCTGGAGCCGCAGCTGGTGTTCCGCATCGGCGGCGAGTCGACCAAGTTCTGCCTGCGGCTGAGCTATGCCTGGCTGAGCGACATGTATGAGGGGGGCGGCGGCAACCATTTCACAGCCGACCTCTTCACGCTGAGCGCGGGCGTGAACTTCTCGTTTTGACAGGCCCTATAAGTCGCATAAGTCCTATAGGTCCTATGAGTCCTGATAATATCAATAGAAAAACGACAATATGAAGAAAGTATTGACCCTGGTGCTGCTGGCCCTGCCGCTGGTGGCTGTGGCGCAGCAGAAGCAGAGCTACCGCTTTGCCGAGCGCGACTCGGCGCTGTGGCTCGACGTGTGGCGGCCCGAGGTGCCGCGGAGCGACAAGGCCTGTGTGGTGGCCCTGTTCGGGGGCGGCTTTGTGGAGGGCAAGCGCGACAACGAGTTGCAGACCTCCATCGCCCGGCTGCTGACGGCCCGCGGCTACACGGTGGTCAGTCCCGACTACCGCCTGGGGCTGCGCGACAGCGTCCGCGTCGGCCAGGCCAAGAGCCTCGCGGGCGTGACCGACCTCTTCCAGTGGGTGATCGACATCGCCACCGAGGACTGTGCCGAGGCCGTGGCCTGGGTGGTGGCGCACGCCGGCGAGCTGAACATCAACCCCGAGCGGGTGGTGCTGACGGGCTGCTCGGCGGGTGCCATCACGGTGGCGCAGCTCGACTACTGCCGTGCCAACGGTCTGGCGCAGGCCGCGGCCCTGCCGCAGGGCTGGAAGCCCGCCGCCGTGGTGCCCTATGCGGGCGCCATCATGAGCAAGGGGGCGCCCCGGTACAAGACGCCGCCGGCACCCACCCTGTTTATGCATGGCACGAAGGACAAGATCGTGGCCTACAAGCGCTTCCCGCTGCTGCTGAGCCACGCCCTGCGCGGGGCCAACACCCTCTTCAAGGTGTTCAAGAAGGGGGGCTATCCGGTGTGGATCGTGCGCTTCGAGGGCATCGGCCACGAAGTGGCGTCGTTCCTGCCGGGGAGCGTCGACCTCTTCTGCGGCTTTGTGGAGCAGGTGTTCAACGGCCGCGTCACCACCCTCGACGCCACCATGCACGACGCCAACCTGAAGCCTACGGAGTGGACCCGGATGACGGTGATCGACCTGTACAAGTAGAAGTTAAGAGTTTAGAGTTAAGAGTTAAGAATTGGACAAGATAGAAATCATGTCGCCGTGCGGCTCGTGGGAGAGCCTGCGGGCGGCCCTGCAGGGGGGCGCCGACGCCGTCTACTTCGGCGTGGGCAAGCTCAATATGCGGTCGCGCTCGGCGGCCAACTTCACGGTCGACGACCTGCCGCGCATCGTGCAGACCTGCCGCGAGGCGGGGGTGCGCACCTACCTGACGGTGAACACCATTATCTACAACAGCGAGATCGACGAGATGCACCGCCTGCTCGACGCGGCCCTGGCGGCCGGCATCAGCGCCGTCATCGCGAGCGACATGGCCGTCATCGCCTACGCCCACCGGATCGGGCTCGAGGTGCACATCTCGACCCAGTGCAACGTGAGCAACACCGAGGCGGTGCGCTGGTACAGCCAGTTTGCCGACGTGGTGGTCACGGCCCGCGAGCTGTCGCTCGGCCAGGTGGCCGAGATCACACAGTACATCCGCCAGAACGACATCCGCGGCCCCAAGGGCGAGCTGGTGCAGGTGGAGGTGTTCGCCCACGGCGCCCTCTGCATGAGCGTCAGCGGCAAGTGCTACCTCTCGCTGGACAACTACAACTACTCCGCCAACCGCGGCGCCTGCCTGCAGCTCTGCCGCCGCGGCTACATCGTCAAGGACAAGGAGAGCGACCTCGAACTCGAGATCGACAACGAGTACATCATGTCGCCCAAGGACCTCTGCACCATCGGCTTCCTGGACAAGATCGTGCGGGCCGGGGTGCGGGTGCTGAAGATCGAAGGGCGGGGGAGGAGCGCCGACTATGTGCGGACCGTCACCGAGTGCTACCGCGAGGCGGTGGAGGCCATCGCCGACGGCACCTACACAGAGGAGCGCATCGAAGGATGGACGCGCCGGCTGGCCACGGTGTTCAACCGCGGCTTCTGGGACGGCTACTACCTGGGGCGCCGCCTGGGCGAGTGGAGCGACCGCTACGGCAGCCAGGCCACCGAGCAGAAGGTCTACCTGGGGCCGGTGCACAACTTCTTCGGCCGCATCGGCGTGGCCGAGGTGCAGCTGCAGACCGCCGAGACCCTCCGCGTCGGCGACGAGGTGGTGGTGATCGGCGAGACCACCGGCGTCTACCGCGCCACCATCCAGGAGCTCCGCACCGACCGCGACCCCGTGCCCGAGGTGCATCAGGGCGACCGTTTCAGCTTCAAGACCACCGAGCCCCTTCACCGCGGCGACAAGGTGTACCGTATTGACATGGTGAACGATGAATACTGACCAGGAACAGGCATTGCAGTTGGCCACCGAGGCGGGCCACATACTGCTCGAGAACGGGGCGGAGATCAGCCGCGTGGAGGAGACCATGGAGCGCATCGCTGCGGCCTATGGCGTCGAGGACGAGAGCTTCTTTGTGCTCAGCAACGGCATCATCGCCACGGGCCAGCACTACGCCCGGGCCGAGTTCATCCCCATCCGGGGCACACAGCTGAGCAGGGTGGTGGAGGTGAACCAGCTGAGCCGCGACGTGTCGCGGGGCGGCATGCCGCTCGATGCGGTGGCGGCGCGGCTGCAATCCATCCGCAGCGCCCAGGGCAAGCCCTGGTGGGAAAGCATACTCGGCATCGCCCTCGGGGTGTCGTCGTTCAGCATCCTCTTCGGCGGCAGCCTCGTCGACGCCGCCGCCACCTTCGCCTGCGGCCTGCTGCTGGGCGCCTTCATGACCTTTGTGGGGCCCCATCTGAGCCGCATCTTCGGCAATGTGCTGGGCGGACTGGTGGGCGGGCTGCTCTGCATCCTGGCGGTGACGCTGGGCTTCGGCGACCATCTGCCCAACATGATCATCGGCACCATCATCGCGCTGGTGCCGGGAGTGCCGTTCACCAACGGCATGCGCGACCTGGCCAACGAGGACTACATCGCCGGCACCACGCGCCTCACCGACGCCTTTCTGGCCTTCCTCTGCATCGCCCTTGGCGTGGCGCTGGCCTTCATCGCCGAAGGCACCCTCAGCGGCGGCATCATGCAGCTGGGCGCGCCGGTGGTAGACGGGGTCACCTCCCACTGGGCCATCCAGCTGGCGGCGGCCTTCGTGGGCACGGTGGGCTTCTCAGTGCTCTTCGGTGCGCCGCGCCGCTACTACGTGGAGTGCGGCCTGACGGGCCTGGCGGGCTGGGGCGTCTTCCTGCTGGCCATGCCCAACACCGTGGGGGCCGCCTTCCTGGGTGCCCTCGCCGTGGCCAGCGTGAGCGCCGTGCTGTCCGTCGTGCGACGCTGCCCCACCACCGTCTTCCTCATCTGCGGCATCATCCCCCTGGTGCCGGGCGGTGGCATCTTCTGGACAGCCTACTACCTCGTGAGCAACCAACTCCGCCTGGCGGCCACCGCCGGATTCATGGCCCTGAAGGTCACCATTGCCATCGCCGGCGGCATCATCGTGGTCGGCGCCATCGTGCCCCGCCTCCTCAAACGCAAATATCAATCATGAACTGGAACCCCAATAAACAAGGCAAATTCCGTAACAGCATTGGTGCTGAACGCGACCTAAAGGGAGCGAACAGCAGCACCAATGAAACCAAGCGCCCCTCGCCGCAGGAGCGCAACACCTTCTCGACCGACGTGGAGCCCGAGAAGGCCATCCTCGTCAGCGTGTGCACGGCCGGGCAGACCATGGAGCGCACCGAGGAGTACCTGGCCGAGCTGGCCTTCCTGCTCGAGACCGCCGGCGGCATCAGCCTGAAGCGGGTGGTGCAACGGCTCGAGCGGCCCGACACGCGCACCTATATCGGCAGCGGCAAGCTGGAGGAGCTGAAGGAGTACAAGCAGGCGTTGGATGCCGACTTCATCGTCTTCGACGACGAGCTGTCGCCCGCGCAGCTGCGCAACCTGGAGAAGGAGCTGGAGTGCCGCATACTGGATCGCACGACGTTGATCCTCGACATCTTCGCCAAACGGGCCCGCACCTCGATTGCCAAGACGCAGGTGGAGCTGGCCCAGTTGCAGTATATGCTGCCACGATTGACCCGCATGTGGACCCACCTGGAGCGTCAGCGCGGCGGTATCGGTATGCGCGGACCGGGCGAGACTCAGATCGAGACCGACCGCCGGTTGATCAAGGAGAAGATCAGTCTGCTGCGCGAGCAGTTGGAGAAGATCGACAAGCAGAAGACCCTGCAGCGCAAGAACCGCGAGAGCCTGGTGCGTGTGGCCCTGGTGGGCTACACCAACGTCGGCAAGTCGACCCTGATGAACCTGCTCTCGAAGAGCGACGTCTTTGCCGAGAACAAACTCTTCGCCACCCTCGACACCACGGTGCGCAAGGTGGTCATAGGCAACCTGCCCTTCCTGCTGACCGACACGGTGGGCTTCATCCGCAAGCTGCCCACCCAGCTGGTGGAGAGCTTCAAGAGTACGTTGGACGAGGTAGTCGAGGCCGACCTGCTGCTGCACGTGGTCGACATCTCGCATCCCGACCACGAGGAGCAGATCGCCGCCGTCAACCGCACCCTGGAGGAGATCGGCGCTGCCGACAAGCCGACGATCATGGTCTTCAACAAGGTGGATGCCTACACCTATGTGGAGAAGGACGAGGACGACCTCTCGCCCGCCACGCGGGAGAACTGGCCCCTGGAGATGCTCGAGCAGAGCTGGATGTCGAAGCAGGGCAAGTGTCTCTTTGTCAGTGCCGCCCAACGGCAGAACATCGACGCGCTGCGGCAGATGCTCTACGACGAGGTGGCCCGCATACATGCGGTGCGCTACCCGTACAACAATTTTTACTATTGAACCCGTTGCATCAAGTGCCCGCACTCACAGCATGTGAAATGTTAAAATGCCTAGATGATGCCTAGATGATGCCTGGATGATGCCTAGTTGATGCCTAGGGGGTGGGGCTATTCGGTGGCGTGTAGGTGATCGTAGACCAGGCGAGCCTTGGCCGCGCCGATGGCGGAGCTGAGGTCGTCGAGGGTTTGGATGCCTACTTGCTTGACGCTGCCGTAGCGCAGCAGGAGTTCGTGGGCTGTTTTTTCGCCGATGCCGGGGATGTCGGTCAGCGAGGTGCGGAAGGTGCCGCGCGAGCGTTTGTCTTTGTGGAAGGTGATGGCGAAGCGGTGCACTTCGTTCTGTATCTGTTCGAGCAGGTGGAAAAGGGAGTCTGTGGGTTTGAGTTGGACGACACATATCTCGCCCGTCGGGGTGAAGGTGAGGAGTTCGTTGGTGCGGTGGCGGTCGTCTTTGGCGAGGCCGGCGATGGGGATGGCAAGGCCGAGCCGGTCGACGATGACCTCGCGGGCCACGTGCATCTGACCTTCGCCGCCGTCGACGATGAGTAGGTCGGGCAGGGGTTTCCCTTCGTCGCGCAGGCGGCGGTAGCGTCGCTCGATGACTTCGGCCATCGATCCGTAGTCGTCGTTTATTTTTAGGTCATCATGACTTCGAGACTTCGGGACTTCGAGACTTCGGGTACCATCGTCTTGAAGTCTCGATGACTTGAAGTCTCCACGTATGTTGAATTTGCGGTATTCCTGGCGGTTGGGTTTGCCGGCGGTGAAGTGCACCATTCCGGCCACGGGGTAGGCGCCCTGGATGTTGGAGTTGTCGAAGCACTCGATCTCCATGGGCAGTGTCGGCAGTTGGAGGGCCCGTTGCAGGCGCTCAAGCAGTTTGACGGCCTGCGGGGCGGCGTCGCCGGCGGTGAGGGCACGCTGATGGCGGCACTGCTTTTGGTAGCTCTCGACGTTGCGGAGCGAGAGTTCCAGCAGTTTGCGCCTGTCGCCGCGCGGATCGGTGGTCTGCTTGAGGTATTCCTCGGGCAGATCGGGCACGGCGAAGGGCAGGATGATCTCGGTGGCGGTGCTTTGGGTCTGTTCGTGGAGCGCGGGGACGACGGTGGCGAGGATCTCGGCGTCGGCTTCGTCGAGCTGTTTGCGCAGTTCGCTGTTGAGACTGTAGATAATGGCGCCGTGTTTGACACGCAGGAAGTTGACCCAGGCGTAGTGGTCGTCGCTGAGGATGGAGATGACGTCGACGTCGCGCACGTTGGTGTCCACTACGGTGGAGCGGCTCTGGTACTCCTCGAGCAGGTGTATCTTGTGTTTGACGGCTTCGGCCTCCTCGAACCGGAGTTCTTCGGCCAGGGAGTACATCTGTCGCTTCAGTTGGTCGAGGATGTCGGCAAAGTCGCCTTTGAGGATGCGGCGTATGTTGTCGAAGGTGGCCTGGTAGTCCTCCTTGCTTTGTTTGCCGGCGCAGGGGGCTCCGCAGAGGCCTATCTGGTGCTTCATGCAGGGACGTCCCTGCATGACGTTGCAGGTGCGGTACTGGAAGAGTTGGCGGATGATGTCTTGCAGCTGGCGGAGGATGGTGCCGTTGGGGTAGGGGCCGAAGTATTGGCCACGGATGTTGCGCTTGCGCGTGTAGAGCAGGCGGGGATAGGGTTCGTCGGTGATGCAGAGGTAGGGGTAGGTCTTGTCGTCCTTGAGCATGGAGTTGTAGCGTGGCTGATAGCGCTTGATGAGGCTGTTCTCGAGCAACAGGGCATCGACCTCGGTGGCGACAACGGTGACGCGAATGTCGCGTACCGAGCGCACGAGCATCTTGATCTTGGGGCTCTTGTCGTCGTAGTGGGAGAAATAGGACGAGACACGCCGCTGCAGGTTGCGGGCCTTGCCGACGTAGATCACGTTGCCCTCGGCGTCGAGGTGCTGATAGACGCCCGGACTTTCCGGAATGGTCTTCAGCCGCAGGGCGATGTGATCAATGGCAGGATTGATGGACGAATCGATCACAGGTTGTAGTCGATCTTGGCTCTCGTGACGGTGACTTTGAGGCTGTGGATGCCTTCGAGGTCGTATTGGCTGGTGGTATGGCGCACCTCCAGCTGGTGCCGCCCTTTGGCGTTGAAGCTAAAGTAGTTCCGGATGCGGCCGGTGACCACTCGGAAGCCATCGCTCATCTCGCCACGCCAGCGCCCTTTCTCGCGGAGCACCACGTGTCCATAGAACTGGCGCTGCTCGCCGCCCGGGGCTTTGAGTTCGATGATGACGGGAACCTCGTCGTAGCGGTAGACGGTGGTGTCGACGGCCACGGTGAAGTCAATGTTGTAGTAGTCCTCAATGTTGTTGATGTTCAGCTCGTAGACTTCGGGGGTAAAGCGGTTCCAGACGTTGCGGTCGAAGGTGTGTTCGTCGTCGAAGACGGTGTTGCTGCTACAAGCGGTGAATAGACATAGTAGGGTCGAGGCAAGGATGGGGATGAGACGTTTCATGAGGCTTGGTTTCTTGATTTGATGAGTGCTTGTACGATCTGCACAGCATTGGTGGCGGCCCCTTTGCGGATGTTGTCGGCCACCACCCAGAGGTTGAGGCTGTTGGGCTGCGAGGGGTCCTGCCGCAGACGGCCCACCCACACCTCGTCGCGGTGGTGGGCCAGGATGGGCATGGGGTAGTGGTTGCGCTCGGGGTCGTCGTAGAGGATGACTCCGGGGGTGTTGGCGATGTGCTGGCGCACGTCGTCGAGCTGGTAGGGCTGGCAGAGCTCTACGTTGACGGCCTCGCTGTGACCGCCCACCACGGGTACACGTACCACCGTGGCTGTGATGGCGATGGAAGGGTCGGCGTAGATCTTGCGGGTTTCGTCGATCAGTTTCTGCTCCTCGGTGGTGTAGCCGTCGGGCTGGAAATCGCCGCCGTGGGGGAAGAGGTTGCGGTGGATCTGGTACGGATAGGCGGGGGCAGAGGGGACGATGCCTCGCTCCTCGTCCTCCAACTGGCGCACGGCTTTGATGCCCGTGCCGGTGATGCTCTGGTAGGTTGCGATGACGAGCCTCCGGATGCCGTACTCGCGCTCGAGCGACGAGAGGGCAAGCACCATCTGGATCGTGGAGCAGTTGGGGTTGGCGATGATTCGGTCGTCGGGCTTGACGGCGTCGATGTTGATCTCCGGCACCACCAGGGGCACCGAGGGATCTTTGCGCCATGCCGACGAGTTGTCGACCACCGTGGTGCCCACCTTGGCAAAGAGGGGGGCATACTGTCGCGAGGCTGCGGCACCGGCCGAGAATATGGCGTAATCAGGGCGTGCGGCAATGGCATCGTCGACGCTCATCACGGTCAGACTACGGCCGGCGAAGTCGATCGTCTTGCCCACCGACCGCTCCGAGGCGGCGGCCAGTATCTCTTCGTTTGCGAAGCCTCGTTCGGCCAGGACGGTCAGCATCTCGCGACCCACCAGGCCGGTGGCTCCCACTACGGCTATCTTCATTGTCTTATCGTATCAGGGTTACCGTACCCCGCAGGACGTGGGTACGCTTGGGGGTGTATTCGTTCGAGTAGCGGATCAGATAGGTGTAGACTCCCTGCGGGCAGGGGTTGCCGTCCAGGTCGCGGCCGTTCCAGGGGCAGTCGGCCCCTTCGCACTTGAAGACCATCTGGCCGTTGCGGTTGAAGATCATCATCTCCTCGGTCAGCGTATGGGTGCTGATCGAGCTGAAGATGTTGTTGCCGTTGGCGTTGTCGGGCGTGAAGGCGTTGGGCACCCAGAAGCTCTCTTTGCGCAGGGGGATGACGATGTGCGTGGAGTCGACGCAGCCGTAGGGGCTGGCGGCCAGCAGCCAGATGTCGGCCTCGTCGAGGTCGGCCGGCATGGTGTAGTAGGCGGTGGCGGAGGTGTAGGTGAGGCCGTTGGGCATCTGCCACACGCGCGAGTCGCTGCCCGTCGATATGTCGTTCAGCACCACATCGAGGTTGTCGAAGTCGAAGAAGTCGCGGCTGGCCTTGATATTGGCGGTGACCGGCTGGATGCTGAGGTCGAGCTGCACCACCGAGTCGCAACCCCACATGTTCTGCAGCAGGACCGTGTCAAGGATGGCGGTGGCGGTGTTGCTGGTGTAGTAGGTCTGACCGTTGATCCAGGTGTAGGGCTTGCAGTCGTAGATGTGGTCCACCGTGTAGCTGGTGTTCATCACCGTCAGGTCGAGGTGGACGGTGGAGTCGCAGCCAGGCGTCGAGGTGAGGCTCACTGTGGCCTGGGTCGAGGTGGTATACACCTGTCCGTTGGCGCTCCAGGTGTAGCGTTCGCCCTGGCAGATGCCCTGCACCGTGGTGGTGTCGAAGTTGGGATAGATGCCCACCAGCATCGAGCTGTAGTTGGTGCTGCCGTTGGTGAAGTCGATCGAGGTCTGGATGTAGATCGAGTCGATCTTGTTGTTGCGGCGGCCCTCGGTGGGCAGGTTGGCCAGCAGGGTGATGGGCTGCCGGTGGCTCGTCTGGTCGGTGGTCCACTCGCCCAGGGTGATGCACTGCTCGGTGGGCAGCTCGATGTCGGTGCCGCCCGAGCGTCGGAAGACACGGTAGATCACCGTGTCGGCCTGCTGGATGTAGGGGTATTCGAGCGTCAGGTTGGCTGTCGAGCCCTCGCAGATGTTCATCGTGTGCGTGGTGGTCGGTTCGTTGGCGGGGTGGACGCTGAGGGTGTTGGCGGTGTCGATGCCGATGACGATGGTGTCGTAGAGGTTATACCAGTCGTTGTTGGCGTTCATGAACTTCAGGTGGTAGACGTAGCGCGAGACGCGTGTGGGGCTGACCACGGCGCGAGTCAGCGTGCCGCAGTTGGGGTAGGTGGGCACCTGCACGTCGCGCTCCATGGGGTAGAAGTAGCCGTTGGTGTCGGTTGGATCCTGTGTGAGGACGATGGTGTCGCCATTGTCCAGTATGCGGTACCACTCGGAGGATACGACGGTGTTGCCACGCGGGGTGAAGCGATAGGCCGTGTTGTGCTCCGATGCGGTATAACAGTTTCTGCCAATGGGCCAGTAGGCTGCTGGCGAACCGTTCTCAACAAAGACGGTCGACGTGCCAAAGGCACCTTTGGTCTGGGGGAGTCCCGTCGCGTTCTGGATGCCGATGAAGCCCTGGCCGTAGCTGGTGCTGGTACCACCGTTGCGATGTTTCACATGCACCTCGATGATGTTCGACCCTTCGTAGCATACGATTTGGAAGGTCTCTCTGACATTCTGGTTGTTGAAGATGGGAATTTCGTTCCAGGTGGCGATGATCTTGCGGCAGGGGAAGCTGTCGATCACACCGTAGTAGATGCCTTGGTTGCCCGACATGTACGCACCGCCCGAACCGGTATAGGTGTCCTCGTATACGCCGTAGATGGCGTCGTGCATGCGGTTGAAGCATTCGTTATCATTCGGCGTATGCCCGTTGGTGGGTGTCCACGGCAGGGTGGCACCCTGGTCGATGCTATAAGGGCAATAATGTGTTTCGTAGGGACTGTCCGAACTATAGTTGGTGGTGAAGGTGACGATGCCGTTATCGCCTAGGCGGAAGTAGTTTTTGCGCTCGCCGAAGAAGTAGAACGGGTAGGCAATGTTGACCGATGTGGGGGCGAAGTCGTCGTCGGCCGAGATGGCCATCTTCTTCTTCGTCGGTGTGTCCGTGCCCGGGTAGCTCATGTAGAACGTCGTGTCTGGCGGGTCGTAGGGGATCACATCCACGTAGTAGCCGCCGTTGAAGTACTGCACCGGCAGGTAGGGCATGCATGAGAGTATCAGTGTGCGCTGGGCGTGGGTGACCACGGTGTCCCACCCCTGGGCGCGGTACTGCACGTAGGGCGTGTGGTCGTGCTTCTGCTTGATCTGCACCTCGGGGCAGGGCGACTGCACCTCGGGCCATTGGTACTCGCCGCACTCAAGGGCGGGCGAGGGATCGCTGGTGCCGAACGAACTTTGGGCCTGGGCCGATCCGGCAAGGGTCAGCAGGGCCACAAGAATTAGTGAACGGTATTTCTTCTTCATATAATTGAGTTTTCTATTTCGTCTAATTTAAACTTTAAACCTTAAACCTTAAACCATAAACCATCTACCTGATCAGCGTCACCGTGCCTTTCAGCACCCGTGTGACGTCGGGTTCATACTCCGTGATGTAGCGCACGATGTAGACGTAGCTTCCCTGGGGGCACTCGTTGCCGCCCAGGTCGGTGCCGTCCCACGGGCAGTCGATCTCATTGCACCTGAATACCAGCTCGCCGCGGCGGTTGTAGATGAGGGTCTGCTGCTTGACGAGGTGGTTGCTGAAGGTGCGGAAGCGGTCGTTGCCGTTGGCGGGATCGTCCGGCACGAAGGCGTTGGGAGCCCAGATCACGTCGCGCTGGAAGGGGACTACCAGCGTGGCGGTGTCGACACAGCCGTAGGGGCTGGTCTCGACCAGGGTGAACACCGCCGAGTCGAGGTTGTAGGGGGCCGTGTAGTAGACCACCGCGCCCGACTGCGGGTCGCCGCTCGGCAGGTACCATGTGCGGCCGTTGCCGCCGGTCGAGACGTCGGTGAGCACGATGTCGAGGTGGTCAAAGTCGAAGTATTCGCGGGTGGCGTCGATCAGCGGCGTCATGGGGGTCACGGTGAGCATCAGCTGCACCAGCGAGTCGCAGCCCCAGATGTTCTGCAGGTGCACGGTGTCGGTGGCCGTCGTGGCGGTGTTTGTCTCGGTGTAGGTCTGCCCGTTGATCCAGGTGTAGGGCTTGCAGACGTGCACTTCGTCGATCGAGGCGCTGGTGCTCGACACCGTGAGGTCGAGGTGCACGACCGAGTCGCAGCCCGCTGTGGTCGGCAGGTTGACCTGCGGACTGGTGGTGGAGGCGGTGTAGCTCTGGCCGTTGACAGCCCACGTGAAGGTCTCGCCCTGGCAGATGCCGTGGCGCTCGGTGGTGTCGTAGTTCGGGAAGATGCGCACCAGGAAGCTGACCGTCGTGTGGCATCCGCTGACGAAGTCGGCCGTGAAGTCGATCCGCACCGAGTCGATCGCGCCGGGTGCCAGGTGGGAGGCCACGGCGTCGGGCCGCAGCACGAGGGGTATGCACTTCTGGCGCGACTGCTGGTCGGCGTAGAGCTGGCCGAACTGCAGCAGGCTGTCGGGCAGGACGCTGTTGGCGCCGCCGGTGATGCGCGTGATGTGGTAGTTGGTGCCCAGGGTGTCCTGCAGCTCGGGGTATTCGAGCATCATGCGGGCGTCCGAGCCGCTGCAGATGTCCATCTGGTGCTGTGTGGCCGGCGCGCCGGCGGGGCGCAGGGTGAGCACGTTGCCCGTGTCCATGCCGATGGTGATGGTGTCGCGCAGGAAGTACCAGTTCTGGGCGGCATCCATGAAGCGCAGCTCGTAGACGTAGCGCGAGGTGCGGGTCGGCGTCACCACGGCGCGCGTCAGGGTGGGGCAGGTGGCCATCACGCTCCCCATCGGGGTGTAGTAGCCGTTGGTGTCGTAGACGTCCTGCGTGAGCTGGATCGAGTCGCGCCCGTCGTCGAAGATGCGGAACCACTTGTCGCTGTAGACGGTGTTGCCCTGCGGCGTGAAGCGGAAGGCCACGCTGTCCAGCTCGGTGGTGACCAGGTTGCCGTTGATGCCATGGTTGGCCAGCGAGGGGTAGAAGGCCGCCGGCGAGTTGGGCGTGACGAAGACGGTCGACTCGCCGAAGCCGCCCTTGGTCTGCGGCTGGCCCGTGGCGTTCTGGATGCCGATCAGGCCGTTGCCGCCCTGCCACTGGCTGTTGATGCCGCGGCGCTTGATGTGCACCTCGATGATGTTCGAGCCCTCGTAGCACACGATCTGGTAGGTGCACCGGTTGTTCTGGTTGCGCGAGCCCGGGAAGGTCGGAATGCCGTTCCACGAGCAGATGATCTTGCGACAGGGGTAGTCGTCCTGCACACCGTAGTAGATGCCCTGGTCGCCGTGCAGGTAGGAGGCGATGGGGTGCGTGTCCTCGTAGATGCCGTAGATGGCGTCGCGCATGTGGGCCACCGTGGTGCCCACGCCCTTCGGCGCGCCGTTCGTGCTCTCGGACGCCCACGGTATGGGGGCCGTGAAGTTCCACGGGCAGTACTTGCCCATCGAGGCCGTGTTGAACGACACCAAGCCGTTGGCGCCCAGCACGAAGGCGTCCTTCTGCTTGCCGAAGAAGAAGAACGGGAACGGGATGATCGTCGAGTCGGAGGCGAAGTCGTCGTCGGTCGACACCGGCATCTTCATACCCAGCGCAAACGTCGGGTCTGGCGGGTCGAAGGGGATGGTGTCCACCTTGTACTGCCCGTTGAAGTACTGCACCGGCAGGAAGGGCATGCACGTCAGCGTCAGCGAACGCTGCGCGCAGGTGACCACCGTGTCCCACCCCTGCGAGGCATACTGCTTCAGGGGGGTGTGGTCGTGCTTCTGCTTGATCTGCACCTCGGGGCAGGGCGACTGCACCGGCGGCCACTGGTAGATGCCGCAGTCGTTGGCCACACTCGGCTCGCTCGGGCCGAACGGCTCCTGCGCCTGCGCCCCTTCGGGCATCGCCCACGCGAGGGCGAATAGTATTAATAGCCTGTATATATGTCGCTTATTTCTCATGTCGATCTTCGGTTTTAACTGCAAAGATACGCATTTTTGCTGACATAGATGCCACCCTCCGCCGAATTGTTGTCGTACACGGCGTAATTTAACATAGTTTAACATTCGACACTGCCTTCGCTTCCGGTCGGCAATCGACCCCTCCGAAATGCCCATGGTTCCTAGGTGGCTCCGTGATGACTCCCTGATGACTCCCTGATGACTCTCTTAAAACCAGGGCAAAACCCTTGCCCTGTCAGCGTTTTGCGAGTTTTCCAGCATGGTTAGCACACTTCCGAAGTGCTAGACGTCTCGTCCTGAATGTTTTAAAGGTGCAAATTAGATCGTGCACGATCTAATTTTTTGACATAATTTAAGTTAAATTGGCTGTTTTGAGCTGCGTTTTCGGATCGCAGCATCGGCGCGTTGCGCCGACGACCCCGCGGAGTGGGTCGTTCTCCGCTTCGCTATCGGAAGCCTCCACTGGAGGCTCCCTTCACGTGCACGATCTAATTTTTTAACCTAAATTTACTTAATTTTTGTAAAACGGCGAATTACTCGAAGAACTCGAAGCTACGCAGGTCAATTTTGGGCGAATTACTCGAATGCTTGCGCAGGCCCTTCGAGTAATTCGCTAAACGATCCGATGGCATAACAGCCTGCGTAGCTTAGAGTAATTCGAGTAATTCGCCGTTATAAAAGTTTGCGTGGCTTAGCTCCATAAAGTCGCTGACCTCAGTTCACGTAATTCGCGTAATTCGCCGTTAAAATCTTTATTTGGAATGCACTACCGGATGCCGCGGGCGTTGAGGGCGGCGTGGAAGCGGGCGGCGTTGCGGTTGTGCTCGGCCAGGGTGGCGGCGAAGCGGTGAGTGCCGTCCATCTTGTCGGAGGCACAGAAATAGAGGTAGTTGGTCTCTTTGGCGTTGATGACGGCGTCAATGCTGGCTTTCGAGGGTAGGCAGATGGGGGCGGGTGGCAGGCCGGCGTGGAGGTAGGTGTTGAAGGGGGACTCGACGGCGAGGTGTTTGTTGAGAATGCGCTTGAGTGTGAAGTCGCCCACGGCGTACTTCACCGTGGGGTCGGCCTGGAGGGGCATGCCGCGCTCCAAACGGTTGATGTACACACTGGCTATCAGTGGCTTCTCGGCGTTGTTGTTGGTTTCTTCATCAACTATCGAAGCCAAAATCATTGTCTCCAGTCGCGCATTGCCGTTGTCGGAGAGCTCGAGAAGGTCGCACCGTAGTTCGCCCTGAGGGCCGACTTCCGTGGTCCAAAACCGATTGTACTCGTCTTCCATCCGCTGCATGAATTGCTCGGGGCTGACGGTCCAGTAGAACTCGTAGGTGTCCTGAAGGACCAGGTGGAAGCTGTCGAGGGGCACGTCGAAGTCGTCGTGCATCAGCTTCTTGTTGAGGTATTCGTTGAGTTGCTGTGGGGTGCGGAATTTGCCGATGGTGAGGCGGATGGGGTCCTGCTGGCCGTTGCGCAGTTTGCGCACGAGGGCGAGCTGCTGCATGTGGGGCTCGACGACGTAGGAGCCGGGCCGCACGTGGCTGTCGAGACTCAGGGCGCGGGCCATGAGGCGGAAGGGGAGGGGCGCGTCGAGGCTGTCGCAGAGGGCGCGGTAGTCGGTGCCTTCGGGCAGGTCGAGGCGGAGGGGTTCGGCGTTGGAGGTCTTCGCGGTCAGGAGGAGGGCTGCGGCGCCGCCGGCCAGGAGGAGGGCGGCGAGGACGAGGATCAGGAGGGTTTTCTTCATGGCAGTATCAGTTGCATGCGGATGGTGTCGATGTATCGGTCGCCGAGGGCGAGCCAGTCGCGGAAGCGGCCGCACTGGGTGTAGCCGGCCTTGGCGAAGAGGGCCAGCGAGGCGCCGTTGGTGGTGGCGATGTCGGCGTAGAGGGTGTGGAGGATGCCCGTGTATTGCTTTGCCAAGGCTTGCAGCATGGCCAGGGCGTGGCCTTGGCGGCGGTGCTCGGTGGCCACCATGATGCCGACGGCGCAGCGGCGGTTGAGGGGGTCGTAGGCGTAGAGGTCGATGGCGCCGACGGCCTCCCCTCTGGCCCCTCTCCTGGAAGGAGAAGGGAGTAGATAGTATAGTTTCAACGAGCCGCTGGAGAGCGAGGCGCCCTCTTCGGCCACAAGGGCTATGTTCTTTTCGGTTTTCTTTACGATATCTTGCTCCACATCAGTCGGTTTTTGGAGTGTTCGATGTGTCGGCGCAGCTCGGGGTGTGCCGCCAGGGTGGGGTCGGCGGCGAGGAGGTCGCGTACCAGGTCGCGGGTGGCTTGGACGAGGGGCTCGTCGTCGACGATGGAGGCCAGCTTGAGGTCGAGCACGCCGCTCTGCTGGAGCCCCTGCAGGTCGCCGGGGCCGCGCAGGCGCAGGTCGGCTTCGGCTATCTCGAAGCCGTCGGTGGTGGAGCACATGGTGCGTATGCGTTCGCGGCTGGTGGTGCTGAGGTGGTCTTTGGTCATGAGGATGCAGTAGCTCTGCTCGGCGCCGCGTCCCACACGGCCGCGGAGCTGGTGCAGCTGGCTGAGGCCGAAGCGCTCGGCGTTCTCGATGACCATCACGGTGGCGTTGGGCACGTCGACGCCCACCTCAATCACCGTGGTGGAGACCATGATGTGGGTGAGGCCGCGCTTGAAGCGGTCCATCTCGAAGGCTTTGTCTTCGGGGGAGAGTTGGCCGTGCATGAGCGAGACCTGGTACTGCGGCCGCGGGAAGTAGCTCTGCACCATCTCGAGGCCGTCCTCGAGGTCGCGCAGGTCGAGCTTGGGGTTCTCGTGGATGAGGGGGTAGACGAAGTAGACCTGGCGTCCGGCGTCGATCTGTTGCCGGAGGAAGCTGAACACCAGCGGCCGGCGGGGCTCGGTGCGGTGGTAGGTGCGCACGGGCTGGCGGCCGGGGGGCAGCTCGTCGATGACGGAGCAGTCGAGGTCGCCGTAGAGGGTCATGGCAAGGGTGCGGGGGATGGGGGTGGCGGTCATGACGAGGATGTGGGGCGGGGGCGTGCCCTTGGCCCAGAGCTTGGCGCGCTGCTCGACGCCGAAGCGGTGCTGCTCGTCGATGACGACGAGTCCCAGGCGGTGGAAGAGGACGTCGTCTTCGATGAGGGCGTGGGTGCCGATGACGATGTGCGTCTCGCCGCTGGCGATGCGCTGCTTGGTCTTCTTCTTGTCGGCGGCGCGGAGCGATCCGATGAGGAGTTCGACGCGGATGTCGAGCCCTTCGAGGAGTCGGAGGAAGGTGTTGTAGTGCTGGGTGGCGAGGATCTCGGTGGGTGCCATAAGACAGGCCTGGCAGCCGTTGTCGAGGGCCAGGAGCATGGACATGAGGGCCACGAGGGTCTTGCCGCTGCCGACGTCGCCTTGCAGCAGCCGGTTCATCTGGCGGCCGGAGCGCATGTCTTCGCGGATCTCGCGGACGACACGTTTCTGGGCGCCGGTGAGGGGGAAGGGTATCTTCTCGCTGTAGAAGCGGTTGAAGTGGTCGCCCACGGTGTTGAAGACGAGTCCCTGCGAGCGGACGAGGCGGGCGGCGTGGGCGTACTGGTAGTCGAGTTGGAGGAAGAAGAGTTCCTCGAACTTCAGGCGTGCACGGGCCTGTTCGAGCTGGGCGGGGCTGTCAGGGTAGTGGATGGCCTTCAAGGCCTCGGCGCGGCCCATGAGGTGGAATCGCTGAAGCACGTCGGACGGGAGGGTCTCTTCGATGCCGCTGATGCAGCCGCAGAGGGTCTCGGTGAGGCGGGCCAGGGCGCGGGTGCCGAGGCCGTGCTGCTTCATCTTGTCAGTGGTGGTGTATACCGGCAGGAAGCCCCCGCTGTCGGTCCGCCGGTCGCCGCTCTCTGCTTCGATCTCCGGATGGGTCATCTGCCATGTGCCGTTGAAGAGAGAGGGTTTGCCGATGATGGTGTAGGTGACGCCCGGTTTGACTTTCTCGCGCACCCACTTGATGCCGGCGAACCAAGCGAGTTGCAGGCTGCCGGTGCCGTCGCTGAAGTCGACCGTCAGCCGCTCGCGGCGGGGTCCGATGCTGACGACGGCGAGGTTGCTCATGGTGCCGTGCAGTACGACGATGCCGCTCTCTTCGGTGAGGGAGGCGACGGTGGTGCTCTTGGAGCGGTCGATGTGGCGGAAGGGGAAGTACTGGAGCAGGTCGTTGGCGGTGAATATGCCCAGTTCGGCGGCCAGCACCTTGGCTTTGGCGGGCCCTACTCCTTTGAGGTATACTATGTCGTCGTGGACGTTCATGTGGCGGAGTGGCTGAGGCGTTCGCGTTCGAGGGTGCTGCTGATGTGGCGGTGGTCGGCGTCGGCCATGACGAGGAGGGTCTCGATGGAGGGGTCCTGGGCCCGGTTGACGCTGGCCACCAGCTGCTCGTACTCGAAGTCGTCGGCGGTGCGGATGCCGCGCACGATGCATTGTGCCCCCAGGCGGTGGCAGAGGTCGATGGTCATGCCGCTGTAGGATGTAACTTCCACTTGTGGCAGGTCGGCCAGGGCCTTCCGGATGCGCTCCAGGCGCTCCTCGATGCTGAACATGTAGTGCTTCTCGCTGTTGACTCCCACGGCCACCACGAGGCGGTCGAAGAGGGGTGCCACCCGGCGCGCGATGGCCTCGTGTCCGGCGGTGAAGGGATCGAATGATCCGGGGAAGAGAGCGGTAGCCATAGCGAAGATGTTAGAATTGGTAGAGGAGTCGGACGGTGATGCTGTGGTTGTAGCAGTTGTTGGCGTGGCTGGTGTAGCGTGCGTTGCCGTTGGCGTCGACGCCGGTATACTGGTAGAAGACCCAGTCGCGCTTGACGGGCAGCAGCGAGTATTGCCAGCGGAAGCCCATCTGCAGGCCGCGCCAAATGGTGAAGCGGGCGTCGAGAACCACCGCGAAGTCGCTCGGCACGAAGGACATATCGCTGGTGTCAGGCATGAAGAAAAGGCTGTCGTAGCCCATCCTGCCGTGGGGTTGCTCCACGAGTCGACCGTAGCTGAGGCCCGCGCCGAAGAGCATGCCGCCGCGGATGTCCTGCCAGTGGATCATGACGGGGATGTCGACGTAGGAGGCTGTGAGGTCCAGGCGGTAGAGGTAGTTGCGGGTGTCTCCGGTGCTGTGCGAACCGCGCTGGTTGAAGAGCGCCTCGACGCTCAGGCCCCAGCGACCGTTGTCGCTGATGGAGGCCAGGGCTCCCACGCCGCCGCTGAAGCCGTAGTGCTTGAAGTTGCGCAGCTCGTCGCCTTCAATCTGGTTGGCGGTGACGCCCGCCGAGACGAAGGCATGGATGCGTTGGGCCTGGCCGCTCAGCGGCAGCAGCAGTATGAACAGTAGTATTGCGGGCAGTCGTTTCATATATTGTTCCAGTTGTTGATCAGTATTTTCCAGTCGGTGGCAGTGCGGTAGTGCCGCATGTAGCGCAGCATGAGGCGCTGTTTGACTTCGGGTGTGGGCTGGCGCAGCATGTCGGTGGGGAGGAATACCCCCGGCCGTCCGGTGTAGCCCACCCACGTCTTACGTCCCACCAGCACCTGGAAGCAGTCGGCGAAGTAGGCCCGTTTCCGGCGTTGGAACCAGAAGAGCAGGGGCGACAGCAGGAGGAGCAGGAACGAGGTGCCGGCGTCGAACATGCGTTTCGTGCGGCGCGAGGTGTCGGTGCTGATGGTGTCCAGGTCGGCCACGTAGACGTCGTCGGAGGAGAGGATGCTCTCGCTGCCGATGATGTAGTCGCCCTCGGAGGGGGCGATCTTGTACTCCACGCCGGTGGTTTTCAGGTGAGCCATGAGTTCGATGATCTGTTGCAGCGAGAGATCCTTGCCGCAGAAGACCACCTCCTCGATGTGCTCGATGCGGATCATGTCCTGCAGGTGGCGGCACTCGCTGTCGTCGGTTGCCAGCAGGCGGGTGTCGGGTTGCCCCATGGCCGAGTAGAGGCCGTGCACGCGCGCCGTCTCGTCGGCGCTGCCCACGATGAGTGTGCTTCCGCGCTTGCGTGCGCGTAGCGCGTAACCTTTTACATTGCAAAGGCCTAGCAGCCAGCGGATGATCAGGGTGGAGGCTAGGGTCCACAGCGACCCCATGATCAGCAGCATGCGCGAGTAGCGCTGGCTCTCGTCGAGCAGCGAGTAGAATGCCAGCAGCAGCAGCAGGCCGATCCCCATGCCGCGCACGATGCGGCCGGTGCGCACCGGCCGGTCGTAGCCGCCATGGAGCCAGCTGCTGCCCATGAGGATGAGGATGTACAGCGGCACCACCAGCGAGAGGTACTCCGGAGGGTAGTAGTCGCTGCCGAAGCCTTTGACGTTCTGCCACACCCCTTTGAGCAGCGCGAAACCGCCGTAGGCCACCCCGAAGTCGAGCAGCGGCACCGCCACGCGGGCGGCGATGCGCCGGATCCAGGCCATGCCCGCCCGCAGCCAGATGGCTCCGTGCAGCAGCAGGTTGAACATCCGCGCGTTGCGCCCCGTGAAGTAGCGCTCGACGAAGATTGACATGGCGTTGTAGAAGGTGTAGACGTAGTTCATCGACCCCTTGCGGGTGCTCTCGCCTTTGTAGTGTATGATTCGCGTCGTGGGCAGGTAGTAGTTCTTCCACCCGGCCAGGCGGATGCGCCACGAGAAGTCGATGTCCTCGCCGTACATGAAGTAGCTCTCGTCCAGCCCTCCGATTTGCCGGTACACTTCCTGGCGGAACATCAGGAATGCCCCCGGCATGATCTCGATCTCGTTCACCTCGTCGTCGGCCAGGTGGCCCATGTAGTAGGCCGCGAAGCGGTGCGAGCGGGGGAAGAGGCGGGCCAGTCCCGCAATCTTGTAGAACGACGCCGCCGGCGACGGGAAGCCCCGTTTGCTTTCGCGCAGGTAGTTCCCCTTGCCGTCGATCATCTTGACGCAGAGGCCGCCGCAGTCGGGGTGCGACTGCATGAAGTCGACACACCGCACGAACGTGTCGCGTTCCACCACCGTGTCGGGGTTGAGCAGCAGCAGGCACTCGCCCGTTGCGCGGGCGAGTGCCTGGTTGTTGGCCTTGGCGAAGCCCACATTGTCGTGGTTCTCGACGACGTGCACCGCGGGGAAATCGCGCCGCACCATCGCCACCGAGTCGTCCACCGAGTCGTTGTCCACCACCCACACCTCCAGCGCCAGCTCCGAGCCGTCGGCCAGGCGGCGCTCCGAGTGGTAGACCGACGCCAGGCACTGCTTGAGGAAGTACTTGACGTTATAGTTTACTATAACTACCGACAGGGTCACTTCTTGCGGCTCTTCTTCTTGTCAGCTTTCTCGATGATGGCCAGGGCCTGCTCCACCGTGAGGGTCAGCGGGTCGGTGCCTTTGGTCAGGCGGAAGTTCTCTCCGCGGTAGGTCAGGTAGGGTCCGAAGCGGCCGATGTTGCTCACCAGCGCCTCGCCCTCCACCACGCCGATCTGGTGCGGGTACACCTTGCGCAGCTCTTCCTTCTGCATCTCGGCCTCGCGCTTGACCTTGATGATCTCGATGGCGCGCTCCAGGCTCACATCGTAGGGGTCGTCGTTCTTGCCCAGCGAGTAGAACTTGCTGTTGTGGCGCACGTAGGGGCCGAACTTTCCAATGCTGACGATCACGTCCTTGTCCTCGAACTGGCCCAGGGTGCGCGGCAGGTCGAACAGGCTCAGCGCCTCCTCCAGGGTGATCGTCTCGATGCTCTGGCCCTTCTTCATGCTGGCAAACTGGGGCTTCTCGTCGGTGTTGGTCTCGCCGATCTGGACCAGCGTGCCGTAGCGGCCAATCTTGGCGTAGACGTTCTTGCCGCTCTTGGGGTCGGTGCCCAGCAGGCGGCTGCCGGTGGTGCGCTGGCTGGTCTGCTGCGTCTGGCGTATGTTCTTGTGGAACGGCTGGTAGAATCCGTCGATCACGCGGCGCCACTCTTTCTTGCCGGCGGCAATCTCGTCGAAGTCCTTTTCCACCGTGGCCGTGAAGTTATAGTCCATGATGTTGGCGAAGTGCTCCATCAGGAAGTTGTTCACCACGCATCCGATGTCGGTCGGGAAGAGCTTGCCCTTCTCGGCGTAGCCCTTTTCGATGCGCACATTGCGCTTCACCTGCCCCCCCTTGAGGGTCAGCACGGTGCAGCGGCGCTCCGGCGCCTCGCGGTCTTCCTTGAGGATGTACTCGCGCTTGAGGATGGTGCTGATGGTGGGAGCGTAGGTCGACGGGCGGCCGATGCCGAGGTCTTCCAGCTTCTTCACCAGGCTGGCCTCCGTGTAGCGCGGCGGGTGCTGCGTGTAGTGCTCGGCGGCTTCGCAGCTCTCCATGGAGAGGCGCGTGCCCTCGGGCAGCTTGGGCAGCAGCGAGGTCTCGGTCTCGCCGCCCTCGTCGTCGTCCGTGCTCTCCATGTACACCTTCAGGAAGCCGTCGAACTTCACCTGCTCGCCCGAGCATTGGAAGGTCAACTGCTGGTCGCTGATGCCGATTTCGATCTCGGTCTTCTCCAGTTCGGCGTCGGCCATCTGGCTGGCGATGGTGCGCTTCCAGATGAGCTCGTACAGGCGGCGCTGGGCGCTTTCGGTGTTGATGCTCTGGGCCGAGAGGTCGGTCGGGCGTATAGCCTCGTGGGCCTCCTGGGCTCCTTTGGTCTTGGTCTGGTAGCGGCGCGTCTTCAGGTAGTCGGCCCCGTAGAGGGCGGTGATCTCCTTCTTGGCCATGCCCAGAGCCAGGTCGCTCAGGTTGACGCTGTCGGTACGCATGTAGGTGATGTATCCGCTCTCGTAGAGCTGCTGGGCCACCTGCATGGTGCGGGCCACGCTGAAGCCCAGCTTGCGGCTGGCCTCCTGCTGCAGGGTGCTCGTCGTGAACGGGGGCGCCGGCGTGCGGCGGGCAGGCTTGGTCTCGATGCGGCTGATCTTGAAGCTCGCCGCCGTCAGGCTCTGCAGCAGCTGCTCGGCCTCCTCGGCGGTGCCGAAGTGGCGGCTCAGCTCGGCGCGCAGCACCTTGTTCGAGTCCACCGGCCGGAACTCGGCCGTCACGCGGAAGTAGGGCTTGCTCTGGAAGGCCTTGATCTCCTCCTCGCGCTCCACGATGAGGCGCACGGCCACGCTCTGCACGCGCCCGGCGCTCAGGGCCGGCTTGATCTTGCTCCACAGGATGGGGCTGATCTCGTAGCCCACCAGGCGGTCCAGCACGCGGCGCGCCTGCTGCGCGTCGACCAGGTTCATGTCGATCTGGCGCGGGTTCTCGATGGCATGGAGGATGGCCGTCTTGGTGATCTCGTTGAAGACGATGCGCTGCGTCGTCGCCGGATCCAGCTTAAGCGTCTCCTGAAGGTGCCACGCGATGGCTTCTCCCTCGCGGTCCTCATCGGATGCCAGCCACACGCGGTCGGCGCTCTTCACAGCCTTCTGCAACTCGCTCACCAGCTGCTTCTTGTCGTCGCTGATCTGGTACTGCGGCTCGTAGTTGCCCTCCACGTCGATGCTCATCTCTTTCTTCGCCAGGTCGCGGATGTGGCCGTAGCTCGACTTGACGGTGTAGTCCTTCCCGAGGAATTTCTCGATGGTCTTCGCCTTGGCAGGCGACTCAACAATGACTAGATTTTTCATTATTATAATTGCTTTATATTTTTCAACTGCCGATAGTAACGTATATATATTTTATTTATTGTACGCTACCCGAAAAAAAACTTTCCGTCGCCCCCCACCGGCCCCCCTTCGCCCCCCGTCGCGGAGGGGGTGAAAAATAGATCGTGCACGATCTATTATGAATTTTTAACACTCCAAATCCCACATTTTGCCCTCGAACCCCGCGAAAAACCCCTGTTTTGTAACCAGTTGATTATTAGCTTCTAATATATTCTGGTCGGAGGCGTTGTACAGACGCCGGTATGTAACTGCCTGAAAATTACCGGTCAACTACCTATCACCTCCGCATCACCTCCGAGGTAGGTCCGAGGTAAGTCCGAGGATGGTCCGCCCGCAGGCGGACCATCTCCGGTGTATCCCCGGAATTAGATCGTGCACGATCTAATTGTGCATGGATGGCATCCGAGCCGAGGGGTAGGGGAGGTCTCCGGAAAAATGTAAATTAGGTTAAAACAATCTGCCGGGACAATAAAATGGCATGGTTTTTGTTATCTAAGAAAAGAAACAAAATGTATTGATCGATATGAATAGAACACTTCTTATGCTTGTGGCGGTGCTGTCGCTGACGGTCCAGTCCTGCCACGCCCAGCGCGAGGGCGACGCCGTCACTCCGCTGACCACCGTACCGCCGCGCGAGGCCCCTTCGCGCCTGACGCTCACCGACTTCACCGATGTCGCCTCGGCGACGATCGATGCCGTGGTGCACATCAAGACCGTCATGACCCAGATGACCCCGCTCTACCAGTCGTTCTTCGGCTTCATCATCCCGCAGGGCGTTCAGCGCCAGGAGTATAACGCCTTCGGATCGGGCGTCATCGTGACCACCGACGGCTACATCCTGACCAACAACCACGTGGTGCAGGACGCCGAGCGCATCACGGTGACCCTCAACGACCGCCGCGAGCTGCCGGCCACCCTGGTGGGCAACGACCCCGCCACCGACCTGGCGGTGATCAAGGTCGAGGCCGACAGCCTGCACTACCTGCCTTTCGGCAACAGCGACCAGGTGCGCGTGGGCGAGCCGGTGCTGGCCATCGGCAACCCGTTCAACCTCACGTCGACGGTCACCAGCGGCATCATCAGCGCCAAGGCGCGCAACATGCACATCATCGAA
This sequence comes from uncultured Bacteroidales bacterium, assembly GCA_946183915.1. GTDB lineage: Bacteria > Bacteroidota > Bacteroidia > Bacteroidales > P3 > Colimorpha. The sequence goes on along the minus strand of CAMHDJ010000015.1, from coordinate 24,221 downwards.
AATCCCCGCTCGGTGGAGACCCCGCTGGAGTCGTTCCTCCAGACCGATGCGGCCGTCAACTCGGGCAACAGCGGCGGCGCCCTGGTCAACTCGCGTGCCGAGCTGATCGGCATCGTTACGGCCATCGCTTCGGGCAACGGCAACTACATCGGCTACTCGTTCGCCATCCCGTCCAACATTGCTGTCAAGGTGGCGGGCGACCTGCAGCGCTACGGCTACGTGCAGCGCGGCTACCTCGGCGTGCAGGTGACCGAAGTCGACGCCAAGGTGGCGCGCCAGACCGGCGCCCGCGCCATCAAGGGCCTCTACGTGGCCCAGGTGGTCAAGGACTGCGCCTCCGACCGCGCCGGCATACGCCAGGGCGATATCATACTGCGAGTGGCTGGAAAAGAGGTCAATACCTTTGCCGAGATGACCGAAGAGCTGGGCCTCTTCAGTCCCGGCGACGAGGTGGAGGTGGATTACGAGCGCAACGGCCACACCAACACCGTCAAGGCAACCCTCCTCAACTCGCAGGGCAACACGCAGATCATCCGCAAATGATTTTTGCCACCCTCGCGCAATATATTATTAGTTGTCGCGTTAATGGAAGCGGAATAATTGACAACAGACTGTAAATGGAAGAAAAAGATATCATCCAAGAGGTTACCAACGAGGAATATAAGTGGGGGTTCACCACCGACATCGACACCGAGACCATCCGCAAGGGTCTGGACGAGGAGGTGGTGCGGCTGATCTCGAAGAAGAAGAACGAGCCGGAATGGCTGCTCGAGTTCCGCCTGGAGGCCTTCCGCCGCTGGCAGAAGATGAAGGAGCCCGACTGGGCACACCTGGAGTACGAGACGCCCAACTATCAGGACATCATCTACTTCGCCGCTCCGAAACCGCAGAAGAAGAGCATGGACGAGGTGGACCCCGAGCTGCTGGCCACCTTCGACAAGCTGGGTATTCCGCTGCGCGAGCGCGAGGCGCTGGCCGGCGTGGCCTACGACGCCATCATGGACTCCGTCTCGGTCAAGACCACCAGCCAGAAGGCGCTGGAGGAGAAAGGCATCATCTTCATGCCCATCAGCGAGGCCGTGCAGAAACATCCCGACCTGGTGCGGCAGTATCTGGGCTCGGTGGTTCCGTCGACGGACAACTTCTTTGCCGCCCTCAACTCGGCGGTGTTCAGCGACGGTTCCTTCTGCTACATCCCCAAGGGGGTGCGTTGCCCGATGGAACTCTCTTCCTATTTCCGCATCAACGCCAAGGGCACCGGCCAGTTCGAGCGCACGCTGATCGTGGCCGACGAGGGGGCATACGTCTCCTACATGGAGGGATGTACGGCTCCGCAACGCGATGAGAACCAGTTGCATGCCGCCATCGTGGAGATCGTTGTCATGAAAGATGCCGAGGTGAAGTACAGCACCGTGCAGAACTGGTACCCGGGCGACAAGGAGGGCAAGGGTGGCATCTACAATTTCGTCACCAAACGCGGCATCTGCAAGGGGTCGCACTCCAAACTCAGCTGGACGCAGGTGGAGACCGGAAGCGCTGTGACGTGGAAGTACCCCTCGTGCATCCTGCAGGGCGACGACTCGACGGCCGAATTCTACTCTGTGGCCGTCACCAACAACTACCAGCAGGCCGATACCGGCACGAAGATGATACACGTGGGCAAGAACACCCACTCCACCATCATGTCCAAAGGCATCAGCGCCGGTAAGAGCCACAACTCCTATCGCGGTCTGGTGCAGATCGGTCGCGGAGCCGACAACGCCCGCAACTATTCGCAGTGCGACAGCCTGCTGTTGGGCGACCAATGCGGTGCCCACACATGGCCCTATATCAAGGCTGACAACCACACGGCTATCCTGGAGCATGAAGCCACTACCAGTAAAATCTCTGAAGATCAGCTCTTCTACTGCCAGCAGCGCGGCATCAGCCCGGAGAGCGCCGTGGGCCTCATCGTCAACGGCTATGCCAAAGATGTCCTCAAAAAACTCCCCATGGAGTTCGCCGTCGAGGCGCAGAAATTGCTGAGTATCTCACTGGAAGGCAGCGTGGGATGAAGAAACTGGCCACCGAAGAGATGCACCGCCTGACGGTGGAAGAGTTTCGCGAGAGCGTGAAACTGCCCCTCACTGTGGTCTTGGACAATGTGCGGAGCCTGAACAACATTGGCTCGGTGTTCCGCACGGCCGACGCTTTCCGTGTGGAGCACATTGCCCTCTGCGGCATCACCGCCACGCCACCGCACCGCGAAATCCACAAGACCGCCCTCGGCGCCGAGGAGAGTGTGGAGTGGAGTTACCACGAGGACACGGAGGAATGTGTCCGTGGGCTGAAAGAAAAGGGATACAAGGTCTACGCTGTGGAGATAGCGCACGACAGCATACGCCTGGGAACCGACCCGATCGGGGCGGAGGGCCCTGTGGCTTTAGTGCTGGGAAACGAGATCGACGGGGTGCAAGAGGCGGTTATGATGCTGTGCGACAGGGCAGTAGAGATACCACAATACGGCACCAAACACTCGCTCAACGTCAGCTGCGCGGCGGCGATAGCCATCTGGGAAATGTCAAAAACGATGAGAAAATGACGAGAGAAGAGCGAATTGAATGGGCCAAGGCGCTGCACAAGCAGGGTTGCAACTGCTGCCAGGCGGTGCTGATGGCCTACGGCGACCGGCTGCCGATCGAGGCGAAGGACGCCATGAACGTGGCCGCTCCCTTCGGTCGCGGCCTGGCAGGCACGCGGGAGGTGTGCGGTTGTGTGAGCGGCATGGCCATGGCTTGCGGGCTCACAGGGCACACCGCCGACACCCGAACCTTGATTGAACGCTTCCGCGAGGAGGAGGGTGACATCGTCTGCGGCCGTCTGCTGCAGATGGGAAAGCGCCCCTGCAACACCATGATCGGCGACGCTGCCGGTCTGCTTTCCGAGGTGATCAACTAATCAAAACACATAAAGATTATGAAGAAGACTCTGTTGTTTCTTTCCTTTGTCGCCCTTGCGGGGGCATTGACGGCCCAGGACATCGAGTATCGCATGGGCGAGAAGACGAACAAGAAAGCCTATCAGGCTTCGATGATAAAGATGGTCGAGGCACAGGAAGGCCAGTTGCTGGTGGTGGAACCGGAGCTGAAGGCCGTAGCCGTAGGCGGCTACACCTCCAACTCGGTGAAGGCTCTGAAGGTGAGACTGTGCGACATGGAGTGGCAAGACGTCAAGAGCGTCACCCTTCCCAACACCAAGAAGTACGGCATCGAAGAGATATTTCTCTCGGGCGACCGCCTGCATACCATCATCAGCAGCGATGCCGACAAGAAACTCTCGGCACGTCATATCGCCATCGACGCGCAGAGCCTGGAGGTTGTCGACGACCAAATGCTGGTGGACGAGTCGGTTCAGAAGAGCGACGAGTACTACGTGTGGGCGGTCAGCTCGCCCGACGGCCAGTATCACGGGGTGATCTACGCCGTGTGGGGCAAGAAAGAAAGCCGCGCCGTGGCCATGCTCTTCGACCGCAACATGCAGAAACTCTGGGAGCGTTCGATGCCCTACAGCGACATCTTCAACGTCCTCGTTACCAATAGCGGCACCGTTGTCACCCTGCGTTTGGGCATGGTGGACGACAACAAGGACATCACTGCCTTCCGCGTGCAGATGGTCAACGCCGAGGGCGAGAAGCACGGCGAGTACATCCTCGACGCCGACGTGAGCGACGCGGCGCTGCTCAACGCCGAGGGTTCGCGGGTGCTGGCCACCGCCCTCGAGGGCAAGGGTGGCTACGGGATGCTCCGGATGGGAGTGCTCGGCAACCGCCAGTACACCGGTCTCTGGGGCCTGGTGTTCGACCTCGACAGCCAGAAGATCACGGTCGCCAACCGTCATCCCTTCACCGACGACGAGTTGCTGACCCTCGCCAACGAGGCTGCCGGCGCCAAGGTGACCGACCGCTCGATCTACTTCGTCCGCAAGGTGGACGACTGCTCCACGCCGCAGGGCGGGGCGGCGCTCTACCAGCATGCCTGGCACGTGGAGACGCGCGACTCGAGAGGCATGAGCCAAGGCGAGACGGTCTACAGCCAGGGCATCCTCTTGGTGCAGGCCGACATGCAGGGCGCGCTGACTATCAACCGCATACCGCAGAACAACCAGAACGCCAGCTGGCCCGACGTGGGAGCCGACCTGCTGGCGCACGGCGGCAAGGTCTACGTGGTCACCAACGAGTCGAAGGAGGAATCGGACGAGTACACGCCCGACACGCCCGCCAAGCGCAGCAAGAGCCTCCTGATGGCCAATTCGGCCCTGGCCGTCTACTGGTTCACCCCCGACGGGCAGGGCGCCAAGAAGGTGGTGGAACGCGAGCACAAAGCGATCCTCAAGACGCCCCTCGTCGCCGGCGCGGCCGACCGCTTCTACTTCCTCACTACCGGCGGTCTGGCTCCCCGTATCAGCATGTTGAAACTTCCTTCCTCTAAATGACCAAGCGCAAGATTATCAACGACCCCGTCTACGACGGCTTCCTCTCGGTCGACGACCCGGTGATCCTTTCAGTCATCGAACACCCCTGGTTCCAGCGCCAGCGGCGCATCAAACAGCTTGGGCTCACCTATCTGGTCTACCCCGGCGCCATGCACACCCGCTTCAGCCACATGCTGGGCGCCCTCAACCTGATGGGTCGGGCGCTGGATGTGCTGAAACAGAAGGGGGTGGAGATCAGCGACGAAGAGTGCCGCGGCGCCAAGCTGGCCATCCTGCTGCACGACCTCGGCCACGGCCCCTTCTCGCACACCTCGGAGCGGGTGCTGGTCGACGTGCCGCACGAGGAGATCACCCTCCTCATGATGCAGCGCATCAACGAGCAGATGGACGGCGCGCTCGACATGGCTATCGACATATTCTCAAACACATACCACAAGCATTTCCTTCATCAGCTGGTGAGCAGCCAGCTCGACATGGACCGGCTCGACTACCTGGGGCGCGACTCCTTCTTCACCGGCGTCAGCGAGGGCATCGTGGGCACCGACCGCATCATCACGATGCTCAACGTGCACGACGACGAGCTGGTGGTCGACGAGAAGGGCATCTACAGCGTCGAGAAGTTCATCATTTCCAGACGCTTGATGTACTGGCAGGTGTATATGCACAAGACTGTCATTGCCGCCGACCAGGTGCTGCTCGGCATCCTTCGGAGGGCCCGCGAGTTGGATCCGACGGTGTTCCGCTTCGACCCCGCGGCGCCCGACTTCCTCGACCGCTTTGCCGAGGTGGACGACGACGACGTGATGGTGGCCATCAAGCACTGGCGCCACTCGGACGACCCCATTTTGAGGACGCTCTGCGCCAGCCTCGTCGACCGTCATCTGCCCGCCATCCGCATCAGCAGCACGCCCTTCGAGGGGGTCGAGAACGACTACTTCCACGGTACGGGCGTGCTTCGCAACCGTTCCTACGACTTTGCCGATCAGGAAATTAAGGTGCTCTACAAGGATGGTCGCTGCGTGGATATCAGCGAGGCCAGCGACCAGCTGGACCGCCGCTTCCTCGAGAAGCAGGTGACCAAGTATTTTTGTTTCCATCCCAAGGGGGAGATCTGAGGGTCTCGACCCCCGTTTTTCCCAGTCTACGCCCTGATGGCTCCCTGATGACTCCCTGATGACTCTCTTAAAACCAGGGCAAAATCCTTGCCCTGTCAGCGTTTTGCGAGTTTTCCAGCATGGTTTGCACACTTGCGAAGTGTTAGATGTCTCGTTTAGAAATAGTTAAACATGCAAAATAGATCGTGCACGATCTATTTTTTTAACCTAAATTTACTTAATTCGATGAGTGGCGAGTATTAAGTAATAGGTAGCACGTCGGTAGTCGGATACCCGATCAAGGTAAAACTTTGACCGTTGTAAAATAAAATGCGTCTTTCGGCGTTGATAGGTGTAAAATTGTTGGAAAGATGAAAGTACACTTTATTGCCATTGGAGGCTCGGCGATGCACAACCTGGCTATCGCGCTGTGTCAGAAGGGGATCACCGTTACGGGGAGCGACGACGAAATCTTCGATCCCGCCAAGAGCCGGCTGGAGAAGTACGGTCTGCTGCCGGAGCGGTTCGGCTGGTATCCGGAGCGTATCACGAAGGATCTGGACGCCGTGGTCCTCGGCATGCATGCCCGTGTGGACAATCCCGAGCTGCTGCGTGCCCAGGAGCTGGGGCTGAAGATCTACAGCTACCCGGAGTACCTCTACGAGCAGTCGAAGGACAAGCTGCGCATCGTTATCGGCGGCAGCCACGGCAAGACGACCACCACGGCTATGATACTGCATGTGCTGGCTCACTGCGGCATTGAGGCCGACTACATGGTGGGCGCCCAGCTCAAGGGCTTCGACGTCATGGTGCGCCTCTCGCATACCGCTAAGGTGATGGTCATCGAGGGCGACGAGTACCTGACCTCGCCCATCGACCGCCGGCCGAAGTTCCACCTCTACCACCCCAATGTGGGCATCATCACCGGCATCGAGTGGGACCACATCAACGTCTTCCCGACCTTCGACATCTACCGCGAGCAGTTCGCCAAGTTCATCGACCTGATTGAACCCGACGGCACGCTCATCTACTGCGACGAAGACCCCGAGGTGCACCGCGTGGCCATGGAGAACCGCCGCACCGACATACAGAAGCTGCCGTATGTCTGCCCGGAGCACCGGGTGGTGGATGGTGTGACGTACTTAGTGGGTAGTGGGGAGTGTGTAGTGGATAGCAATCGGGGTCAAGTGCTACCCACTACTCACTACCCACTATCCACTCCACTTAAAATCTTCGGTCACCACAACCTGCTCAACCTCACTGCCGCTCGCCTCGCCTGTCGGCAGGTGGGGGTCAGCGACGAGCTGTTTGACGAGGCCATCGCCACCTTCGAAGGAGCCTCGAAGCGCCTGGAGCTCGTCAAGAAAAACGACACCTGCGCCGTCTACAAGGACTTCGCCCACGCCCCCTCGAAGCTGCGCGCCACCATCCACGCCATGCGCGAGCAGTACCCCGACCGGCGGCTGGTGGCTTGTATGGAGCTGCACACCTTCAGCTCGCTGACGCAGGAGTTCCTGCAGCAGTACGCCCACTCGATGGACGAGGCCGACGTGCGCTACGTCTACTTCAGCCAGCACGCCCTGCAGCTCAAGAAGCTGCCGCCGCTGGACCCCGACGAGGTGCGCAAGGCCTTTGGTGGAAACGTCGAGGTCTTCACCGACAGCGCCGCCATGGTGGCCAAGGTGAAGGCAATGGAGTGGCAGAACGCCAACCTGTTGATGATGTCCAGCGGCAACTTCGACGGCATCGACTTCAACCAGTTGGCGGAGGAAATAATCTAAGATTTTATTCTCAATCAGAACAAAAAGAACTATCAGAATCGCTTTTGGTTCTTTTAGTTCTGATTGAGCCTCAGAGCACCGCCGTGGTGTCCTTCTCCAGGCTGTTCAGTTTGTGGATAGGGGAGTGCTCACCGCAGAGGCGGTCATGGTGGGCGGGGTTGGAGGTCTCGCAGCCTGACACATATGCCTCGCGCACAAATGCCATGCTTTTCTGTATATCTATGCCTGTGCGGTACGACACTGTATAACTCATCGTCTCGCCCGCGTTGTTGACGAAGCGGTAGGTTTCGGCGTATTCGACATCGGCTGTCGTGCTTTCGTGGAATCCGTGTTCGCTGTAGCTGTAGGGTCGCGGCGCGCGGAGAGAAAGCGGGGTGTCGCGCGTGCTGCTATTCTCTTTGTTCTCAAGAAAGAATCCCTCTTTCTCCAGCGCTTTGTTCACCTCGTCCACGGCTTGGGAGAAGGCGTTGTAGGAGACGACGCGCGAGGTGACGGTGCAGCCGCAGAAGGCTGTGGCGCAGAGCAGTGCGATGGCGTAGATGGTCCGTTTCTTCATGATGAGTAAGAGTTGGTTCTCGACCGCAAAAATAGCATTTAATGTTCATATGGCAAAATAAATTTCCGTATGTCGTGAAAAAGCAGTATCTTTGCAGCCAAAAATAAATGAACTATGGCACAGTTTGAAATAGGAGACAAAGTAAAGTTCCTCAACGCCGTGGGCGGGGGAATCGTAAAGAAGATACAGGGCGGCATGGTGTATGTCGAGGACGAGAGCGGCTTCGACATGCCGTTTGCTCCCAACGAGTTGATCCGCATGGCCGACCAAGGCAAGGTGGGGCAGGTGTTCAACGACGAGACTATCGGCCAAAGCGCCGAGCAGAAGGCCAAGCAGGAACACCGCGAGCCCACGCAGCTGGAGCTCATCGAGGAGAACCGCCGCCTGCGCAGCCAGAACGCCAACCTGCAGGACCAGATAAAGCAGCTCAAGAGCCAGGTGCTCAGCCTGCAACGCACCATCGCCCGCATATCGTAAGTGGTCAAGTGGGGGACAAATTGTACCCCAGTTGAAATATAATAATGTATGACAAAACAGACCGGCATAACACTCTTTGAGGACACGAAGGTCCGTGTCGTTTGGGATGATGAGCAGGAGAAGTATTACTTCTCGGTAGCTGACATCGTCCAGATACTGACAGATACGGTGAATCCCCGAGACTATATCAAGAAGATGCTCCGTCGTGACCCCGAACTGAAATCCAAGTGGGGGACAATTTGTCCCCCTGTTGAAATGGTTGCACCTGACGGCAAGCGTCGCAAGACACAGGCGGCTGACCTTGAGGGCATCTTCCGCATCATCCAGTCCATCCCGTCGAAGAAGGCCGAACCTGTGAAGCGGTGGCTGGCCGAGGTGGGGGCGCAGCGCGTTGATCAGATGATAGACCCCGAGCTGACCTTCCAGATGGCTGTCGGGGCCGGTAAATGTGCCGCGCATATATGCGGGGTCATGAAACGGCCCGGTAAATGCGCCCCGCATATATGCGCGGTCGATTTTCAGTCTGGAAGTGCGCTCCGCATATATGCGCGGTCGATTTTCGGCCCAGAAGTGCGCTCCGCATATATGCGCGGTCGATTTTCAGCCGAGTAATGCGCCCCGCATATATGCGCGGTCAATTTTCAGTCCGGAAGTGCACCCCGCATATATGCGCGGTGAAATTGCACAGATGAAACAATGAAATGGACAACAGCAACAAACAGATACAGACGATGAAGAAGATATTGATGCTATGCGCGGCGATGTTATCACTCGCAGCGACGACCGCCTGCAAGAGCGGAACGTCCAACGAGCGTAACACTCCGGAACCACCGAAGTCGGGTTACACCTTCGAGGATGTTGAGATAACCGCCGCCGAGTTCCACTCCGCTGCAATGTGCGCTGGCCAATGGCAGTATATTCGCTCGGATCGTGAACCAATAGCCGAGGATACAGCAATTGTCCGTGAATATTTCGCAAAACACGGTTTGGAGTTCTTTCCAGAGGCAATGGATGAGTGCGGGTTCTATCAATTTGAATTGTACAACGCCATAAAAATCTGCGCGGGTGATTACTGCGAAACGCGTTTCCTCGATGATACGACAAACTTGGTGGGCTTCGACGTGGTACTTGGTACTGAAGCAGTCGGTTGTGTTTATTTGCAGTGGGGTAGTGTAGATATGCTGAATGAGCCGGATTACATATATATTTATCCTATGAATCTCGATGCGATAGAGGAAGGCAAACCGTTCATCGGCAAACCTTATATCTACGAGACCACCCCGGAATGGTGTCCCACGGGTGACCGCCAATTCTGGGGCGAAGGCCATTGGTTTTATGTGGAAGGGTTTAATCGAGATACTGAGAAGGTTTACCATAAAGTCCGTCCAGTGACAATATATAGCGAATAAACTATGAGCAGACAGATACATATAGGCAAGCTGACGCTGGGTGGGGGGGCGCCCGTGCGCGTGCAGAGCATGACGAATACCGACACGATGGACACCCGCGCCACCGTGGAGCAGGCGCTCCGCATGGTGGAGGCGGGCTGCGAGCTGGTGCGCATCACGGCGCCCGACGTGAAGGCCGCCGAGAACCTCGGCCGCATCAAGGAGGAGCTCCTCCGTCGCGGCTGCGAGGTGCCCCTGGTGGCTGACATACACTTCAACCCCAAGGCCGCCGAGGTGGCCGCCACGCTGGTGGAGAAGGTGCGCGTCAACCCCGGAAACTATACGGATAGGAATACCGGCAAGCTGGAGTTCACCGACCAGGAGTACAACGACGAGCTGAAGAGGATAGGGGAGAGGATGGCCTCGCTCATCGACATCTGCAAGCGCCACCACACCGCCATGCGCATCGGCACCAACCACGGCTCGCTCTCCGAGCGCATCATGTCCCGCTACGGCAACACCCCCGAGGGCATGGCGCAGAGCGCGCTGGAGTTCGCGCAGGTGTGCGAGGCGCAGGACTACCACGACCTCGTCTTCTCCATGAAGGCCAGCAACGTGAAGGTGATGGTGGACAGCACGCGCCTCTTCGTGCAGAAGATGCACGCCCTCGGCATGGACTACCCCATCCACCTCGGCGTCACCGAGGCGGGCGACGGCATGCAGGGCCGCCTCAAGTCAGCCGCCGGTATCGGCGCACTGCTGCTCGACGGCATCGGCGACACCATCCGCGTCTCGCTCACCGAAGACCCCGAGGCCGAGATGCCCATCGCCTACGACATCCTGCAGGCCGTCGGCACACGCATCACGCAGACCGAGTACATCGCCTGCCCCAGCTGCGGCCGCACGCAGTACGACATACAGCGCGCGCTGAAAGAAATCAAGGCCAAGACCAAGCACCTCGTGGGCGTGAAGATAGGCGTCATGGGCTGCATCGTCAACGGCCCCGGCGAGATGGCCGACGCCGACTACGGCTACGTAGGCTCCGGCGCAGGCAAGATAACCCTGTATAAAGGCAAGACCGTCGTCAAGCGCGACATCGACCAGAAGGACGCCGTCGACGAATTGGTCCGCTTCATCGAAGCCGACCGCCAACACTAACGCATTAACACAATAACGCAATAGAATATGAGGTGGTCCTACATACTATTCCTGCCGGCCGTCGTCTCTATAGGATGGGCGCTGGCGACAGCCCTCTTCAAAAGGCACTTGACTCGGGCGCAGCTGCTGATGAGCCTCACGCTCATCTTTGAGGGCTTCGCCATGGTGATGCTCGGCATCTACTTCCGCGACCGTGCGGGTTCGCTCTTCATCTACGACTTCCTCTTCGAGTCGGCAGTCGTTGTCAGCGGCCCGATGTTCTATATGGCCGTCTGCTCGCTCACCGAGCCTCGCGGCGTCACCCTTGCCCAACGCCGCGTCTTCATCATTCCGCTGCTCTTCATCCTCGGCCTCACCGTCGGCGCCTTCCTCGTCGGGCCGCGGCGCTACGATGAGATGTGCGACCTGCTCATCGCCAATGAGTCGCACTTCATCCCCGGCGACGCCAGATGGAACTACATGTACTTCTGGTTCCACTACATGTTCCCCATTGTCACCATCGTCATGAGCTTCATCCTCTTGATCATCAGTACGGTCAAGATGCGCCGCTTCCAGCGCCGCTTCAATAGCTACTATGCCTCCGGTCTGCAGGCCAAGCCCATCGACATCAAACCCCTCGTCGTTCTCACTTGGTGCTTCCCTGTCCTTGCCGACGTGGCCGTCTACGCCATCGACATGCACCCCCACTACTACAAATACTGGATCATCGTGTGCTGCGTGCTGCTCACCGTGCTGCAATTTCTCATCGGCCGCTTCAACCACCACATGGACTACGACGCCCGGTCGCTGGCCGAATACATCAAGAAAACAAACGAATAACAGACTGCTATGACTGCTATTTCCATCGCTTATTTCGTTCTCGGCATGATCGCCTTGGTATGGCCGTTGACGACGCTCTTCTTCAAGCGCGATGTGCTGGGCGCACAGTGGCTGATGACGACGGCACTCATGCTCTTCGGCCTCTCGGCCATCGTCTACAGCACCTTCTTCAATACCTTCCTTCAGGGCGAGTATATGTTGGTAATCATATACATGCTCCTCTCGATGTCGGTACCCCCGATGACGCAGATGGCCGTCACTTCCCTCACACGCCGACAGGGCGTCAGCCGCATGGCCCGCACCCTGGTGTTCCCTTCGCTCACCGTGGGTCTGTTCATGGCTGTGTCCGTAATTATCGGCGGAGCCGACATGTACCGCCTGTGGATCGAACGCGGCGCCGACGGCATCGCCCATCTATTCTACCCCAACAGCTGGCGCTACAACCTCATCGTGGCGGTGCACTTCTACTTCTACTGGATTGTCCTTATTGCCGAAACCTTCTTCGTTGCCATCTACGCGGTGGTGGCCATGCGGCGCTTCCGCCATGAGCTCAACGAATATTACACCGCTGAATCCGTCACCCGTCCAAGCACGCGCCTCTTCTACATCGCCATCAGCGTCAACTGTATCGCCATTGTGCTCAGTTACATCATCTACCCCTTCAACCGGCCGCGTCCGCTCTGGGGTGTCATCCTCTTCGTTGTCGTCCAGTCGGTTGCAGTACTCCTCATGGGGTGGATCAGCTATCGCACCTCCTACGGCGCCGAACGCCTGGACTCCAAGATGCGACGCCACCAGAATCCGCGTTCTTCCGACATCGCCCATCTCTCGCGCGAGATAGTTCGCTACGTGGAAACGGAAAAGCAATTCCTCAATCCCGACCTCTCGGTCTTCCTGCTCAGCGAGCATTTCCGCGTGTCGCAAGACGATGTGGTCGACGCCATCCACCGCCTGCAGGGCGCCCCCTTCAACGAGTTCATCAATGCTCTCCGCGTCGAGCACGCCCTGGCCCGCCTCGAAGCCGAACCCGCTCTCGACCTCGACGATCCGGACCAGATGGCCCAACTCGCCCACTCGTGCGGCTATCTCGACACCGCTGCCTTCAGGCTGTCCTTCCAGCAGGTGATGCAGATGTCGCCCGAAGAGTGGGTGAAACGCTAGTAATTGTACTTTGTCCCCCAGCGAGCCCGCAGGCTGCGGCGCGTCTCCTCCTCGCGCGGCGTGGTGCCGGGCTGGTAGAAACACGTACCCTCCAAGCCCTGCGGCAGGTACTCCTGCTCGGCAAAGCCGCCCAGGGCCGCGCCGTCGTTGAAGTCGTGGGCGTACTTGTAGCCGTCGCCGTAGCCTAGGTTCTTCATCAACTTGGTGGGGGCATTCCTGATGTGCAGCGGCACCGGCAGGTCGCCCCAGCGCTTGACGGCCGCCTGCGCGTTGGCCAGGGCCATATAGGTGGCGTTGCTCTTGGCCGAGCAAGCCAGGTAGCAGGCGCACTGCGACAGGTTGATGCGGCACTCGGGGTAGCCGATCTTGCTCACCGCGTCGAAGGTGGCGTTGGCCAGCAGCAGCGCGTTGGGGTTGGCGTTGCCGATGTCCTCGCTGGCGAAGATCAGCATGCGACGGGCGATGAAAAGCGGATCCTCGCCCCCTTCGATCATGCGGGCCAGCCAGTAGACCGCCCCATTGGGGTCGCTGCCGCGCATGCTCTTGATGAAGGCCGAGATGATGTCGTAGTGCATCTCGCCCCCTTTGTCGTAGAAGGCCAGGTTCTGCTGGATGACCGCGGTCACTGTGGCATTGTCCAGCACCACCCCGTGACCGTCTTTCGGGAGGCTCTTGTTCACCACCAGCTCCATGGCGTTCAGCAGTTTGCGGGCGTCGCCCCCGCTGATGCGCATCAGGGCCTCGTCCTCTTTCACCTCGACGCTGACCCCCAGGCCGGCATAGTGCCGCACGGCGCTACCGATCAGCTGCCGCATGTCGCTCTCGTCGAACTCCTTGAGCACATACACCTGGCAGCGGCTCAGCAGGGCCGAGATGACCTCGAACGAGGGGTTTTCGGTGGTGGCGCCGATCAGTGTGATCGTGCCTCGCTCCACGGCGCCGAGCAGCGAGTCCTGCTGCGACTTGTTGAAGCGGTGGATCTCGTCGATGAAGAGGATGGCGCCCTCTTCCTCCTGGGCCTTGTTGATCACGTCGCGCACCTCCTTCACGCCGCTGCTGATGGCGCTCAGGGTGTGGAACGGCCGGTGGAGTGTCTGGCTGATGATCATGGCCAGTGTGGTCTTGCCGATGCCCGGCGGGCCCCAGAGGATCATGCTCGGAATCTGTCCGCTCTCTATCAACGTGCGAAGAACAGCACCCGGTCCGACCAAGTGCTGTTGTCCAATGTATTCGTCGAGGCTCTTGGGCCTCAGTGTTTCCGCCAGTGGTGTCATGTGCAGTGTGAAGTGTGCAGTGTTTAGTGTTTAGTGTGCAGTGTTCTGTGACCGCGCCAGCCAACTAAACACTGAACACTAAACACTGAACACTAATTTTTATACAATCAGCATCGCGTCGCCGTAGGTCGAGAAACGGTACTTCTCCTTGATGGCGGTTTGGTAGGTCTCCATCAGCAGTTCGGGACCCGCGAAGGCGCTCACCATGATGAACTGACTGCTCATCGGATGGTGGAAATTGGTCACCATCATGTCGGCAATCGTGAAGTCGTAGGGCGGGAAGATGAACTTGTTGGTCCACCCGTCGTAGGGGCACACCTTGCCTGGGATGGTCACGGCGCTCTCCACGGCGCGCATCGTCGTCGTGCCCACGCAGCACACCTTGTGGCCCGTGTGCTTGGCGTTCATGATGGCGTCGCAGACGTTCTGGTCCATGTGCATCTCCTCGGCGTCCATGCGGTGCTTCGAGAGGTCTTCCACCTCGATGGCCTTGAATTCACCCATGCCCGTGTGCAGCGTCAGTTCAACCCACTTCACATCCTTGATTTCCATCCGTTTCAGCAGCTCGCGGCTGAAGTGCAACCCGGCGATCGGCGCCGCCACGCTGCCCTCTTTCTTCGCATAGATGGTCTGGTAGTTCTCGGCGTCGCTCTTCTCGATGTCGCGCAGGCGGCGCAACTCGTCGGGCAGCGGCGTACGACCCATGCCCCGCACGATGCTGATGAACTCCTCGTGGCTGCCGTCAAAGAGGAAGCGGATCGTCCGTCCGCGGCTCGTCGTGTTGTCCACCACCTCGGCCACCAGCGCATCGTTCGTGCCGAAGTAGAGCTTGTTGCCGATACGGATCTTGCGGGCCGGATCCACAATCACGTCCCACAGGCGCATCTCCTCGTTCAGCTCGCGCAGCAGCAGCACCTCGATCCGCGCACCCGTCTTCTCCTTCTCACCCTCCAGCAGCGACGGGAACACGCGCGTGTTGTTGGCCACCACCACGTCGTCCGTGTCCACATACTCGATGAAGTCCTTGAACAGCCGATGCTCCACCTGGCCGCTGTCGCGATGCAGCACCAGCATTCGCGCCTCGTCGCGGTTGCGCACGGGCTTCTCGGCTATAAGTTCCTTGGGTAGGTTAAATCTGAATTGTGACAGTTTCATATCTTGCTGATAATCATTTTCGTCATTCATAACGCAAAAAAAAACGCTATCGTATATCACACACAAAAAAAATATCACCCACTTCGTCTAAGTGCTACATCTTGACAGCATTAGGTACCCTCGGAAGCCTCCGGGCTGCATACCGCCACCACGGCACCTCCGGAAAGGGGAAAATGCAGAGATGATGCAGAGATGATGCAGAGGGGATGCAGAGATGATGCAGGGAAAAAAGTCGGTTTTATGCCTAGATGATGCCTAGATGATGCCTGGATGATGCCTAGATGATGCCTGGATGATGCCTGGATGATGCCTGGATGATGCCTGGCGGATGGCTAGGCTTTGCTACGTTTGAGCAGGAAGGGCAGTATGACCTGGTGGAAGCCCTGCGCCACGTCGACCGGCACGTAGTCTACGTGGTACTGCAGCGAGCGCCGCTGCAGGTCGGCCTGCAGGCGGTTCATCTCGCGGCCGTAGGCCTCGGCCACTTCGGAGGGGCGCAGGCGGAGGCTGCGGCCCGTCTCGAGGTCGACGAAGCGGTAGGGGCGCGACCCGTAGTCGAGGTCCAGCTCGCGGGCGCGGTCGAAGGTGTGGAAAAGGATCACCTCGTGCTTGCAGTGGCGCAGATGGCGCAGGGCGTCGAAGAGCGGCTCCTGCTCGTCGGGCCGCACGAAGGCGTCGGTGAAGAGCACCACCAGCGAGCGGCGGTGCAGCTGTTCGGCCGTCAGGTGCAGCGCGTCGGCCAGGCTCGTCGGGCGCTGGGGATGGTGCTCGCCGTCGACGGGTTGCAGCAGGGCGTCGAGCTGGCCGAGGAGGTAGCGCTGATGGACGGTGCTGCTGCGGCAGGGCGTGTGCAGGTCGACGCCGTCGCTGAGCAGCGTGAGCCCGAAGGCGTCGCGCTGGCGGTGCAGGAGCTCGATGAGCACGGCGGCGGCATAGACGGCGAAGGTGAGCTTGTTCGGGTGCTCCGGATGGCCCTGCCCCTCGAGCGGGAAGAGCATCGAGGCGCTCTGGTCGACAACCAGCTGGCAGCGCAGGTTGGTCTCCTCCTCGAACTGCTTGACGTACAGTCGATCCGTGCGGCCGTAGAGGTGCCAGTCGATGTAGCGCGTGCTCTCGCCGGCGTTGTACTGGCGGTAGTCGCTGAACTCGACCGAGAAGCCGTGGAACGGGCTGCGGTGGCGTCCGGTGAGGAAGCCCTCAACGAGTTGGCGGGCGAAGAAGTCGAGCGTCGTGTAGCGCGAAACCTGTGATCGATCCATCGTTGGGCGGGGGAGACTAGGGGGTGGGGTGATAAAAACAAGGAGTCAAGACGTCGGGGAGTCAAGACGGTTGCACCCGGGGTGCGGTCGTCTCAACCTCTCGATGCCTTGACTCCTCTGCTTTCCGATGTCAATGTCTCAACTGCTTGATGGCTTGACTACTGCTTGTCAGAGCAGGGCGTTCAGCTTCTCGGCCAGCGTCTCTTTGGCCACCAGGCCCACGCTCTTGTCCTTCATCTCGCCGCCCTTGAAGAAGAGGACGGTGGGGACGTTGCGGATGCGGAAACGGGCTGCCAGGTCGCTGCACTCGTCGACGTCGGCGGTGCCCACCACGGCGCGGCCTTCATACTCGGCGGCGATCTCTTCCACGCGCGGTGCCAGTGCCTTGCAGGGGCCGCACCAGGTGGCGCCAAAGTCGATCATCACGGGCATGCCGCTGTTCATCAGTTCGTCGAAGTTCTGTTCTGTGACTTTCATGTTGCTCTTTTTGTTTATGTGTTATACTTTATTGTTGGTTCTGTTCTTGTTGCAAAAAGCGTGCCATCGGGTCGCTATTTGGCGCGGAAGTAGATGTTGATCGGCACGCCGTGGAAGTCCCACAGCTCGCGCATGCGGTTCTCCACAAACCGACGGTAGGGGTCGCGGATGTACTGCGGCAGGTTGCAGAAGAAGACAAACTGCGGGTAGGCGGTCGGAAGCTGGGTGATGTATTTGATTTTGATCCACTTGCCCTTGACGCTGGGTGGCGGGTTCTGCTCCTTGACGATGGGCAGCAGGGTGTCGTTCAGCTCGGCGGTACCGATGCGGCGGCTGCGTGCCTCGTACACCGCGCGGGCGGTCTCCAGTACCTTGAAGATGCGCTGCTTGTTGATGACCGACGTGAAGACGATCGGCACGTCGTCGAAGGGGGCAATGCGCTCGCGGATCATCAGCTCGAAGTCGCGGTGCGTATTGGTCGTTTTCTCCACCAGGTCCCACTTGTTCACCACGATCACCACGCCTTTGTGGTTGCGCTGTATGAGCGAGAAGATGTTGAGATCCTGCTGTTCCAGCCCCTGGCTGGCGTCGAGCATCAGGATGCAGACGTCCGATGCCTCGATGGCACGCACCGACCGCATGACGGAGTAGAACTCCAGATCTTCGCTGACTTTGCTCTTCTTGCGCAGACCGGCGGTGTCGACGAAGTTGAAGTCGAAGCCGAAAAGGTTGTAACGCGTGTAGATGGAGTCGCGCGTGGTGCCCGCGATGGGGGTCACCACCGAGCGCTGCTGGCCGGTGATCATGTTGATGAACGAGCTCTTGCCCACGTTGGGCCGTCCGACGACGGCGATGCGCGGCAGGCCGTCGGTGGGGTCGTCCTCGCCCTCGTCGAAGTCGGCCACCAGCACGTCGAGCAGGTCGCCCGTGCCGCTGCCGGTGATACCGGCGATAGGGTAGGGTTCGCCCAGTCCCAGACTATAGAACTCGGCCAGCCCCTCCATCTGTGCTGAGTTGTCGACCTTGTTGGCCGCCAGCACCACGGGTTTGGGGCATTTGCGCAGCATCTCGGCCACGTCCTCGTCCATCGGGGTGAGGCCCTCGCGCGCGTCGACGACAAAGAGGATGATGTCGGCCTCCTCGATGGCCAAAGAAACTTGTTTGCGGATCTCGAGTTCGAACTCGTCGTCGCCACCCATGACGTAGCCGCCGGTGTCGATGACGGAGAAATGTTTGCCGTTCCAGTCGGCATGACCGTATTGGCGGTCGCGCGTAACGCCGCTGGTCTCGTCGACAATGGCGTTACGCGATTCCGTCAAGCGGTTGAAAAGAGTGGACTTGCCCACATTGGGCCGCCCCACAATGGCGATGATGTTCATTCTGAGTATTAGAGTATTCTGGTCTTGCTCCGGTTGCTGCCCACGAGCAGGTTGAAGCCCATCTTGAAGTTAAAGGCCTTCATCTGGGTGAAGTACATGCTGCTGGCATAGTCCATCATGACGTAGGCCTGCACGAGGGTGGCGGGGGTAAGGATGAGACCCACGCCGGGATTGAGGAAATTGTCGAGGGTGATCTTGCTGTGACCGTCGTAGATCATCGAGGAACCGACCACCAGCTCCACCCAGTTGAAGAGGTTGACGCCGGCCGATACGGTGGTGTTGAACCGGAAGGTGTTCTTCAGACCCTCGATGCCATCCTCGCCCAGATCGAGCGACAGGTCGCTGGCGCTGTTGATGGTCTTGCGGGCCAACAGGCCGCGATCCCACTGGCCGTGCATCAGGATGCCGGCCTTCAGGAGGCCCAGGTTGACGGTGGCCGCCACGTTGAGTTTGGTGGGGATGGTGTACCAGTAGTCGCCACCGTTTGTCTTGATCTCGGGAGCCATGTTGTTCAACTGCTCGTTGAGGTAGGTCGTCAGGGTGTCGAAGTTGACACTGCCGCGGTCAAGCAGGTTCGTGATCTCCATACCGTTGAAGCTGATGGTGGCCTGACCGCCTTTTGGCACCATGCTGATGACGTTCTTCTGCCAGTGGATACCGGTCGAGATGTCATTCAGCGAGGCCGAGATGGTGAAGGGCCCCAGGTCGTACTTTGCTCCGATGTCGAAGGCAAGTCCGGTGTTGCCACCGTTGATGTCAAGCACACTCTGAAGGATGTCGTTTACCTCCAGATTCTTGACCATGTCTTGAATCTTCATGTTACTCGCGGTATCGATCGGGATGACCGACGACCCCATGATCTCGTAGTAGAGTTTGGCTCTCACCGACTCGTAGTCGGGGTCGGTCTCGAAGGTGACCTTGGTGTTGTCGGTATTCAGGTTCACCAGGCCCGACAGCAGCTTCACATGGGCGCCAACCGTCAGGTTCGTCAGCGGCACGCGCAGACCGGCACCGACGCTGGTCTCGAGGTACATCTGCATGTTGAAGAAGTCCCCGTCCAGAATGGGCATCTCGGGGTAGGCCGTACCATCCGGCTGTACGTTTCCGTTCAGCACAAAGTTGATGGCATCCATTGGAAGACCCAGGTTGAAGTTGGTCTTCAACTGCATGTTGGCATCGACAAAGACGCTCCCGATGCGAAGGCCAAGGCCGAGGATGTTGACGTCGGCTCCCACGCGGAAGTGGTTGTCCTCACCGAGGGTGTTCAGAACGTTGTTGAGGTCGATGATGTTGGCCTGTTGTTCAGCGTCGTAGTGCACCACGTCGCCGATGGAAAGAGGCAGGCCCAACTGAACGCCGTTGATGCCGGGCAGCTGCAGGTAGAAGGCCGACGGGAAGAAGGCTGGGTTGAGCATGTTGCTCTGGGGGGTGCGCTGCGTGAAGTAGAAGAGGTTGTTGGTCTCGCTGTACTGAGCGTGTACGCTTCCGGCGGCAAGCATGAAGAACGCTGCCAATATGGTTATCTTGTGTTTCATTGTTTTGTCCTCCATGTTTATCAGTTACCAATCTTATTCAGGATGTCACCCACGATCGGGAATGTGGTCGGATCGAATATCTCCATGTCGATGTTGATAGAGGGGTCGAGCTTCACGAGCAGTTTGATCTTCAGGTAGTCGGTACGTTTGATCACCTTGTAGTCCGATCCGGCGGTGGCCAACTTCAGGTTGAGTTTGAGTTTCGAGGCGTTCAGCATGTTCTCAAGACCCTCCACGGTGAGCGGGATCTCGATCCTTGTCGTCGAGTCGGCGACGGCTTCAGACACCCCCGGGCGCCCCGCTACCGGAGCCGTGATGGCAGAGGCCACCTTCTTGTTCGTGAAGAGAGGATCCCCTGTGGGCAGACCGTTTTGGTCCAGGAAGATACCGTCGAGGGTCAGGTCCAGCGGGATGCCGTTCTTGAGCACCAGGATGGCGGTCACCTTCGACGAGTCGATGCTGACGGCGCCCTCGCCCAGGATGCTGGTGAGCACCGAGTCGAGCGCATCCATCACCGAGGCATTGTTGCCTTCGCTGTCGCCCTTGATGTCGAGGGTGTAGCTGTAGGGCAGCTGACCGATATGGATCTCGAAGGGGAGGTCGACGCGCAGGTCGGCACCGAAGGTGAGGTAGGTCATCTTCAGGCTGTCCAGCAGGGTCTGGAAGCTATTGATAGCGTCGGGATTGCTGAGGGCATCGCCCAAGTTGTCGTAGACGATGGCGGAGTCCACCTCGATGTGCATGTGGAAGCCGGCGGTGATGTAGCGCGGCATGCTGTTCACGATCTCGGCCATGTTGATACTGTCGAACTCCACCGTTCCGCCGTAGATGATGTCGTCCATCACCAACGATTGGGCGGCAAATCCCGTGAAGGTGTGCGCCTGATTGTTGTGGCCCACGTAGCGGATGGTCACCTGATCGATGCGGGCCTGCACATAGTCGCGCAGGGCTTGCTCCACATTGGCGGGGCAACCGCCCTGGACAAAGACGTCGAGGTTGAGCATCAGCTCGTTGATGGCGATGTCGCCGTCCACGATCGACTGCAAGTCAGCCTTGTCGAAGAGGTCGATCGGGATCGAGTATTCGATGACGGTGTCGCGCGAGATGAAGGGAGGATTCGACATCTTGGCGCTCACGCCCCGCTTGGCCTTGCCGGCGACACGCGGCGCTGTTTTGCCGATCATGCCACCGATCTCGATGGTCTCGCGGATCGACGTGTCGTAGTGGAACGTGATGGTGTTGTCGTTCGTGATGATACCCGAGAAGGTGCCATCGAACGCCATCAGCAAGTCGTTCAAATTCAAGGTATCGCTGCTGATGATGGGCAGACCGTACGAGGGGTCCAGTGTGCCCTGCACGCGGTAGGGGTGCTTCAGCAGTTCCAGGTCGTCCTTGCTGCATGACGCCGCAAGGAGCACCGTAGCCATTAGGCTTGCCAACAGTATTTTCCTTTTCATAGTTTTATTTGTTAAGATATATTTTGAATACATTTTTAAAATATTACCTGCTAACAATCAGGCCATTGTCTATGGGGAAGGCAATAGTCTGACACTGCAAAGGTAAGAAATAAAATCCGTTCTGCCAAATAAAAGTTGCCAAAAAAGGCACCGTCGGGGGTGACGGTGCCTTTTGTTGGTTGGCTATCAGGTAGGTATGCTACTTGATGCGCATCTTGTAGAACGAGCGGTAGACGAACACCAGGGCGATCACCAAGAAGGCCACGCCGAACCACGGGGCCATGCCGCGGAAGCCTTCGCTGATGGCGATTTCCATGGCCAGCACGCCGAAGAGGGTGGTGAACTTGATGATCGGGTTGAGGGCCACCGAGGAGGTGTCCTTGAAGGGATCGCCGACGGTGTCGCCCACCACGGAGGCGTCGTGCAGGTCGGTACCCTTGGCCTGCATGTCCACCTCGACCACCTTCTTGGCGTTGTCCCAGGCGCCGCCGGCGTTGGCCATGAACATGGCCTGGAAGAGGCCGAAGACGGCGATGGAGATGAGGTAGCTGATGAACAGGCAGACGGCGTTCTGGCCGCCGATGCTCTCGGGGCTCGACAGGCAGGCGAAGGCCAGCGCGAAGCAGAAGATGGCGATGAAGATGTTGATCATGCCTTTCTGGGCGTAGTTGGTGCAGATCTTCACCACCTCCTGGCTCTTGGCGGTATCGGCTTTCTTGGGGGCGTTGGCGTCGAGTTTGATGTTGTTCTTGATGTACTCCACGGCGCGGTTGGCACCGGTGGTGACAGCCTGCATCGAGGCGCCGGTGAACCAGTAGATGACGCAGCCGCCCAGGATGAAGCCGAGGATGGAGTAGGGGTTGAGCAGGTTGAGGATCGTCGAGGGATCGATGCCGAGGGTCTTCTGGATCATCAGGATGAGGCTGAAGATCATCGTCGTGGCACCCACCACGGCCGTGCCGATGAGCACGGGCTTGGAGGTGGCCTTGAAGGTGTTGCCGGCGCCGTCGTTGGCCTCGAGGTAGTACTTGGCTTTCTCGAAGTCGGGCTTGAAGCCGAACTCGCTTTCCACCTCGCGGGTGGTCTTCTCGACGTCGTCTTCGATGAGGGAGAGCTCGTAGACGCTCTGGGCGTTGTCGGTCACGGGGCCGTAGCTGTCGACGGCGATGGTCACGGGGCCCATGCCGAGCATGCCGAAGGCCACCAGGCCGAAGGCGAAGATGGAGGCGTACTGCGGCAGCACACCGCCGAGGTCGACCTGGAAGAGCACCGTGGCCAGGTAGGCCAGGAGCATCAGCACGAAGAAGACGAATCCGGTCCAGAAGGCGCTCATGTTGCCCGCCACCAGACCGCTGAGGATGTTGAGGCTCGAGCCGCCCTGCTCGGAGGCAGTGACCACCTCGTGGACGTGTTTCGACTTGGGCGAGGTGAAGACCTTGGTCAGCTCGGGGATGAGGGCGGCGCCGAGGGTGCCGCAGCTGATGATGATGGCCAGCGCCAGCCAGGCGTTGCCGGGCAGGGCGTTCTTCAGCATGAAGTAGCTGGCCAGGAAGGTGCCGCAGATGCTGAGGATCGAGGTGATCCACACCAGCGAGGTGAGCGGCTGCTCGAAGTCCATGTCGTCGGCCTTGTTGTAGCGGGCCTTGGCAATGGCACCATTAATATAATAGGAAAGCACCGAGGCGACGATGCCGAGGATGCGCATGACGAAGATCCACACCAGCAGCGGCACCTGGTACTCGACCGGGACGGCCAGCAGGATGAAGCTGACGAGGGCCACACCGGTGACGCCGTAGGTCTCGAAGCCGTCGGCCGTCGGGCCGATGCTGTCGCCCGCGTTGTCGCCCGTGCAGTCGGCGATGACGCCGGGGTTGCGCGGATCGTCCTCGCCGATCTTGAAGACCACCTTCATCAGGTCGCTTCCGATGTCGGCGATCTTGGTGAAGATACCGCCCGCGATGCGCAGGGCGCTGGCGCCCAGGCTCTCACCGATGGCGAAGCCGATGAAGCACGAGCCCGCATACTTCGGGTCGACGAAGAGCAGGATGACCAGCATCAGCACCAGCTCGATGCAGATCAGCACGATGCCGATGCTCATACCGGCGCGCAGCGGGATGTTCAACAGGTCCAGGGGTTTGCGCCGCAGCGAGGCGAAGGCCATGCGGGCGTTGGCATAGGTGTTCATGCGCACGCCGAACCAGGCCACGCCGTAGCTGCCCAGGATGCCCACCACCGTCCAGCCGAGCACCATCAGCACCCCCTTGAGGGGCATGTGGCTCAGCACACCGAAGTAGAGGGCCATGGCGGCACCGATGAAGACAAAGAGCAGCAGCAGGAACTTACCCTGCTGTTTGAGGTAGGTCGAACAGGTCTTGAAGATCACGTTGCCGATCTCAAGCATCGACTTGTGCGCCTTGAGTTTACGCACCTTGTTGAACTGCCAGAATCCGAACAACAGGCCCAGCAGCACCACCGCGAAGCCCCAGTAGAGGATCGAGGCCGTCTCGCTCGAAGCGAATCCCGCGGGCATTTCCAGGTCTGCCTCGCTGGCAAAAGCGAAAATCGGGCTTGCCAGCGCAAGTAATGTTAGCGTTAATTTCTTCATATAGTGAATATTTTATTATTATTCATCTCGAAAATCAGGGTACAAATGTAAACATTTTTCAAAAAATAGCAAAAAAAATCTGCCACCAGCGGAAAAAAATCCGGACCGCTCTCCACCGCGTCGAAAAGCCCATGGTTCCTAGGTGGCTCCGTGATGACTCCCTGATGACTCCCTGA
>CAMHDJ010000014.1 GCA_946183915.1 uncultured Bacteroidales bacterium | reverse complement strand
TGTACAGACCGTAGTCGTTGGGGAAGTACCACTTGACGGGGCAGGTGTAGTCCCAGCCGTCGTTGAGGTTGCCAGCCACACCCATGGCGTCGCCACGCGTGCGCTTGAAGTTGGCCAGGAACTGACCGTAGTATTTCTTGTTGGCCGAACGCAGGCTCTGACCCGCCCAGGGGTAGGTCTTGTGTTCGGTGACGCGCTCGTCGTAGGTGTTACCGATCAAGCCCAGAGCCGCAAACTCCCACTCGGCCTCGGTCGGCAGGCGGTAGTAGGGGTAGAGCAGACCGTCGGCCTTGCGCACCTGGCGCTCCTCGCCGCCAGCGGCGGGGTTGTAGTCGGTGAGGCCCTTGCGGGTTTCACCCTCGTAGCGGCCAGCCAGGTAGACATCGGTCTGGAAGGCGTTGGTACCCAGGTTCTCCTGGTCGAGCATGATGACGCCCTTGTCGACGAGGATCTTCTCGTTGACGCGGTCGGTACGCCAGACGCAGTACTGCTGAGCCTGCTCCCAGGTGACACCCACCACAGGATAGTCGGCATAGTTGGGGCTGCGGAAGTAGAAGTCCACAAAGCCCTCGCGCCAGGCCAGCTTGTCGCGCCAGCAGGCAGTGTCGGGCATGATGGCGATGACCTTCTCGGGGTACTCCTCGCCGTAGGCACGCTGCATCCAGTAGACGAACTCGCCGTAGGCCTTGTTGCTCACCTCGCACTCGTCCATGTAGAACGACGACACGGTGACGGTGTGCGGCGTGTTGTTCCAGCTGTAGCGCGAATCTTCGCTCACGTGACCCATCACGAACGAGCCGCCTTCGATGAAGACGAGGCCCGGAGCAGTGCCCTGCTCGACGACTCCCGACACATCGTAGCCGCCCCAGTTGGGATCATTGTAGTTCCAACCCGTAGTGGCCGACTTGCCGGCCTTGTTGGAGCATCCCGCCAGCACCAGCGTGGCTGCCAGCAGCACGAATGAAAATCTCGAAATCTTCATATATACTAACTTTTGATTTTATTCCTTTTTTATCTATTAACGCAAAAGAGCGATTTTTGTTTCACTCGGCCCTCTGTTTTTGTTAGAACGAGGGGCAACGGATGGCCTTGACCTTCTTGGCGCGCTCCGGCACCGGCAGCAGCAGGCCGAACGTCAGCTCGTGGGCGCCGGCCGTCTGGTTGGCCAACTGGCTGACGGTCACGTCGTAGCTGTAGCCCACCTTGAAGTAGTCCTGCTGCACGCCCACCTGGAAGATGAAGGCGTCGGCATTCTTCTGGCCGTGGCGGAACCACACGCCCACCAGGAAGGGCATCCAGTCGAGGTAGACACCGTAGTTGAAGTAGTGTATGCCGCCCTGGTACTGGTAGACCAGGTTGGGCGAGATGACGGGCGTGCCCAGACCGATCGACGACTGGCGGCGAGCCTCCTCGGCCACGTTGATCAGTCCGCCGGCATGCACCGTGAACTTCATCGGCACACGGTCCTCGCTGTAGAAGGCCTGGTTGGGCTGCGTCAGGTGGGCGGCCGACAGACCGGCATACCACTTGTCGCTGCTCACCAGCACGCCGGTGAAGAAGTCGGCGCTCCAACGGCTCAGGTTGTCGGGAGGAGCCACCGTGCGCGGATAGGAGAAGCCCAGCTCGGGGTCGATCTGCTCGGGGAAGCGAAGATAGTCGCTCCAGTTGAGCGCGTTGTTGACGATCGACGCCTGCAGGGCGGCACTCATCCGGATGTCGCGCGTTAGCTGGAAGTGGAAGGCGTAGATGATACCCAACATATTGGTACTCAACGCACCGTGATCGCCCACACGGTCGGTCATCACGATGGCGCCCACGCCGCCGTGCAGCGCCTCGATGTACTGGTCATACGAGGCCGACACCGTGGTGTACGGGCTCACCAACGAAGGCCACTGGGCCCTGTAGGACAGCGATATACGCGGAGCCACCTTCGATCCCGCAAAGGCAGGATTGAGGTAGAGCGGATTTGCATAGAATTGAGAAAAACCGACATCTTGAGCCCCCGCGGTCGCTGCCGTCAGGAGCAGGGCACCCAGAAGCGCCCCTTTCAGTCCCTTTTTCAGATGCTTTTTTAACATATTATTGGCCAATTATCAAACCGCAATATTACGAAGTTTTTTCGACATAGAGAAATTTTCCTCAAAAAAAAATCCCAATCATCACTGTATCAACCACATATTTTTTCACTCCCACCGCACTTCCACCCCACAAAAGGGCCCCGCAAAAGGTCGTTTTTTCGTTTTTTGGCCCTTTGCGGCCCGTCGCAAAACACGGCTTTGCCAGTCCCACACTGGCCCTTTCGCCATTCCTTCCATGCATCCCCTCCGCACACATGCAGAGATGATGCCTAGTTGATGCCTAGGGGATGCCTAGGGGATGCCTGGTTGATGCCTGGAGGGTGGCCTGGCGGCGCGACGGCCGGACGGGGCCGGCGGCGCCTTGGCAAGATAAAGATAACAGCATGACGCTAAACCACTTACCGCATCTTCCCCACCCTGCCGGGCAACGGCGGGAGGCATTATTTTTCGTACGGGCGCCTGTATGTCGATTTTTTTATGTAAATTTGCATCCCGAAACCTACAATTCTCCGCCACGATGAGACGCCACCCCCTGCTGCTTGCCGTCGTCCTGCTGGCCACCGCCTGCACGGCCGCCGATCCCGAACCCTTCGGGCCCGTGCCCTCCGAGGCGCAACTGGCCTGGCAACGTATGGAAATCAACATGTTCTGCCACTTCGGCCCCAACACCTTCACCGGCGCCGAGTGGGGCACGGGGCGGGAGAGCGGCGGGGTGTTCCGGCCGGCGGCGCTGGACTGCGCCCAGTGGGTCGACGTGGCACAGCAGGCCGGCATGGGCGGCATCATCCTCACGGCCAAGCACCACGACGGCTTCTGCCTGTGGCCCAGCCGCTTCAGCACCCACACCGTCCCGGATTCGCTCGACGTGCTGCGCCGCTTTGTCGACGCCTGCCGCGGGCGAGTGAAGGCCGGCGTCTACATCTCGCCCTGGGACCGCAACCACCCCACCTACGGCAGCGAAGACTACAACGACGTCTTTGTCAACACGTTGCGCGAAGTGCACAGCCAGTACGGCCCGCTGTTCGAGCAGTGGTTCGACGGCGCCTGCGGCGAGGGTCCCAACGGCAAGCGGCAGCGCTACGACTGGCCTCGCTTCATGCAGACTATGAATGAGTTGAACCCGCAGTGCGTCGTTTTCAGCGACGTGGGTCCCGGTTGCCGCTGGGTGGGCAACGAAGAGGGGCGCGCGGGCGAGAGCTGCTGGAGCACCCTCTGCACCGAAGGGGCCTCGCCGAGCGACAACAAGCCCGCCCCCGCCGAACTGGAAACCGGCCACGCTCCGCTTAACACTGAACACTTAACACTTAACACTCGCCGCTGGATTCCCGCCGAGTGCGACGTCAGCATCCGGCCCGGCTGGTTCTGGCACCCGCAGGAGCACCCCAAGACGGTCGACGAACTGATGGAGATCTACTTCAACTCCGTGGGCCACAACGGCTTGCTGCTGCTCAACGTGCCGCCGGACACCCTTGGGCGCATCCCCGCCGAGGACAGCGCCGTGCTGGTAGCCTTCCGCGCCGAGCGGGAGCGTCTCTTCGCCACCAACCTGGCGCAGGGCGCCCACGCCCACGGGCAGCACCTGCGCGGCCACGGCGCCCGCAACGTGCTCGACACCGCCTACCACACCTACTGGGCCGCCAAGGGCACGGAGGCCGAGCTGACCCTGAGACTCGACAGCGTCACCACCTTCGACATCATCGTCATTCAAGAGTACATACCCCTCGGACAACGCCTGACCAGCGTCGGCCTGGCCATCGACGAAGGCGACGGCATCTACCCGCAGACCACCCCCGACCCCCCCCTCTGCACCACCGTGGGCCACAAGCGCATCGTGCGACTCGACAGCCCCCTGCGCACCGACCGCCTCGTCTTCACTTTCCGCAGCCTCGCACCGCCCGTCATCAACCGCATAGCTCTCTATAACAGCCTCACCCCCAACCCCTCTCCTAAGAGGAGAGGGGAGTAAAATCAACCTAACCCATTATGTATGAAGACAACATATACTCCTAATATTCCTCATTGTCAATACAACCATCTACTCCCCTCTCTTGTGAGGAGAGGGGCTGGCGGGGGCCAAGAGCAATCAATTTAACCCATTATGTATGAAGATAACATATAAACTCCTGATATTCCTCATTGTCAATACAACCATCTACTCCCCTCTCCTCTCAGGAGAGGGGCTGGGGGTGAGGCTGTCAGCGCAGGAGCTTCCGCAGGGCTATTTCCGTAATCCGCTGGGGTCTGACATCGGCCTGAGCGCCACCTTCGCCGAGTTCCGCATGGGCCATTTCCACGCCGGTATCGACATGCGCACCGGCGGTGCCGTCGACCAGCCCGTCTACGCCGCGGCCGACGGCTACGTGGCCAAGGTGAGCATCTCGCCCTGGGGTGGCGGCAAGATCCTCTATATCAAGCATCCAAACGGCTACACCTCGGTCTACATGCACCTCAACAGCTACGCCGGTGCCATCGGCAAGGCGGTCTTGAAAGAGCAGTATGCGCAGCGCAACTACAGCATCACCAAGCTCTTCGGTCCCAACGAGTTGCCCGTAAAGAAGGGGCAACTAGTGGCCCTCAGCGGCAACAGCGGCAGCAGTGGCGGCCCGCACCTGCACTTCGAGCTGCGGCGCGGCGGCATGGCCGACCTCCACACCCACGCCACTACCATCAACCCCCTGCTCTTCGGCCTCCCCTACCGCGACGGCATCAACCCCGTCATCCGCGGCGTGCGCGTCTACCCCGAGGGCGGCGAGCCCATCGAGGTGGGCAAGGACAATGCGGTGACCGTCAGCGGTCCGTTCCATCTGGGCGTCTACGCCACCGATGCCGCCGAGGGCTCCACAGCCAAGAACGGGCCCGACCGCGTCGAGGTGCTGCTCGACGGCACCCCCTTCTTCGTCTACACCACCGAGCGCTTCCCGATCGACAGCAGCCGCATGGTCAACGCCCTGCTGGACTACCCCCTCTTTGCCCGCACCCGCCAGGCCTACCTCCTCACCCGCGCCCTGCCCGGCGCCGAGGGGCCCTGGATCCCGGAGCGCGTGGACGACGGCATCTTCCGCCTGCGTCCCGGATCGACCCACCGCATCGGCATCCGCGTACTGGACATCAAGGGCAATGTGGCCGAGCGCACCATCACGGTGACCGTAGGTCAGACCAGCCAGACCGGTCAGACCCCTCCGGGCCCCCTCCCCGTCAAGTACGACCAACCTTTCAACTGTCAACTTTCAACTCTCAACATTCAACTTTCCCCACACACCCTCTATGCCGACGACCGGCTGGAGTGCACTGCCAAGGGCAACACGGTGACGGTCAACCCCACCGTCAACGACATCCCGCCGCATGTGGCCTACACCCTGGGTATCAAGGGGTCGCTGCCTGGCGTGCCGACCGGCAAGACGGTAGTGGTGCGGGTGACATGGAGGGGCGGCAGCGCCAGGCACTCGGCCTACAAGACCACCCACGCCGACGGCATCCACACCGCACAAGTGCGCGACTGGGGCGAGTTCACCCTGGCCGCCGACACCACGGCGCCCACCGTGCGGCCGGTCAACTTCAGCGAAGGCAAGCCGCTCAAGGTCACCACCCTCCGCCTGAAAGCCGGCGATGACCTGAGCGGCATCGAGACCTACCACTGCTTCCTCAACGGCAGCTGGGTCCTGGCCGAATACGACGGCAAGACCGCCACCCTCAGCATCGACGCCCGCGGCAAGCTTCAGGCCGGCCGGAACCGTCTGCGCGTCGAGGTGACCGACGCCGTGGGCAACGTCACAGACCTCACTTGGACAATCCAAAAATAACATAACTTATGCGAAAGCAACACCTTTTGACCGCCGTCGCGCTGAGTTGCCTGCTGCTGACAAGTTGCATCAGCGACGCGTGCGACAACCTGTACACCACCAGCGAAGTGTGGCTGGACAACGGCACCTCGGAGCCGCTGTACTACACCTTCTCCGACACCCCGTACCTGACGCCGGAGTGCTTGGTGCTGCAACTGCCGGTAATGCTGGCTTACATCCTCGACTTCAAGCAGTTCAGTCCCTCGCAGGTGATGACCTCCCCCAGCTATACCCCGAACGGGCGTCGAGGCTCCGGCGAAGTGTATGGCTACTATCCCTACCTGCTCCTGCTGCGCTACGACAACAGCGTCGTGGCCTGCTACGACGTCAGCCGCGCTGCCCTGGCCGGTGCCGACTACCCCTGGTTCTCGCCCGAGGCCGACAGCACCGAGACTCGGCTCGACATGGTTGAGACTTGCCATGACTACGAAACCACCTATGTGTACACCTATTACATAACCGACAGTACATTATGAAACGCTTGACACTATTTCTTCTGATGGCCGCACCCCTGTTGATGTGCTTCCAGTGCGGATGCGACGAGCCGGACGCCATCACCCTCCTGCAGCTGGAGAACGCCACCGGCGAGGATCTCTACTGGAGCCGCTCGGCGCAGCCCTGGGCCAACGCTGATTGCCGCTGGCAGCGCCTTCCCGACTCGGTTTACCTGTACTATAGCGAAAGCGCACCGGCGGGCGAACAGTTCCGGCGGTATGTCGACGGAGATTACCTGCTGATCGTCGACGGCACAATGCAGCTACGGGCCAGCTGGCCGACCGACAGCCTGCCCATGGCCGACAACGCCCGCTGGGTTTCCGACACCACCCTGCTGGAAACCACCAACTGCAACGGCATCCACCCGACGCAATACACGCACACCTTCACCCTCGCGCAGGACGACCTGCTATAGAACACGAGGCCCCTGCCGCTAGCGGCTGGGGCCTCGTCAGTCCTTGATGTTGCACCGGTCACTCCACCGGCTGGCTGCGACGGGCTTTCACCTCGTCGTAGAACTTGGCGTGCGACGCCTCGATGTAGGGTTGCAGCCATAGGAAGCCGATACCCAACGTCAGGCAACACAGCAGTGCCCAGCCGATGAAACTCAGGTCGAGGCAGAAGAGCTTCCACTTGTAGCCCTGCATCATCATACGGCTCTCGTGGACACACTCCTCGGCGTCCAACTCAGGGCGGTCGTTCATCACGTAGGGCGTCATGGCATAGGCATAGCTCTTGACGATGCCTGGCACGATGAAAAGCATCGTCCAAAGCACGGTGTAGAGGAACACCAGGAGCGATGTGCCAAGCACACGGCCATAGTTGTTGAAGACGCCGAACTGGTCGCCCACCATCTCGCTGCTGTCTTCGCCGCGCACCAGGCGCAGGAAGCAGAGCATGAAACCGAACTCGAGCGGACAGACCAGCAGGAGGCCGACCAAGGGAATGGAGGAAGCGGCTCCGACGACGAGCGAGAAGACGAGCGTCGCCAGCACCGCGTTGACCCAGTTGCCTTTGAGGGCCTGTCGGGCCGCCATGCGGATCTCACGGTTCGATGGCATGACAGGCTGCCCGGAAGTGTAGAATTCTTGATCTTTCATAGGGTTTATCCACGTTCGTTATAGTCAGCATTAAGCAGGTTCATCGCCTTGAAGAACTTGTGGTAGAACACGAACGGACCCACGATGATGAACGTGCCGAAGAAGCCCCAGCCCCAGTAGGTGCCGGCGCCGAACTTGCAGTCGATGCCACGGCGGGTCAGCTCATTGCCCATACGCGAGCAGAGCATGCTCCACCAGATGAGCGGGAAGATGCCCAGCGTGAGCCACGAAAGGAGGAAAAAGACGAGGCAGTAGTTCATCGTCTTCTTCTGGTCGTAGGGACCAGCCACTTTGTTGATCTCGTTCGAGATGTGCGTCAGGCACACGATGGCGTAGATGCTCAGGGTGACCAGCGACAGCAGGATGAACTTGACCATGCCGCGATTGGTGCGCAACGGGGTGGCGGGCACCCGGGTTTCGGTAGTAATGTTTTCTTCCATAATGTAATTTGATTTTAATAAATGATTAAGAAAAAAGCCACAATCCTGAATCCAGGACTGTGGCTTTTGCTACTGCTATTTTTATTCGAACGACTTGATGGCCTCCTTGATGAGCTCCATGGCAGCGCGCAGCTGCTCCTCGGTGATCACCAGCGGGGGGGCGAAGCGGATGATGTGCTGGTGGGTGGGCTTGGCCAGCACGCCCAGGTCGCGCATCTTCAGGCACACGTCCCAGGCCTCCTTGCCGTTGTGCGGTTTGATGATGATGGCGTTCAACAGGCCCTTGCCGCGCACCTTCTCGATCATCGGGCTCTTGAAGCTCGACATCTCCTCGCGGAAGATCTTGCCCAGACGCTCGGCGTTCTCCATCAGGTGCTCGTCCTTGATCACCTGCAGGGCGGCGATCGAAACCTTAGCGGCGATGGGGTTGCCACCGAAGGTGGAACCGTGCTCGCCGGGTTTGATGTTGAGCATAATGTCGTCGTCGGCCAACACAGCGCTGACGGGCATCACACCGCCGCCGAGGGCCTTGCCGAGGATCAGCAGGTCGGGGCGCACGCCCTCGTGGTCGCAGGCCAGCATCTTGCCCGTGCGGGCGATACCGCACTGCACCTCGTCGGCCATGAACAGCACGTTGTACTTCTTGCAGATATCATAGCACTTCTTGAGGTAGCCCTCGTCCGGCACATAGACGCCGGCCTCGCCCTGGATAGGCTCCACCAGGAAGCCGGCCACCTTCTTGCCGTGCTCGGCCAGACAGCGCTCCAGCGCGTCGGGATCGTTGTAGGGGATACGCAGGAAACCAGGCGTCATGGGGCCGTAGTTGGCGTAGCTCTCGGGGTCGTTGCTCATGGTGATGATGGTGATCGTGCGGCCATGGAAGTTGCCCTCGCAGCAGACGATCATCACCTCGTCGTTCGGAATACCCTTCTTCACCACACCCCAGCGGCGGGCCAGCTTCAGGGCCGTCTCGTCGGCCTCGGCGCCGGTGTTCATGGGCAGCACCTTGTCGTAGCCGAAATACTCGGTGACATACTTCTCCCACTCGCCCAAGCAATTGTTGTAGAAAGCGCGGCTGCTGAGCGTCAGCTCGTGGGCCTGGTCGCACATGGCCTTGACAATCTTCGGGTGGCAGTGGCCTTGGTTCACAGCCGAATAGGCCGAAAGGAAGTCGTAATACTTCTTGCCCTCGCAGTCCCAAACGAATGCTCCCTCGCCCTTGGCCAGCACCACGGGCAGCGGATGATAGTTATGGGCGCCATAGCGGGCTTCCATCTCCATGAATTGCTCTGATTTTGTCATAGTTGTGTTATGTTTTGTTATGTTTGAATTGTATCGTTTCCGAGGTGCAAATATACACACTTTTTTTGTTTCCGCAAAAAAATCTTTTCCATCCGCCCGAAGCGCCGTCCCAAACCTCCGTCGTTCAGGCCCGAGGCGCGTCGGGGCGGCGCAAATTTTAACTTTTGGCCTCCTCCGCCACGGCACTCCCCACCCCGCCCTCCGACCGGCACATTCACCCCCTCTCCTACCCCCTGATTCCCTATCAACTACCTGATGGCTCCCTGATGACTCCCTGATGACTCTCTTAAAACCAGGGCAAAATCCTTGCCCTGTAAGCGTTTTGCGAGTTTTCCAGCATGGTTAGCACACTTCCGAGGTGCTAGATGTCTCGTTTAGAATGGTTTAAAGGCGCAAATTAGATCGCGCACGATCTATTTTTTTAACCTAAATTTACTTAATTTTTGTAAAACGGCGAATTACTCGAATTACTCGAAGCTACGCAGGTCGCTATGTGATCTTTTTGTTTTGCGAATTACTCGAATGCTACGCAGGCCATTCGAGTAATTCGCTGAAATCACCCTGCGTAGCATTCGCGTAATTCGCATAATTCGTCGTTAAAAAAAGCTGCGTAGCTTCGAGTAATTCGAGTAATTCGCCGTTAAAATCTTTGTTTGGGGTGGGTCGTTCTCCGCTTCGCTATCGGAAGCCTCCACTGGAGGCTTCCTTCACGTGCACGATCTATTTTTTCGACTTAAATTAACTTAAACGCTGTGTAATGGTGCACCGGCATCGCGCCCACCGGCACTATTGCTCGGTGGCGTAGCGCCGCATCCAGGTCAGCTGCTTGCGGGCGTAGTGCCAGGTGTTGAGCTTGATCTCGGCCACGGCGTCGTCCAGTCCGCGCGTGCCGTCGAGCACGGGGAAGAGCTCGCGGTAGCCGACCGTGTTGAGGGTGCTCAGGTGGCGCCGCGGCAGCAGCGTCCGTACCTCGTCGAGCAGCCCCTCCTCCATCATGCAGTCCACACGGCGGTCGATGCGTGCGCGCAACTCGTCGCACTCCATGGTCAGCACGCGCACCTCGGTGGTCCACTCCTGAGCCGCGGCGGACGGCTGTGCCGCGCTGCTCACCACCTGGCTGTAGGGACGCCCCGTGGTGAGGCACACCTCGAGGGCCCGCTGCAGGCGGACGGGGTTGCGGCGGTCGACACGGGCGTAGTAGTCGGGGTCGAGCTGCTGCAGCTGACGCTGCTTTTCTTCCAGCGGCATCTGCTGCAGACGGGCGCGCAACTCGGGCGCGGGGTTGGGCATGGGCGACACGTCGTGGAGCAGCGCGTCGATGTAGAGGCCGCTGCCGCCGACGGCCACCACCGTCTCGTGCCGGCGGAAGAGGGTGCGGAGCAGGCGCAGGGCGTCCTGCCGATAGTCATAGATGTTGTAGGGCTCGTCGACCGAACGGCAGGCGATGAAGTGGTGAGGGGCGGCGGCAAGTTCGTCGGCCGTGGGGCGTGCCACGCCGATGCGCAGCTCGCGGTAGAACTGGCGAGAGTCACAGGAGACGATCTCCGTCTGCCACTCCCGGGCCAGACGCACGGCCAGGGCCGTCTTGCCCACGGCCGTGGGGCCTGCCACGATGACCAGCTTAGGCATTGAGCACCTTGTCGAACTCCTCCCAGAACTCGGGGAACGACTTGCCGACCACGTCGGGATTCTCGATCTGCAGCTCGGGGAAGCGCAGCTTGAGCGGGGCGAACGCCATGGCAATGCGGTGGTCGCCGTAGGTGCGCACCATGTCCTTCGGTTTGAGGGTGGAGGGCAGGATGTGCAGCTCGTCGTCGGCAGCATTGACGGTGACGCCCATGCGGTGCAACTCGGTGGTGATCGCCTCGCGGCGGTCGCTCTCCTTGAGGGCTATATTGCTGACCCCCTTGAGGATGGTGCGCACACCGGCGGCGGCCGCCGCCACGGCAAAGGTGGGCACCAGGTCGGGGCAGTCCAGGCAGTTGAACTGCACCACCTTGGCCTGCTCGCCCCCGCCCTGCAGGGTCACACTGCGCCCGGTGGCGCGGTAGGGGGAGCGTACCTCGGTGCTGTTCACGCCCAGTTGGCGGAAGAAACGGTCGGTGGCGCTGTCGCCCTGGCACGAGTCGAGCTGCAGACCCAGCAGGCGTATACGCAGTTCGGGGCGCAACAGGGCCATCGTGTAGAAGTAGGAAGCCGACGACCAGTCGCGCTCGATGGTGATCGTGGCGGGCTTGGGCCGACCTTCATAGGGTTGCACGTAGTAGGTGCGGCCGTTCGACGAGCGGCGCACCTCGACGCCCGCCTGGCGCAAAGCGTCGCAGGTCATCTCGATATAGGGGCGCGACGTGGGGCGCTGGGTCATAGTCAGCGAGATGCCTTCCGGCATCTTGGGGGCCACCAGCAGCAGGGCACTGACAAACTGGCTGCTCAGCAGGGGGTCGACGCTGACGGTGCGCTTGTTGGGCACGCCGCCTTGTATCTGGACCGGCAGGAACC
Organism: uncultured Bacteroidales bacterium; assembly: GCA_946183915.1. GTDB lineage: Bacteria > Bacteroidota > Bacteroidia > Bacteroidales > P3 > Colimorpha. The sequence continues at coordinate 38,950 of CAMHDJ010000014.1, read as the reverse complement.
CCTCCTGCTCGGTGCAGTCCACACGTATACCCATCTGTCGCAGGGCATCGATCAGCGGCGCCATCGGCCGCTGGCAGAGACGCTCGTCGCCCGTCAGCACATAGTGGCCCGACGAGAAGGCCAGCAGCGGCATCATGAAGCGCGCCACCGAGCCCGCGTTGTCGCAGTAGAAGACGTCCGACGAGTGATCCTCGAGTTGAGTGAGCAGCGAGCGGAGTAGTTTGGTGTCGTTTGAAGTGGAGAGTTTACCGATACGGAAATGGCTTCCCATCAGGTGGTTGATCATCAGCCACCGGTTGCTCATGCTCTTCGATGCCGGCAGATTGATCCGAATGTCGTTGGTGTTCATGCGATGTCGTATTCCTTAAGTTTGCGATAGAGGGTGCGTTCGGAGATGTGCAGGTCGGCTGCGGCCAACTTGCGGTTGCCGCCGTGCAGGGAGAGGGCGGTCAGGATGGCTTGTTTCTCGCGCTGGTCGAGGGCCACGGTCCCTTCGTCGATCACCTCGGGGGTGAGGAATTCCTCCTCTTCGGCGGGGGTTGACAGAGGCTGCGCGGACAGGTAAGGCGCCGGATGCTGGTCCACCTGCATCGGGACTCCCTGGGCCAACTGCGCCACAGCCTGGCGCAGATCGCTGATCTCCTTGCGCATCTCGTTGATCATCTGACCCATGGAGAGGGCCTTGAGGAGGAGTTCGCGGTCGGTGATCTGGCTGCTCTGGGGCCCCTGATCGCTCACGACGGCCGGCATCCGCTCGCCGGAAGGCACGTATGTGAGGTAGTTCTGCAGGATGGCCGGCGTGATGGTGCGCTCGGTTTCCACCACGGCTATCTGCTCAGTGATGTTCTTCAGCTCGCGCACATTGCCGTGCCAGGGGTAGTTCATCATCATGCGCTTGGCCTCGTCGGTGAGGACGATGGGGGGCATGTGGTACTTCTCGGCCACGTCGGACGAGAATTTGCGGAAGAGGAGCGGGATGTCGTCCTTGCGTTCGCGCAACGGCGGGAGGTAGATGCTGAACTGGTTGAGGCGGTAGTAGAGGTCTTGACGGAAGCGGCCCTGACGGACTGCCTCGACGATGTCGACGTTGGTGGCCGCCACCACCCGGACGTCAATCTTCTGCGCCGACGAACTTCCGACCGGGATGATCTCGCCATTCTCGAGCACTCGCAGCAGCTTCACCTGCATGGCCAGGGGCAGCTCGCCCACCTCGTCGAGGAAGATGGTGCCGCCATCGGCCTCCTCAAAGTAGCCTTTGCGCGAGCGGTCGGCCCCGGTGAAGGCGCCTTTGACGTGGCCGAAGAGCTCGCTCTCGATGGTGCCCTCGGGGATGGCGCCGCAGTTGACCGAGATGAGACCCCGGCCCTGCTTGGCGTGTTTGCGACGGCTGTTCTCGTGTATGATGCGGGAGAAGACATCCTTGCCCACGCCGCTCTCGCCGGTGATGAGGATGGAGAGGTCGGTCGGGGCCACCTGTATGGCCTTGTAGAGGGCCATCTCGAGGCGCGGATCGTTGCCGATGATGTCGTATCGCAGTTTGATATTCTTAGTGTCCATAGAGTGATTAGTGTACTAATAGGTGTCGCATCGCGGCGCGATGACGATGTTGCGCACCGTCTGCATCTGCCGCATGACGGAGTTGTATTGCTGGATCTGGAGCAGCAGCTCGCGTTGCTGTTCCTCGGTGGCCGTGCGAAGCTGCTCGCGAAGGTCGGCGGTCATCTGCGACAGGCGGCCGCTCTTGAAGGCATAGATGCTCTCGGTGAGGTCCTGCAGCAGGTTGTCCTCGATCTTTGGCACGAAGACTCCTTTGGCGCGCCAGCTGTCGCTCAGCGAGTAGGTGTCCATCATCAGGGTGACCGCAAAGACGCGCAGCTGCTCGTCGGTCGAGTTGAGGAAGCGCGAGGTGTCGATCTGGTGGGTCATATCGACCATCAAGGCGCACTGTTCGAAGATGCGCTGGCAGAGGGGATGGGACATCGAGAGCTGGTCGTTGCGCAGCTCGGAGACGATGATCTCCGCCACACTGTACTCGACGGTCTGCGGCTGGCCCTGGTCGTCGACGGTCTGCTGCGGCACCATGCGGTTGCCATAGTCGAGCAGCAGCTTGACCAGATGGCGCTCGGCCTCGGGCAAGGGGCGGTGCATCGGGGCGGTATCGGCCACCGGCGCGGCAGGCACTCCTTCGGGCACTTCGGCCTCAGGCGCCGACTGACCAGCCACATCGGCCTCGGGCGCTGCCGTCTGTTGTCCGGCCGTCTGGGCCCGCTGGGCCTCTTCGTAGGCCTTCTGACGGGCCGTGGCGGCAGCCTTGGCCACCGCGCTGCCCAGCACCTCCTCGCTGACGTGCAGCAGGTGGGCGCACTGACGGATGTACTCCGCGCGCTCGAGCATGTCGGTCACCAGGCCGATCGAGCGGGCGGTGTCGCTGATGAGCTCGGCCCGGCGGATGGGGTCGTCCTTGACGCCGTCGAGGAGGACGCGCGTCTTGAACATGATGAAGTTGTCCTCGTGCTGGGCCAGGTAGTCCTGCAGGGCCGACGAGCCGTACTTCTGGGCGTAGCTGTCGGGGTCCTCGCCGTCGGGGAAGAGGACGAGGCGCACGTGCATCCCTTCGGCAAAGAGCAGGTCGACGGCGCGGAGGGCCGCCTTGATGCCGGCCGAGTCGCCGTCGTAGAGCACGGTGACGTTGGACGTGTAGCGCTTGATGAGGCGTATCTGCTCGGTGGTGAGGCTGGTGCCGCACGAGGCCACGGTGTTCTCCACCCCCGACTGGTGCATCGACACCACGTCGACGTTGCCCTCCACCAGGTAGCACTTGCCGGCCTTGGCGATGGCCGTGCGCGCCTGGTAGAGGCCGTAGAGGATGCGGCTCTTGTTGTAGATGTCGGAGTCGGGCGAGTTGACATACTTGGCAGCCTGCTTCTCCGAGCTCAGCACGCGGCCGCTGAAGCCCAGCACGCGGCCCGAGATGCTGTAGATCGGGAACATCACCCGGCCGCGGAAGCGGTCGTAGCGCTTGCCGCTGTCTTCCTTGACGATGGTGAGACCCGTCTTCTCGAGCACCGTCAGGCTGTAGCCCTGCTTGAGGGCATGGTCGGTGAAGTTCGACCACTCGTCGAGGCAATAGCCCAGTCCGAAGCGCTTGATGATCTCGTCGCTCATGCCCCGCTGGTGGAAATAGCTGAGGCCCACGGCGCGGCCCATCTCGTCGTTGTAGAGCAGGTCGGCAAAATACTTCTGGGCAAACTCCGAGACATGGAAGAGGGCGTCGCGCTCGTTCTGCCGCTGCTGCTGCTCGGGGGTCATCTCCTCCTCCTGGATCTCGATGTTGTACTTGCGGGCCAGGTACTGCAACGCCTCGGGGTAGGTGTAGTGCTCGTGCTTCTTCAGGAAGGCCACCACGTCGCCCGCCTCGCCGCAACCGAAGCACTTGAAGATACCCTTCGACGGGGAGACATAGAACGACGGCGTCTTCTCGTTGTGGAACGGGCAGCAGCCGATATGGTTGGCGCCGCGCTTCTTGAGCGAGACGAAATCGCCGATCACCTCCTCAATGCGGGCGGTGTCCATGATACGTTGTATGGTCTCCTGGTCTATCATCGAAACAAAATGCAAAAATACGACTTTTTTCCGACATAGCAAAATTAAATCTCACCCGATCGCCCACCAAGAAACAGATTAAGTTAATTTAAGTCAAAAAATTAGATCGTGCACGATCTAATTTGCACATTCAACTGTTTCTAAACGAGACGTTTGACCTTCCGGAAGTGTGCAAACCATGCTGGAAAACTCGCAAAACGCTGACAGGGCAAGGATTTTGCCCTGGTTTTAAGAGAGTCATCAGGGAGTCATCACGGAGCCATCAGGGAGCAGACAGGGTTTCAGGGGGGTCGAGAGGGGTGCAATGCGGACGGAAAACGGGTGGCAGATGGGGTGGGTTTCGGCTAGCGGCACGGGCATCGCCGGGCCTCACAGTCGGGGTGCGACGAAAAAAAAGGAGGGCTGGCCGCCAGAAGCGGCCAGCCCTCGCTGGTTCTTTGCCGACAGACGGGACTAGCGTACCACCTCGATGGAGCCGTTGTGCTCAATGTTGCCATTGTAGCCCTTGGCCGAGAAGCGGTAGAAGTAGGTGCCGGTGGGCATGTCCTTGGGATCCCAGAAGTCCTCGTCGTTCGAGATATTCTCGCGGTGGTAGACCCGGGTGCCCCACTTGTTGTAGATGTCAAGCTGGTTGATGGGGTAGCCCATGCCGTTGACGAGGTTGCCGATGACGAAGCGGTCGTTGACACCGTCGCCGTTGGGGCTGACCACATTGGGGAACTGGAGGAAGTCATTGACCACGAGGATGGTGTTCTCGGCGGTGTCGCGGCAGTAGATGACATTGCCCGAGGGGGCCAGGTTGTCGGTTCGGGCAATGAGGCGCACGGCATAGTTGCCCGAGGGGTCGCCTTCGGTGTACTGCGAGAAGTCGAACCTCGGGGTCTCTTCGGTGAGCGTCTCGACCGAGAGCGGGTAGTCGAGGTTGTACTGCACCTCCCAGAAATACTTGGTCCAGCTGGTCTTGGGCTCGGTCAGGTTGGTGAAGGTGGCCACCGGGTTGAGCACCGAAGGATAGGTCGGATTCCACGAGAAACCGGCATGAGGCGCGTCGAAGACGGCGATGGCCTGCGGACTGATGATGGAGTCGATGCATCCGTCGGCCGAGGTGGCGTAGTACTTCAGGTCGTAGAGACCGGCATCGTAGGTGTGGGTCGGGCTGGCCTCGGTCGAGGTGATGCCGTCGCCAAACACCCAGTAGTGCTCGACGGCATCGACGCTACGGTTGTCGAACGACAGGGTGAACGGCGCGCAACCTTCGAACGTGAAGGGCGTAGGCACAAAGTTGGGCATAGGCTGTCGGCGGATGTCCACGCGGATGGTGTCGCGCGCCTCGCAGGTGAGGCCGACCGTACCTTCGGGCTTGTTCCAGGCGCGCACGATGTACTCAATCTCGTCGGTGGCGCCTTCGGCCGTGGTGATGGTGTCGGTATTCTGGCCGAAGGGCGACCAGATGTAGTTGAAGTTCTCGGTGTTCTTGTGGCGGTCGCCGGCATCGAGCAGCATACGGTCCACACCGCAGAGCGCCGTGTCGGGACCCAGGTCGGGCATGGGGGTCCAGTAGGTGTTGATGCGGGTGTTGGTGTCCCACACACAACCGAACTCATCGTAGATCTTCACCAGGACGGGGAAGGTACCTGCCGTGTCGGGCGAGGAGATATAACTGACCGTTGGGGAAGCGGCATTGATTTTGAGACCGCGGTAATGGCCCAGGTCGTAGTCGTGATACTGCGGCGAGGGATCGGGATGCCATACGAGACTGTCGATACCCACCTGATACTTGCAGTCGCCAGCCATGGTGATGTTGCAGATGTCAAGCGACCAATTGAAGATCCAACCGTTGTCGCCGCCCCACGTGTCATAGACACGGATTTTCCACGTACCGTTGAGCGGGCAACCGACCAACTCGGAGAAATCGGTCCAAGGAATGTAGTAGTCGGTTTTCTCCTCGTGATTGCTGGGCTTGCGCATAGTCGATCCGTCAAGCGTGGGGGTTGTGCCCGCATTGCGGAATGGGTGCGACACACCGGCAGCATCCACGTATGTGGCTGGCACCACCGGGAGCGTGACTCCGGTCGACGAAACCACATTGATATTACCCTCATCCTCATTGATGTAGAACTGACCCGCAGGGCGCACATTGGACGGGGTCCACACCGTTCCTGCATTCTCGCCGGTCACGAGGGTGTAGGCCTCGTTACGGCTGAAGCAATAATCGGCACCGATGCCATACGGATTGTTCCACGGATCGGTACACGAACCATTGTCATCGTGGGTAGCCCAACCGTAGTTGGTATTATCACCAGAGGAGCCACCGGGTTCAGAGTTTGTAAAGTTCGTTTCTCCAAGAAAGCCCTGCGGGTCACAAGTAATATTGTTTCCGTATTTGATCATGGCTTCCTTGTTGATCGGGCAAATGATCGACATGTAGAAGTCGCTCGGCCACGTGTGCTCCATGTTGATACAGATGGAGCAAATATCGGTCGGCTGGGTAATCATACCATTGTTGGGGAACTCCGAGAAGTCGACCGGAGCTTCAAAGAAGTTGCCCTGAGGGCAGTTGCATCCGTCGGGAATGAAAGTAACGGCTTCAAAAGTCTTCGACACAGCGCTGTCGTTAACAATGCGACGGAGGGTCAAAGTAGCGTTTTCACCCGAGTAACCCATGTTGACTGTCAGCGAATCGCTGTTGCACAGGTCGCCCAAAGAGAAGAGGGTCTTGATGGGGTTTAGTGCGGTGCGCACCTTGATACTGGCATAACTGCCATTGAGACAGCCATAGCTGTCTATCAGACGGAGTTCGACGTCGTAGCAGCCCGTCCGCTGATATTCGTTGTATTCAACCTGAGTGATACCGATACCCACGACAGTATCACCCTCGTTACCCATATTCCACTTGAAGAGAGAGGTGTTGTCCGATGGGGTGTAGAAGCCATACCGGTAGGAGTACTGACCTTTACCCTGGAAGATGACACCGTCACCAATGCAGAGATTGGCGCCCATGAAACGGATCGTATCAATGTGATCGATGCTGTCTAACGAGGGGTTGTCTTCGTTGATATAGACCGTGTCGTAGACTGTCACCTCGCGGATGTATGACGAATCGTAGACCACATTGTTACGTGTGCGATAGAATTTCGGCAGAATCGTCGGTATAACATCTTCGCAGGGTTTGTTGCACTGAGCCACAAGGATAAACCCTTTTCCGACATCGCCCCGGTTTTGATAACACGAAAGCCGCGTCCGACTGGTGTCTGTCAAGGCGTCAGTCTTGAAACGGATGGTCATCATGTTGGACGTGTTGCTGGCCGACACATAGATATAGTCACCCGCATGCACATCGCCGTAACTGTTATTGAACTTCTTGATGAGGGGAGAACTGGTGGAAGGTCCGTCGTAGAGGTAGATCGTATCGAGGCAGTGGACCGACAACTCGGAGACATATACTGCCAAATGGCTGTCGGCTGTACAGTTTCCCTCAATGGTTATTGAGTAGTCCACTCCGCGCGCTGGCGACCCTTCCTCGGGAGCACCCGCACCCTGCGAGTCGTCGTCACGAATAGTGATAGCCGTCATCGTCGCCGAAAGGGACGCTATCGTACCGTTCGTTGTTGCATTCATACGGTACGTATACCCCTGAGCCTTCACCGAAGGGGAGAATGCTAAGGCAAGCGCAAACAAAACGAAATATGCAGATATCTTTTTCATATCAAAATATATTTCTATAGGTTATTCTTTCGTCAATCTTGGCTGTTCTGCCGTGTCGCCATATACTCGTTAAACCATAGATCGGTAACCTCCCTCATCTCCATGATAGAACGAACCACCAAGTAAGGGTGCGTTGACCCGGGAGTCTGGAAACAGATCGTCTCTTCCACATCACGGTTAACCAGCTGGAACCATGCAAAATTGTAGCGATAGTAGCTCAACGTGTTCAGATCGACCACATAGTTGGCGGGAAGCGTCTCGCCGGTAAACTTGTCCTGCACATCTGCAATGTCGTACAAGATGACACCCGTAGGCATCGTGTCGGACTCATAGAAAGCGTTGCGGGCATATTGGCACCGGTACTCGAACTTTTCCGGAGCCTGCATCAGATAGCGTTCCATCTGCTCCGTGTTCCATCGGAAGTAGGGAAGCATGATCGAATCGCAATTCTGCGCCTGTGCACCCACGGCCATCATTACTACTGCCACTATCAAAACTAGACGTTTCATTTTCGGATATTTTATATTGTTTTGTTCCACGTTCTGCCCTATAGACGTTTTTGGCCCCCTTTTTGGGTCAGCGCTTGGCGTTTTTTATGATTTTTTAACACCGCGACGCCTAATATGATTGATCAGAGCCATCAGCAGACCTAGCGCCAAGAAGCCGCCCGGAGGCAGGATCATCATCAGCATGCCGTCGGCACCACCAATGAGGCTGTGGCCGAAGAAGCAGCCCGTACCCAGCAGCTCGCGCACCATGCCGAGCAGGGTGAGAGCCCAGGTGAAACCCAATCCCATGAAGAGGCCGTCGAGGAACGACTGGCCCACGTTGTTCTTCGAAGCGAAGGCCTCGGCGCGACCCAGCACAATGCAGTTGACCACGATCAGGGCGATGAAGAGTCCCAGGCTGTCGTACAGCGCCGGCAGGTAGGCCTTCATAACCATTTCCACCATCGTGACGAAGGTGGCGATAATGACGATAAACGCCGGTATGCGCACCTTGTCGGGGATGACACTCTTGAGCAGCGAGATGACCATATTGGACATCATCAGCACAAAAGTGGTGGCCAGACCCATCGAGAGACCGTTGATGGCCGAGGTGGTGGTGGCCAACGTGGGGCACATGCCGAGGACAAGAACCCATGTAGGGTTCTCTTTAATGAGACCGTTCTTGATTATATCTTTTGTCTTCATAATAGCAATGTTTAGAGGGTGATACTAGAGAATACCTTGGCGGCATCGTTGACCACATCGAGGAAGGCGCGCGAGGTGATGGTGCTGCCGCTGATGGCATCGACCGTGCCGCCGTCCTTCTTGACACTGAGGGCGTTGCTGGCAGGGGTGGTACCGATGACGTCGCCCTTGCCCCCCTTCTGGAACCACTGGTCGGCCTTGGCACCCAAGCCCGGAGTCTCGTGGGTCTCCAGAATCCGATAGCCGCTGACCTGGCCTTCCTTGTCGAAGCCCACCATCAGCTGCAAATGACCACCGAAGCCTTTGTCGTTGCCAGCCTCGACAGCGGCGCCGACAAAGTTGCCTTCGGCGTCGTAGCCCAAGTGGCAGAGGGCGCCGTTGATATCGCGATCCTCCAGCCGGTCGAAGGCCGGCATCACGGCGCTGATAGCCGCTTTGACCTTGGCCTCCTGGGCCTTGGCGATGGGATCCTTGGTCATTCCGTTGAGTGCTGCCAGCGCTGCGGCCGCCACCAGGGCGATTGCCGTCAGCGACACCAGCATATTGGGTAATGTAGATTGTGCTTTCTTTGCCATAATCGTACAGTATTTACAAGTTTAACAAGCGAAGCGTTTGGGTTTGCACCAGCGGTTGAGCAGCGGGGTGACGCTGTTCATGATCAGGATGGCGAAGCTCACACCCTCGGGGTAGGCGCCCCAGTTGCGGATGACGACCGTCAGCAGGCCGCAGCCAAAGCCGAAGATGAGCTGGCCGCTCTTGGCCATGGGCGAGGTGACCATGTCGGTAGCCATGAAGCAGGCACCCAGCATGATGCCGCCCGTGAGGATGGTCATCGTGGGATCCATAAACTTTTCGGGGTTGACGAGCCACAGGATACCGCTGAAGATGAAGGCCGTGCCGATGAAGGCCACGGGGATGTGCCAGCTGATAACCTTGCGGCAGAGCAGGTAGATGGCACCGATGAGGATGGCCAAGGCCGAGATCTCACCCATCGAGCCGCCCATATGGCCCAGGAATATTTGCATCAGCGACGGCATATCGGCCGAAGCCATAACGTCACTGATGTTCTGGCCGTTCTTCACCGCCTCTTTGATGATGCCGAGAGGGGTGGCGCCACTGTTGGCGTCGGTCATCAAGTGCGTCGGGAACCAAGCGCCCACCTTGGGCCAGGTGGTCATCTGCACCGGGAAGGAGATGAGCAGGAAGACACGGCCCACCAGCGCGGGGTTGAAGGGGTTTTTGCCCAGGCCGCCGAACGACATCTTGCCGATGCCGATGGCCACGAGGGCACCGATGACGACGATCCACAGCATCTGGGCCGTGGCCGGCACGTTGAAGGCCAGCAGCAGACCGGTGACGATGGCCGAGCCGTCCCAGATGGTGGTCGGCTGTTTGAGGATGAACTTCTCCATCAGCCACTGGAACAACACGCAGCTGACCACCGAAATCAAACTGACCAACAGGGCATTGACGCCAAAATAGGCAATGGCGACAAGCAACGCCGGCACCAGGGCCAGGTTGACACGCCACATGATTTTCTTTGTCGACTCGTCGCTATGCACGTGGGGCGAGCCCGATATATTTAATAGATTCATACTATATATAGTGTTCTTGGTTCAACATTCAATTCCACATCACTTCTTGGCGGCCATCATGGCGCGCACGCGGTTCTTGCCGAGGCGGATCTCGTCGGTCAGGGGCTTGTTGGCCGGGCAGCTGAAGAAGCAGCATCCACACTCGATGCAGTCGAGGATGTTGTGCTCCTTGGCCTCCTCGGTGCGACCGTTCTTGACCAAGGCCGAGAAGAGGTAGGGCTCCAATCCCATGGGGCAGGCGTGCATGCACTTGCCGCAGCGGATGCAGTTGGTCTCCGGAGCGCGGCGGGCTTCCTTCTCGCCGATCACGAGCACGCTGGCGTTGCCCTTCACCGTCGGGGCGTCGAGGTTCACCACGGCCTTGCCCATCATGGTGCCGCCGCTGATCACCTTGCCGGTGGTGGCGGGCAGCTCGCCGATGGAGTGCTTGATGATCTCGTTGTAGGTGGTGCCGATGCGGACGATGTAGTTGTGCTGGCTCGGGAGCTCCTTGCCGGTGACGGTGAGGATGTTCTCGATGAGCGGCTTGTTCTTCTGCACGGCCTCGTAGACGGCGAAGGTGGTGCCGAGGTTCGACACGACGCAGCCCACGTCGATAGGCAGCTTGCCGCTGGGCACCCGACGGCCGGTGACGGCGTTGATCAGCTGCTTCTCGGCGCCCTGGGGGTACTTCACCTTCAGGGGTTCGACAACGATGCCCTCGAAGCCGCGGGCCACCTCTTGCATGTGGGCGATGGCCAGAGGCTTGTTGCTCTCGATGCCGATGTAGGCGTTCGGCACCCCCAGCGCCTTGCGGAGGATGCTGATGCCGATGCAGACCTCCTCGGCGTGCTCCATCATGACGCGGTAGTCGCTCGTCAGGTAGGGCTCGCACTCGGCGGCGTTGACGATGAGGTACTCGGCCTTCTTGCCCTCGGGAATGCTGTATTTGATGTGGGCCGGGAAGGTGGCACCGCCCAGTCCGACGATACCCATTTCCTTCAGTTTGGCCACAATTTCCTTGGGTTCGAGCGTGCACTCGCGCTTGATGTCGGGGGTGCGGTCGATGGTCTCCAGCCACTCGTCGCCCTCGACGTTGATGTAGACGGCGGGCTTGCTCAGGCCGAAGGCGTCCTTGCAGGTGTCGACCTTGAGCACTGTGCCGCTCACGGGCGAGTGGACGTTGGCGCACATGAAGGCCTGGGCCTCGCCGATCAGCTGGCCCACCTTCACCTTGTCGCCCTTCTGCACCACCGGCGTCGCCGGGGCGCCCAGGTGCTGGTTCATGAGCACCACCATCTGTTTGCCCACAGGCATCACCTCGATGGCGGCATCGTTCGATATCTTGTTCTCTTCGGGGTGTACACCACCCATGCGAAATGTCTTCATATCCTTCTCGTTGATGCGTTGATACGTTGAGATGTTAGATCGGTTGCTTCAGGCTTTGACGGGTTCGGCCACCGGCTGTGCGGGGACCTCGACGGCTTCGGGCTTGGGGGCAGGCTTGACGGCCGGCGTCGGGAAGCCCACGTCCTTGATGGCCTTGGTGGGGCACTCGGTGACGCACTTGCGGCAGGCGATGCACTTCGTGTAGTCGATGTACGACACGTTGTCGGCAATGGTGATGGCCTCCATGGGGCACACCTTGGCGCACTTGCCGCAGCCGATGCAGGCGTTGGCGCAGCTCTTCATGGCCACGGCGCCCTTCTCCTTGTTGACGCAGCTGACGTACACGCGGCGGTCCTTCTTGCCCTTGTTGCGCAACTCGATGATGCGGCGCGGGCAGGCCTTGGCGCAGGCACCGCAGGCGGTGCACTTGTCGGCGTCGACCACCGGCACCCCGCGCTCGGGATCCATGTGGATGGCGTCGAACTGGCAGGCGGCCACGCAGTCGCCGCAGCCCAGGCAGCCGAACGGGCAGCCGCCCTCGCCGGTGTAGACCGTATTCTGGAAGGCGCAGGAGCGCAGACCGTCATAGTTGGAACGGCGCTGGTCGCCGCAGTTGGCGGGGTTGCAACGCACCACAGCCACCTGGGGTTCACCCTGCACGACGGCGCAGCCCAGCAGCTCGGCCACCTTGGCCGCCACCGCGTCGCCGCCCGGCGCACAACGCAATCCTTCCATGTTTCCCTGGCTCACACAAGCCTCGGCAAACGCCCGGCAGCCGGCCTTGCCGCAACCGCCGCAGTTGGCTCCGGGGAGTACCTCGGCCACCTCGTCGATCAGCGGGTCTTCGACCACCTTAAACTTCTGAGCCACAATGTAGAGCACTACGGCAAAGAGGACACCCAAGGCGCCCAGAACCAATACCGCAATCAGAATGTCATGAGTCATATATTTGTTGTTGTTTTAGGATTACAAATCACGTTTTCTACTCAAAAAATCAAATGCAAAAGTACGCATTTTATTTAATATAGCAAAATATTTTTTTCAACAGCGGGTTTACATCCCCTCCAGCGCCCCTCCGACACCCCCCGTTCCGACCCCGTCGCCACCCCTCCGAAACGCCCATGATTCCCTGACTTCTCCCTGATGGCTCCCTGATGACTCCCTGATGACTCTCTTAAAACCAGGGTGAAATCCTTGCCCTGTCAGCGATTTGCGAGTTTTCCAGCATGGTTTGCACAGTTCCGGAAGGTCAAACATCTCGTTCTGAATGTTTTAAACATGCAAATTAGATCGTGCACGATCTAATTTTTTGACATAAATTAACTTAATTTTCATTCCTTCAAAAACTGCCGTCGAATGGCGTTGCAAGACAGGAATACACTTTTTTGCTCCGGAATGAAACTTTTTTTTGCCGTATTCGATTTTTTTCGTAATTTTGCACCGCAATATTAAAACTAAGAACATAATGAACAGAGTAGTCGTTGGTTTTGACTTTTCCTCGGGATCGGCCTACGCCGTCGATCTGGCCATAGACATCGCCAATCGCTGGCAAAGCGACATCCGGTTGGTCTACGTGAAAGAGAAAAAAGAGGACGAAGGCCCCATCCGCGCCGAAATCGAGCGCCGCAACGCCGGTGTGGCCCACCTGCTGAAAGGCATCAAATTGGAGTATGTGCTCCGCGAGGGCAACCCCGCCGACGAGCTCACACGCCAAGCCAAGGAGGACGACGCCGCCCTCCTCGTCGTCGGCACCCACGGCATGAGCGGCATGAAGAAGAGCCTCCTCGGCCGCAACAGCTACAAGACCATCGAGCAAAGCCCCGTGCCGGTGCTCATCGTGCGCGAAGACTTCAACTTCAACAAGCAGCTGGAAACCATCGTCGTACCGCTCGACAGCAGCGACGACACCCGCCAGAAAGCCGCCCAGGCGGCCCTCTTCGCCAAGACCTTCGGCGCCACCATCCACCTGCTGGGACTCTACACCTCCTCGGTGTCCGACGTGCGCCGCATCATCAACAACTACGTCAACTTCGTCGAGCGCTACCTCGACAAGGCCGAGATCCCCTACGTCACCAAGTACATCGAGGTGGAGAAGAACGTCACCACCAGCACCCTGGACTACGCCAACGCGGTGAAGGCCGACCTCATCACCATCATGACCGAGCAGGAGTCGACGCTCACCAGCCTCTTCCTGGGTACCTACGCCCAGCAGATGATCAACGAATCCACCATCCCCGTGCTCACCGTGCGTCCCACGCGCGTGCTGGCCGACACTGCCAACTACTAGTCCATGAAGCACTTGCCCCTCCTGATGCTGCTGCTCAGCCTCGGCGCCACCGGCTGGTGCCAGACGGGGCACGTCAGCATCATCGGCGACGTCGACGCCGCCCGCATGGTGGAACGCCACGTCGAACTCAACAGCCGCGCCAAGACCATCCCCGGCTTCCGCGTGCAGATAGCCTCCTTCTCCGGCACCAACTCCAAGACCAGTGCCTTCAACCTGCGCGACCGCTTCCAGCTCGACTACCCGGCGGTGCAGGCCTACATCGTCTTCGAAGAGCCCAACTTCAAGGTCAAGGTGGGCGACTTCCGCACCCGCCTCGAAGCCTACGCTTTCCTGCAAGAGATCAAAGAAACCTACAAAGGCTACATCATCAAGGACAACATCAACCCCGAACCGCCACAACAAGAGCTCTACGCCCCCGACGACGAGCAGTCAGGCGATGAATAGCGCAGCGGCCATGCCGTCGGCATGGAGCAGACCCTCGGGGGTGGGACGGTAGAAACGGTCGGAACGCTCGATCCAACCACAGTCGACATAAGGCTGCATCGCACGGTGCAGCCTTTCTTTTTGCCCCTCTGGCACTGCCTCCAACGGCAAGCCTCGGACGGTACGCAACGAGGTCATCAGCAGTTCGTTGTAGGCATCGGCAGGGGTGAGCAGTTCCTCGCCCACAGTGCCGTCGGGGTTATTCCAGTGCCTGCACTGCCCGTCGAAACTATGGGCCCCGGGGCCGAGGCCGAGATAGGGGGTGCGATCCCAGTAGCGGCTGTTGTGGCGCGACTCGAAGCCCGGGCGGGCGTAGTTGCTCACCTCGTACTGATGCAGGCCTTCGCGCTCCAGCAGGTCGTGCAGTGCGAAGTACTGCCGCACCACCTCGTCCTCGTCGGGCAGCGCGACCCTCCCCTGCTCCACCTGGCGCGCCAGGGCGGTCCCCGCCTCGACGGTGAGCGAGTAGACGGAGATGTGGTTGACCATGGAAACTATTGGACTTATAAGACTTATAGGCCCTATAGGGCTTATGGGACCCATCGGACTTGCAGACACTACCCCATAGATAAAATCGACACTGATATTGTGGAAGCCTGCCTCGTGGGCACGCTCCACGGCGTCGATGGCCTGGCGGGAGGTGTGGCGGCGGTTGAGCCACCGCAGCACGTCGTCGTCGAGGCTCTGGATGCCGATGCTGAGGCGGTTGAAGAGGCCCAGCGAGGCCAGCGCCGCCAGGTAGTCGGGCGTCAGGTCCTCGGGATTGGCCTCGAGGGTAACCTCCTCGACCTGAGAGAGGTCGAAGCAACGCCGCAGCCCCTCGACGATGCGGGCCAGGTGCCCGATGGGAAGCATCGACGGGGTGCCGCCGCCGAAGTAGACCGTCCGGATGGGGTGCGCCTGCTCGCCCCGGCGGAGCTCCATCTCCTGCAGCAGTACATCAACATAACTTTCCACTTTCCACTTTCCACTTTCCGGACGTGAAAAAAAAGCGCAGTAGGTACACTTGCGGTGGCAGAACGGCACGTGGACGTAGATCATGCGTCGAGCAGTTGGTCGGCGGCGGCGTAGGGGGTGATGCGGTTGTCGAGGATCTGCTGCTTGAGGGCCTCGATGCGCTCCTCGATGCCGGGGGCCGAGTAGAAGCGCTCGCGGAGGCCGTTCTCGATGGCCTCGGTCATGATGCGGAGGCTCTGCTGCTGCCGCTTGTGGTAGAAATAGCCGTTCTGCTTGGTGAAGGTGACGTATTCCATCACCGTGTTCCACAGCTCCTCGATGCCCTCCTTGGTGTAGGCCGAGCAGAGGGTCACCTTGACGGTCCAGCCGCTGTCGGGCATGGGGAAGAGGTGGAGGGCGTTGCGGTACTGGCTGGCGGCCAGCTGGGCCCGCTGGGGGTCGAGTTCGCACTTGTTGATGCTGATCATGTCGGCCATCTCCATGATGCCGCGCTTGATACCCTGCAGCTCGTCGCCGGCGTTGGCCAGCTGGAGCAGCAGGAAGAAATCGACCATCGAGTGGGCCGCCACCTCGCTCTGTCCGACGCCGACGGTCTCGACGATCACCACGTCGAAGCCGGCGGCCTCGCAGAGGGTGATGATCTCGCGCGTCTTGCGGGCCACACCGCCCAGGCTCCCCGCCGAGGGGCTGGGGCGGATGAAGGCGTTGGGGTCGACGCTGAGCTCCTCCATGCGCGTCTTGTCGCCCAGGATGCTGCCGCGCGAGCGCTCGCTGCTGGGGTCGATGGCCAGCACAGCCACCTTGTGCCCGTGGGCGGTGAGGTGCTTGCCCAGGGCCTCGATGGTGGTGCTCTTGCCCACTCCCGGCACGCCGGTGATGCCCAGGCGGACACTCTTGCCGCTCAGCGGCAGGCAGCGCTCGATGACCTCCTGCGCCTTCTTCTGGTGGGCATAGAGAGAGCTCTCCACCAGCGTGATGGCGCGGCTGAGCAGCGTGCGGTCGCCATGACGGATGCCGCTGACCAGTTCCTCGACCGACGGCTCCTGCCGGCGCAGGGCCCGCATGCGCTCCACATAGCTGTCGCTCACTTGGTTCTGCGGCGTGGCGCCGGTGCCGGTCGACAGCGCCGACTCGTATTCAAAGTTGCTATACAGATGTTTGTCGTCCATAATTGTCATGTTAACGCCATTCTTGCGCTTTTATTGTGCGCATCATCCAGGCATCCTCCAGGCATCAACTAGGCATCATCCAGGCATCATCTAGGCATCATCTAGGCATAAATGCACAGAATATGCAGATTATCTGCATGTAGCGTGGCGGGCTGCCGTTTCCGACGTTGGAATCAGTCCCCGGCAACGTGTCCGACAGACTGTTTTTTTTATCTCAAAAACATGACTTTCAACACTTGGCGCTTTTTTTTCATCCGCGCACAATAAAGCGGACAACACTACGTTATAGCACATATTAACAATGAAAATAAATCAAACAAAAACAATAAATTAGTAATGAAAACCACACCGTACACCGACCTTCACATCAAACTCGGCGCCAAGATGGCCGAATTTGCGGGCTACAACATGCCCATCCAGTACACCACCCTCATCGAGGAGCACAACAACGTGCGCAACAACGTGGGCGTGTTCGACGTGAGCCACATGGGCGAGTTCCGCGCCAAAGGCCCCATCGCCAAGCACTTCATGCAGTATGTGACCACCAACAACGTCGAGGACCTCTTCGACGGCAAGGTGCAGTACACCTGCCTGCCCAACGGTCAGGGTGGCGTGGTGGACGACATGCTCGTCTATCGCGTCCATGACGACGAGTACTTCATGGTGCCCAACGCCGCCAACATCGACAAGGACTGGGCTTGGATGAGCCAGATTGCCGACAAGATGGGCATGGAGCTCGGCCGCGACTTCGTCAACGAGAGCGAGCAGTGGGCTCAGCTCGCCGTGCAGGGCCCCAACGCCCTGAAGGCCATGCAGAAGCTGACCAGCGAGAACATCGTCGACATGGAGTACTACACCTTCAAGATCCTCACCTTCGCCGGCATCCCCAACATCATCCTCTGCACCACGGGCTACACCGGCGCCGGCGGATGCGAGATCTACATCCCCAAGGAGAAAGCCATCGAGGTGTGGGACAAGGTCTTCGAGGCTGGCAAGGAGTACGGCATCATGCCCGCCGGTCTGGGCTGCCGCGACACCCTGCGTCTGGAGAAGGGCTTCGCCCTCTACGGCCACGAGATGGACGACACCGTCAGCCCGCTGGAGGCTCCGCTGGCCTTCATTGTCAAGCTGAAAGCCGAGAACAACAACTTCATCAACAAGGAACTCCTCCTCGCCCAGAAGGCCGCCGGCTTCAAGCGCAAAGTGGCCGGCTTCGAGATGGTCGACCGCGGCATCGCCCGCAACGGCTACGAGGTCTGCGACGCCCAGGGCAACAAGATCGGCGAGGTGCGCTCGGGCAGCCCCAGCCCCAGCACCGGCAAGAACATCGGCACCGCCCTCATCAAGGCCGAGTACGCCAAAGTCGGCACCGAGATCTACATCAAGATCCGCGAGAAACTCCTCAAGGCCGTCACCGTCAAGATGCCCTTCTACGAGGGATAAAGCACAGACTCCGTGGATAAAGAGATTGTCCCTGTAGAGAACGTTCCCATTGAGGCCATCAAGGACCGTATCTATTTGATACGCGGCCAGCGTGTGATGCTTGACCGTGACCTGTCAGAACTATATGATGTTACAACAGGTCGTCTTAACGAGGCTGTAAAACGAAACATTGAACGATTCCCTGAAGACTTCATGTTTCGTCTTGACAAGGACGAGTGGACGCGTTTGAAATCGCAAATTGCGATTTCAAACAAAAAAGCCGATGCTATGAAATCGCAAATTGCGATTTCAAACAGAGGTGGAGACAGAGCCTT
This sequence comes from uncultured Bacteroidales bacterium, assembly GCA_946183915.1. Classification (GTDB taxonomy): domain Bacteria; phylum Bacteroidota; class Bacteroidia; order Bacteroidales; family P3; genus Colimorpha. The sequence goes on along the minus strand of CAMHDJ010000014.1, from coordinate 20,833 downwards.
GCCCTATGCCTTTACTGAACTCGGTATTGCCATGCTCAGTTCTGTTCTGCGTTCAAGCATAGCCATACAGGTCAACATCAACATAATGCGTGCCTTCGTGGCTATCCGCAATGCCATGAGCGCCATGCAGGCTACGGATATGAAATTGGAGAAACTGTCGATGAAAGTTGACCAACTCAATGCCCGCGTCGACGACATTCTCCATGACCAGAGCGCCACCAACATGGAAGTGGCCATCCAGATAGCCGCACTCAACGACGCGCTTGACGAGATGCGAGAGAAGCCTGCCCAACCACGCAAAAAGATAGGATATAAAACCTCTACAGAATAATCAGACTCAAAACAAACAAAACGAGAGAGGCTTGCGCCAATAGGCGCAAGCCTCTTTTCTATTCCTTCTATTTAATGGGATGGACTACAAAGAATGCCGCATCGTTCCACTTACGCTGCCGAGGACATTACCATTCATTCGGTAGTCTCCCTCCTCAGTCATGTAGTCCGAGGTAACCTCCTTGACGTTGAATGACAGAACGCCAGTGTATTGCCCTGATGTACGGGTGGCTGTGAACTGGTTGTCCTTGAACGTCCAATCGAAAGTCATCGTACCAGTGGTAGCGTTGATTGTGACGGTGTGGTCGGCCTTGATGTCGAGTTTCGCACCGCGCAGCTGGTCATAGCCGACACTCGTCGGGAAATACCAGACACCGATGATGTCGCTTTCGGAATACCCATCATCCTTACTGCAGGACGAGGCGGTGAACATTGTGGCTGCCACAAAGAACAGCATCGCCACTTTTTTGATTTGTTTGAACATGGTATGTTTTTTTTAATCTATGCTCGCCCGCACCCCGTTGAGCAATAATAAAAAGAAGCGTGGTGCCGTGTACCACTTCTTCAATTGGAGGTCCTGAGAATTACCTTGTGACGGAGAAACAGACAACAGCCCACGCTAATATGCGCGAAGCCGTCATATTTCCTTGCGTCACTTGAAAATTTCTCAGGTTTCCAATTGCAAGACGAAGATACAACGCTTCGTTGATTTCACTGTTGAAATCGACTGCAAAGATACGCACTTTTTTCCATACGGCAAAAAAAGATTTCGCCATGTGAGAAAATGTGCGTATCTTTGCAGCCTCAAATAATATTAAAAATCAACAAATAAAACAGACACAATATGAGCGTTATCAAACCTTTCAAAGGATTCCGCCCCCCGGTGGACATCGTCGAGAAACTGGCTTCGCGTCCCTACGACGTACTGAACTCCGAAGAGGCCCGCGTGGAGTGCGAGGGCAACCCCTACAGCCTGCTGCATGTCACCAAGGCTGAGATCGACCTGCCCGCCGGCACCGACGAGCACTCGCCCGAAGTGTACCTCCAGGTGGTGAAGAACTACAACATGTTCAAGGACCTCGGCTGGCTGGTGAAGGATGAGGAGGAGAAACTCTACATCTACGCCCAGAGCATGAACCCCAAGGATGCCAACGCCAAGTGGCAGTACGGCATCGTGGCCTGCGCCTACAGCGAGGACTATGTCAACAAGGTCATCAAGAAACACGAGCTGACCCGCAAGGACAAGGAAGAGGACCGCATGAAGCACGTCCGCATCACCAACGCCAACGTGGAGCCGGTGTTCTTCGCCTATCCCTCCGTGGCTCGCATCGACGAGATCGTGGCCAGCGTCACCGCCAAGAAGCCCATCTACGACTTCATCGCCAAGGAAGACGGCTTCGGCCACCGCTTCTGGGTCATCGACGACCGCAAGCTCATCGACGAGCTCGTCGAGCTCTTCGACAAGAAGGTTCCCGCCATGTACATCGCCGACGGCCACCACCGCAGCGCCGCCGCCGCCCTCGTGGGACAGGAGAAGAAGGAACAGAACCCCCACCACACCGGCAAGGAGGAGTACAACTACTTCATGACCGTCATCTTCCCCGACAACCAGCTGAACGTCATCGACTACAACCGCGTCGTCAAGGATCTCAACGGCCTCAGCGGCAAGGAGTTCTTCGCCAAGCTGGCCGAGAACTTCGACATCGAGTGCAAGTGCGACTGCACCAAGAACGGCGGAAAGTGCGAGTGCGAACTGCCCTGCCACTGCGAGTGCAGCCAGGAGTACAAGCCCGCCAAGCTCCACAACTTCTCGATGTACTTCGAGGGTGTGTGGTACAGCCTCACGGCCAAGCCCGGCACCTACAACGACAACGACCCCATCGGCGTGCTCGACGTCACCATCCTCTCCAACCTCGTGCTGGACAAGGTGCTCGGCATCAAGGACCTCCGCACCGACAAGCGCATCGACTTTGTGGGCGGTATCCGCGGCCTCGGCGAGCTGAAACGTCGCGTCGACAGCGGCGAGATGAAGGTGGCCTTCGCCCTCTATCCCGTCAGCATGAAGCAGATCATCGACATTGCCGACACCGGCAACATCATGCCTCCGAAGACCACCTGGTTCGAGCCCAAACTGCGCTCCGGCCTCGTGATCCACGAGCTCTGCTAGGCTGTCAGTAGTAAAGTAGACAGTATTTAAGTAGATAAGTAGCAGGCCGCCATAAATATGGCGGCCTGCTTTTTGCTTTTTACACAATAAAAAATGAAATGTCGCGTTAAATTGGGTGAATATGAGTAAGAATACACTTGATAAAATCAACTACTTTGTGGCTCTTATAACAGAGTTTGCCACGGCGCACCAAATATCTACGTCGCAGGCATACGAGTATTTACAGCGATACAAAGGCCTTGACTTCGTGGATAGATTTTATGATGTAGAACACACATTCTCTTTTGACAACACAGTTGAGGACCTAACGGCTTACTGCAAACGAATGGGAGGGACTCTTGCATGAAACTCTATCATGGAACCAATGCAGAAATACTGCGAATAGACCTCAAAGAAAGTCGAGTCGGCAAAGACTTTGGTATCGGATTTTATCTTACTCCCGACAAACAGGTGGCACAACGACAAGCCGAACGCAAGTTTGAACAATATGGCGTCGGCGAAGCCCGTGTGTATGAATACACCATTGACAACAATGCACTACAAGCATTGAAGGTACTCCAGTTTGACAGTTATACTATGGAGTGGGCTCGTTTTGTGTTGATGAACCGCAAGAACCGCACACGAACACAGGTTCACAACTACGATATTGTAATTGGACCAATTGCCGACGATGTGATTGGCTACCAGATACGCCGAGTAGAAGAGGGGATCATAACAGAAGAGCAGTTCCTTGAAGAAATCAAATACCATACCGTGACCATCCAGTATATGTTTGCCACGGATATGGCTATTCAATCATTGCAAAGATCATGAGCGGGAAAGAAACATTCATGATAGAGACGTTGACGCGCGAAATGATAGCTCGTCTAATGGAAGAGCGTTCAATGACGATGCGTGAGGCCATGAATATTGTATACAAATCCAAGACTTACGCTGCGCTGAACAATACGAAAACCGGCCTCTATTTTCAAAGTCCAGCTTATCTTTACGATAGTCTTGAGAAAGAGCTAAAAAATGCTCTATAGGTTTTACTCCCCTTTTGCTCATCTTTTGCTCCCCTTTTGCCTCGGTATATGGTAACGCTATGGTTCCGATAGTGTTCTTATAGTGATGCTTCGGTGGTCCGTCTGTGATGGTTCGACGAAAATGGCATCATTTATTCCCCTTGCTACTATTACAGGCTCTGCATAATAAGCAAGCATTCGTCAACACAGTTCGTCCACCTTTACTCCACGGTTTTATGTGGTCAATAGTTAGTTCGTCTGCCGCAAAATGCTGGTGGCACTTTGTGCATTCGTATAGTCCCCTCTCATCTGGTTCCAACTCTGCAAGCAATTTTGCCTTGTCATCTGCTGTAAACAAACGCTTCGGATCAACACTCAGATTGCCAACAATACCGAGAACCATTGCCTCAATATCCTCATCCTTGCTGGAAGATAACTTGTATCCATCGCTTTTAATGAATGCGTTGCAGTCTTTGCATATTGCATCTTTGTGCTGCAGCCAGATGGCTCGGTCTTTCTGGTATTTCACCGCCAACTTGAATTTCAATGCTGGGCTTATCTTGGAGGCATCGCCAAAAACATCACGAATAAAGCCAATATATGGTTTTATCTTCTTGACCTCCTCGTTGAATGATTCATCCTTGTGTTGCTGCACATAGTCGTCCAACTCGCTCCGTTTGGGAAAAACACTCTTGTTTCGTACATAGTATATGTATTCAAGCAGGCGATACTTATTATCTCCACGGTCAACAGGTGCGTTTGGCAACACATTTCTAACATTGGCGTCATTAGCAAAGTAGTAGTTCAACCCTTCTATGTACTCGCCATGGTACAGGCCATTAAGAACCTCAAACTTCGAGAGCTGAACGCCCAGCGTATTGATACGCTTAAATATCATTCGTTTCTTCTCTTCGTCGCCGCTGCAAGTAATGATTGTAAGTTCTGTATTGTCAATTACCTGCTGCAGGTCACTGTCGTAGGCGTAGGCTTTCCATGACTTACCCTCATACAGTAGGTTACCCTGCTTGAATTTCTTGATGGCTTCGATGCGCTGCTTCCCGTCGAGCACCTCCAGTTTTCCGTCCTCTCTCTGCCACAAGTAGAAGGCTGGCAGAGGGATGCCTTTGTAGAGGCTGTCAATCACCAGGGCCTGCTTGTCTGCATCGTAAACAATATTCCGTTGTAGCTCAATGTCACTGATGATAACACCATTGACAACCTTTTCATATAGTTCTCTTACTGTCATCATTTGTTACTCCTTTCTTCGTTTGATAACCATTCTGTCCCACAATCTGCGATAGTGCTTATTCCCTTCGGCAAGATAAAAACGGCCACGTCCTCCACCTGTATATACTGCATCTGTTTCTACTAAAGGTTTTAGAGGCTTGCTTAGTTGACTGCTTGATCCGATGATCTCAAACTGTTTGGGATTGTATTTCTGCATAAACGTAACGGGGATTCCCATCTCGCCATAATAGTCGTAGGGTATATCAGCTACGGTTGGCACCTCTATGGCATCATAGTTCACGTATTTCGGGTACTTTTCTGGATTATCATAATATGAGGCCATTAACGTCAGTTCTCTGTCGTCAGCGTCCACCTGTAGGTTTGTGTACCACATGCAGCTACGTGGCGTATTGTGCTGCTTGGGCAGGGTGCTGCCATCAGGGCGGTTGAAGCCGCTCAGATGGTAGTGATAGCCGATGCGGATATTCCCTTCTTGGAAATGTCGGATAATGCTCTTCTCCGTAGGTGCTGTTTGTGGACCAATAACGAGAAACTCCTTGCCGTTCTTGACCATTAAGTCAACAAATTCGTCGAACTGACTGAACGGTGGATTGGTAATAATGACATCGTAATGGCTGTAGTCGATGTCTTGAAAGCGCACGCCCTCGCCCGTCTGTGGATTGTAACCGCTCACGCTTATGGACTTAATACCCCATTCCTCTGCCTGATTGAGCAAATAATAGACAAACTGGCATTTCACCCGATCCATCCGCTTCTCTATCTTCTCGCGAGTTCCCGCGATGTCAATATTCTTAATGGTACCTTCGGCACCGAACAGCCCACGTCCCAGCACATAGCCTTCTTCCTTGTAAACAATCTCCTCGTTGTAACTCTCGTCCCAGTCGCAGGGGCACAGGATGCGCTTGCCTCGCAGTTGGGGCAAATAGTGGCTCACTTCGTCCGCTATGTCTTGGAACAACGTGTAATATTCGTCGTCCCTTCTCTTTTTGCTGCCTTGCAGCCTTGATGTTCGAGTAACCATCGGGTTAGGTTGTTGGTGTACGTTCTGTTATTAATATTGAGAACGCGCAGCTAACCCAAACACCCGGCCCATGAGGCATAAAAAACGTGGACATCTTCCTTGTCCACGTCCTTGGGTGTTTGGCCTAACCCGATTATACAGACAATTCAGAAGTCCACATAAGTGGACATCTGCTTTATTCCGTATAATCGTCTATCTGTGGCCAAACTTCAAGGACGTTCTCCGAATAAGCAAATGCTTTTCTTGCTTACAGCTTTCGCTCTCGAAAGCAAGTGCAAAAATACGAATATTATTTAAACCGGCAAAATAATTAACGGAAATTCACGGTCATTTACGGTAATTCGCGTTGAATGAAAACGAACACGAATCGGACAAATCCAACGAATTATTCGTGCTATGCGTGCCATTCGTGTTCAGGAAAAAGAGGGTGTAGATATTCCTGTCTCGCCAATCCAGTAATAGGCCTTCAAAAGGTCTTCAATAGGCCCTCGGCATACCCCCGGATGGGAACCAATGGAACACCGGTGCCCCTCCGGGGGCCGAACGGCTCTTTTTAGTTAAATTGCGTTAAAAAATTAGATCGTGCACGATCTAATTTTCACCTTTAAACCATTCGAAACGAAGCATTTGACTCTTCGAAAGTGTGCAATCCTTGCTTGAAACCGAGCAAAATCCCAGTAAAATTGGGGGTTTCACCCTGGTTTTAAGAGAGTCATCAGGGAGTCATCAGGGAGTCATCAGGGAAACACCAGGGAGTTGAGGGGGTCGGAACGGATGTGGAACAGGTACGTGTCGGGAGCGGAACGGGTACACTTGGGCGAAGTTTTTTCAGCGGTATGGATTTATTTTTGTATTTTTGCAGCCCGAAAAAAGAGCCAACGTTGCCTATGAAACGGAAGTATATCCTTTGGATGATTGCCGCCTGCGTGCTGATTTCCACAGCCGTAGCGTCGTGCCAGCGCGAGGAGGCCGAGCCTCAACCCGGCCCCGGCATGGCGATGGGCGCGGCGCGCATAACCGACTCCGTCTACTATGCGGCCGACCACATGATGGCGTACAACTACGTCTACCCCTCGACCGACCCCTACGGGGAGCCGGTGATGCTGTCGGGCACGATCACAATGGGCGACGGCGTGGGGCGGCAGTCGGCGGCACCGGCGTTGGTGCTATACAACCACTTCACCGTCTACCGGGCCGACCAGTGCCCGACGCGGGGCGACCTGACGGTGCAGAAGGTGCTGGCTCGCAGCCCGATGATCACCGTCTCGGCCGACTACTACGGCTTCGGCGTCACCGAGCATGAGCATCAGGCCTATTGCATCTCGGCCGTCAACGCGCAGGCCAGCGTCGACGCCCTGCTGGCGGCACGCGAGCTGCTGGCCGCGATGGGTTACCGCTGGGAGGATCGCCTGTTCAACGTCGGCTACTCGCAAGGGGGCCAGACCTCGATGGGGGTGGTGCGGCTGGTGGCCGAGCGCTACCCGGACCTCGACATCACCTGCACGATGGCCGGCGCGGGCTCCTACGACATTCCGGCCACCTACAGCCGCTTCCTGGTCGACACCGTGGCGGGCATGCCCAGCACGGTGATCAGTGTGCTGCTCTCCTACAACGAATACTTCGGCCTCGGCGCCCGCCGCGACGAGGTGTTCATCGAGCCGGTGCTGAGCCACATCGACGAGTGGGTGCTCAGCAAGCGCTACACGCGCGAACAGATCGACTCGCTGGTAGGGTCGCTGCGCGTGTCGGACTATGTGACACCCTCCATGCTCGACACCTCGAGCGCCCTCTCGCAGCGCTTCCTCGGGGCCATGCAGACCGACAACCTCTGCCAGGGCTGGTCGCCGCGCGGCGACGAGCGCATCGTGCTCTTCCACAACACACAGGACATCACCGTGCCGGTGGAGAACACGGAGAACATGTACCGCTACCTGACGGCGCACGGCGTGAGCAATGTGACGCTCGACGTGGCCGACTACGGCTCGTCGGCCGCCCTGCCCGCCCACGAGAGCGGCGCCCTCTACTTCATCGTGCACACCCGCGATCTGGTCTGCGACATCCTCGGCATCGAGCCCTGGAGCATCATGTAAACCCTCCCGATCCAGAACAACAAAACAAACAAACGACAATGATACTACTAGACGACAAGACCCCCGTGCTGCTGGCAGCGGCGGCAGGGGCACCGCCCGACAGCCTGCAGCCGAAGGACGAATTCGGCCAGATGGTCAAAGCACAAGACAGCATCTCGCGCGCCATGAGCGACAGCATCAAGAACATGGACATCACCGACCTCAAGGCCGTGGTGACGGGCGAAAACACCTTCTTCAAAGACAGCCTGCAACAACTCACCGAGCTCTCGGTGGCCTTCCTGCCCAAACTGATCGCCGCCATCCTCATCCTGTGGCTGGGCATGAAGCTGGCCAAATGGCTGAAGAAGGTCATCGTGCGCGGCCTCGAGCGGCGCGGTGCTGAGCCGAGCCTCAAGACCTTCCTCGGCTCGCTGGCCGACGTACTGCTGAAAGCCATGATCCTCATCATGGCCATGGACGTCATCGGCATCAAGGCCACCTCCTTCATCGCGCTGCTGGGTGCTATGGGTCTGGCCATCGGTATGGCCCTGCAGGGCACGCTGCAGAACTTCGCCGGCGGCGTGATCATCCTGCTGATGAAACCCTTTAAGGTGGGCGACTACATCGAATGCGGCTCCTACAAAGGCTATATCATGGAAATCCGCATCTTCCACACCATCATGCGCCCCTTCAACGGCCGCATCATCATCATTCCCAACAGCGACCTGGCCACCAAGAGCCTGATCAACCACACCAAAGAGCCGCAGATACGCCTCGACGTGGTGGCGTCGGTGGCCTACGGTACCGACCTCAAGAAGGCCAAAGAGGTGCTTTGGGAGGTGGTCAACGCCGACAAGCGGATCCACTGGGACTACAAGAAGCCCACCATCGCCGTCAGCGAACTGAACACCAGCTCGGTCGACATCACCCTCTGGCTCTGGACCACCGTCGAGGAATACTGGGACCTCTGGATCGACATCCGCGAGGACATCTACATCGCCTTCAACAACGCCGGTATCGAGATTCCCTTCCCGCAGGTCACCGTGCATCAGGGTCGCACCGGCGAACCCATCCACATGCAGACGCGCGCCGAGGCCGCCCGCACCGCCCTGGCCGAAGAAGTAACCGTCGCCGCCAAATGAAACAGAGAGCATCCAGAGGAAAGCACTTGGGACTTATAGCACTTATCGGGCTTATAAGTCTTATGGGTTCTGCGCAGGCCCAGACCCAGCCGCTGCCGCTGAGCGACAGCGCCTCCGCCAGCCTCATCACCTGCGGTGCCGGCAACGAGTTCTACCTTGCCTTCGGCCACTCCGCCATCCGCATCCAGGATTCCACCCGCGGCATCGACGTGGCCTACAACTACGGCACCTTCGACTTCGACACGCCCCATTTCTACTGGAACTTTGCCCGCGGCATGATGGACTACTGCCTCAGCCGCACACCCTTCGACCGCTTCATGGCCACCTACGACTACGAGCGGCGCGCCGTGTGGGAGCAGCGGCTCGACCTCACGCCGCAGGAGGTGTCCAACCTCCTCCTGATGCTGGAGTGGAACTACCTGCCCGAAAACCGCTACTATCGCTACGACTTCTTCCGCGACAACTGTGCCACGCGTGTGCGCGACATGGTAGAAAGCGCTTGCGGAAAGCGGGAAATGGCGACCGGGGGGTGGAAGCCGGAGAGCTACCGGCACATGGTGCACCGCTCCACCGCCGGGGGACGGCTCGAGTGGTGGACCCTCGGAGTCGACCTGCTGCTGGGTCTGCCGGCCGACCATCGCACCGACAGCCGCGAGGCCATGTTCCACCCACTGGTCATGATGCAACTCTACGCCGACGCCACACGTGACGGCCAGCCGCTGACGGCCGCCACACGTCAGTACTTGCGAGACCACCGCGAGCCGCTGCATCGCAGCTTCCCGCCGCTGGTGGTCTTCGCCCTGCTGCTGGCCCTGACGGCCATCGCCACGTGGCGAGGCTGGTGGCGTCCCTGGATGGACTGCGTGCTATTCGTCCTGGCAGGGCTGGTGGGGCTGTTCTTGTGCTTCATGTGGTTCGGCACCGACCACTGGTGCACCCGTTGGAACCTGAATATCCTCTGGGCCTCCCCCCTGCTGTTGCTGATTGCCATCCGGCTGCGCCGCAGTCCCCAGTGGAGCCTCTGGCTGCAAGAAGTCTGCTTCGCTGTGGCCGCCGTGTGGGTCATTGTGTGCGGCCTTTCGGTCGCCATCCTGCCTGTTATTCTGATGCTTGCCCTGCGGGTGGCTTGCCTAATTCCCAGAAAGCCACAGCTGCCGCAGCAGCGACGTTGAGCGAGTCGACCCCACGCTGCATCGGGATCCGCGCCACATAATCGGCCACTCCCAGCACCGCATCGCTTAGGCCATCGCCCTCGCTACCGAGGACGATGGCCATTTTTTCCACCTGTTTCAGCCGTTCATCGCCGATAGTCACCGAGCGGTCGGTCAGCGCCAGGGCCACCACCGCCATACCGCTGTCCTTCAGCTGGCGGTAGCTGTCGAGGAATGTCCACGGCAGCTGGAACACCGTGCCCATGCTGACGCGGCAGGCACGCCGGTTGAGCGGGTCGCAGCTGGTGCGGGTCAGCAGCACGGCGTCCAGTCCAAGCGAGGCGGCGGCCCGGAAGATGGCGCCGGTATTCTCGCTGTTCACCACCCCGTCGAGCACCGCCACGCGGCGTGCCCCGTCGAGCACCTCCCCCACTCCGGGCCTTTTGAGGCGCCTCATGGCACACAGCACGCCGCGTGATAGTTCATAGCCCGTCAACGATTTCAGGAGTTGACGCTCGGCTGTGTAGACAGGCACGCCGCAATCTGGCACCGTTGGCAGGAATTTCTCCTCGCAGAGGAACGACACCGGCTCCATGCCATGCGCCAGCGCCACTTCGATCACCTTCATGCTTTCGCAGATAAACAACCCCTCGTCGGGATGCAAAGTGTTTTGCAACTGTCGTTCCGTCAGCCGTGCATAGGGCGCCAACGCTTCGTCTTCGAGCGTATTAATATGTATTATATTCATAGTGCAAAGATACACAATAAAATTTACATGGCTGCAAAAAGGCGTTTCAAATTAGATCGTGCACGATCTAATTTCATCACACCCACATTTCGCCCTAGATCCATACAAAAGGAACATCATCCAAACACTAGTTAAATTCATAATTTACACTAATTTAAAACTAATATATTATTAAAAAATTCCTATTTAAAGACATCAGAAATCCTTTAACAACAGGGAAAAATTATGGCAAAAACAAACCAAAGAAAATCAACAGAATATCAAATTAGATCGTGCACGATCTAATTTTAAATAATGTTAAATATCACATTTTATGTTTGGTAGTATAAATAATAGTTGTATATTTGCATCGTGAACGATTTAATTTAATAAACAAATAAAACATTAAGATTATGGAATTTAACACCACACTTCAGGTCTCACAGATGATCGTGAACGAGCTTTCGGGCAGTTCTTTTGTGCACAAAATGCAGGGTTTACTCTTCAAATCGATCGGCTATGAGAAGCTGGGTCAGAAGTATCTGGACCACTATGCCGAGGAGCAGGAGTGGATCGAGAAGTACGCCAACCGTATGATGGACCTCGGCTGCACGCCGGAGGTGAACATCTGCCACAAGAGCGCCCTCGTCGAGGATCCGAAGCAGTACATCGAGGCCGACCTCAAGCTGCAGCGCGAAGGCGTTGAGAAACTGTATCAGCTGATGCCTGCTCTGGCCAACGACCCGACGACCTACGACATCACCAAGGCCTACCTGGCCGACGAGGAAGAGGATCAGTATTGGGACGAGCAGCAGCTCGACCTCATCGACAAACTGGGCTACCAGAACTGGTTACTGCGCCAGATGTAAACAACAGTGACACGAGTATTAACCATCGCTGCCGCATTGTTGCTTGCTCTAGTGAGCACCCGTGCGGTAGCACAAAACAATAATACAATGGCAACGATTTACGATTACACCGCCACTGCCAGCAATGGCAAAGAAATTAACTTCAAGGACTTCGAGGGCAAAGTGCTCCTCATCGTCAACACCGCCTCCAAGTGTGGCTTTACGCCCCAGTTCGATGGGTTGGAGAAGCTCAACGAGAAGTACCGCGACCGCGGCCTGGTCATCATCGGCTTCCCTTGCAACCAGTTTGCCGAGCAGGATCCCGGCACGGACAGCGAGATAGAAGGCTTCTGCCGCATGAACTATGGCGTAACCTTCCAGATCATGAAGAAGGTCGACGTCAACGGTGACGACGAGCACCCCGTGTTCACTTTCCTCAAAGCCCAGGCTCCCACCGAGGAGTACAAGGGTCTGAAGGCCAAGGCCACGCACACCATGCTGAAAGGCATCAGCAAGAGCGCCAAGAAAGAGGGCGACATTCTGTGGAACTTCACCAAATTCCTCATTGCCAAGGACGGCAAGACGGTCATGCGCTTCGCTCCCACCACTGAGCCGAAAGACTTTGAGAAAGCCATCGAAGAACAACTTTAACCAACGTCAAAGACCATGTACGAACAGCTCAAACTCGACAATCAACTTTGCTTCAGGCTCTACACCGCCTCGCGGCTGATCACCCAAGCCTACCATCCCATGCTGGATCCGCTGGGGTTGACCTACTCCCAATATCTGGTGATGATGGTGCTATGGGAAAATGACAACCTAACCGTCAACGAGATAGGCCGACGGCTAAAACTCGACAGCAACACGCTCACCCCATTGCTGCAACGCATGGAACGCGCCGGATTCCTGGTGCGCACCCATGGCATCGGCGACAAGCGGCAGACCGTCGTTAGCCTTACACAGACCGGCCGCCGGCTGGAGAAGAAGGCCAAGGATGTCCCCGCTTGCATGGTCAAATGCTGGGAAGGAGCTCCGATTGCCAAAGAAGATTTCATAAAGCTGATCGCATCACTCGACACCATCATCAACACACTCTATCAGCAATGACCGATCTGGCCCAATTCATGACCGACAACCTGCGCCAGTTGGTGCAGACCGGCTACCGATCGGTGCTGAGCAACCCGCGCGAAGCGCGCTTCGCCTTGCAGTTGCAACGCACTATGGCCCGCGGCGACCGCCGCCGCAAACAGATCCTCAAGAAAGAGGGGCTGGCGGTGCCGCCGTTCCTCATCTGCTCCATCGCCACCACATGCAACCTCGCATGCAAGGGTTGCTATGCCCGCAGCAACGGCATCGCCGGCGACACGCCCACCAAACCCAGCCTCTCGCCAGAAGCGTGGAACGCGCTTTTCAAGGAGGCCGTGGACATGGGATTCAGCGTGGCACTGTTGGCCGGTGGCGAGCCCCTCACCCGACGCGACCTGCTGGAGCAGATCGCCGACGTGAAGGACATGCTCTTCCCCGTCTTCACCAATGGCACCCTCATCGGACCGCAATACATCGAATTCTTCAAGAAACACCTCAATGTGTTGCCCGTCATAAGCCTTGAAGGCGACGCCATGGCTACCAATGCCCGCCGCGGCAAGGGAGTCCACGAGCGTGCCCTGCTGAGCATGCAGATGTTGCAAGAGGCCGGACTCTTCTTTGGCACCAGCATCACCGTCACCACGGAGAACAAAGAGGCCGTCACGGCGCCGGAGTACATCGACCGGTTGCACGAGCTTGGCTGCAAACTGGTCTTCTACGTCGAGTACGTACCCATCGACGAAGGCACCGAACATTTGGCTTTCAAAGATGAGGATGTGCAGTGGATGGAGCGCACGGTGGACGCCTTGCGCACCACCCGACAGGACATGATCTTCGTCTCCTTCCCCGGCGACGAAAAGCTGCTGGACGGCTGCATGGCCGCCGGACGAGGCTTTTTCCACATCGGCCCCGACGGCGCCGCCGAGCCCTGCCCCTTCTCGCCCCACAGCGACACCAACGCCTCGCGCGACGGCCTGCGGGCGGCACTCCGCTCGCCCCTCTTCAGCAAGCTGCGCGACGCCAGCGCCCTGGCCTGGGAACACACCGGCGGTTGCACCCTCTACGAGCACCGCGACGAGGTGGACGAAATGCTTTCCGCCTGATCATTCACTATTTTACAACAAGAAACAGGGTCGAAAAATCCACTTTTTCGGCCCTATTTTATTATTTTTACATAAAATCACACATCCCCACAAACCAATTTTCCGAATTGATTTCTAGCAAAATACAACTAATCGTTAAAAAAAATTTTGCCACATTCAGAAATGTTCGTACTTTTGAATCCCGTATTTTTTATTTCAACATATACAAAACATCATTTATGAAATACGGATTTGACAACGAGAAGTATCTGCGGATACAGTCCGAACACATCAAAGAGCGCATCAGCAAGTTCGGAAACAAGCTTTATTTGGAATTTGGCGGTAAACTATTCGACGACTACCACGCCAGTCGTGTGCTGCCCGGCTTCGAGCCCGACAGCAAACTCAAGATGCTCACCCAACTGAAGGATGACGCCGAGATCGTCATCGTCATCAGTGCCACCGACATCGAGAAAAACAAGAAACGCGGCGACCTCGGCATCACCTACGACGAGGATGTGCTGCGTCTGCGCGAGGCCTTCATGCAGCGCGGCTTCCTCGTGAGCGGGGTAGTCATCACCCACTACAACGGCCAACCCAGCGCCACCGCCTACCGCGAACGGCTGGAGCGCATGGGCATCAAAGCCTACTACCATTACATGATCGAGGGCTACCCCACCAACGTAGAACTCATCGCCTCCGACCAGGGCTTCGGCAAGAACGACTATGTCGAGACCACTCGTCCCCTGGTGGTCATCACCGCCCCGGGCCCCGGCAGCGGCAAGATGGCCGTCTGCCTCAGCCAACTCTATCAGGAGAACCGCCGCGGCATCAAAGCCGGCTACGCCAAGTTCGAGACCTTCCCCATCTGGAGCATTCCCCTGAAGCACCCTGTCAACATCGCCTACGAGGCCGCCACCGCCGACCTCAACGACGTCAACATGATCGACCCCTTCCACCTCGAAGCCTACGGCAAGACCACCGTCAACTACAACCGTGACATCGAGATCTTCCCCGTGCTCAATGCCATCTTCGAGCACATCTACGGCGAGAACCCCTACAAGTCGCCCACCGACATGGGCGTCAACATGGCCGGCTTCTGCATCAGCGACGACGACGCCTGCTGCCAAGCCTCGAAGGACGAAATCATCCGCCGCTACTACAGCGCCCTGTGCGACTGTGCCGACGGCAAAGCCACACCCAACGAGGTGAACAAGATCGCCCTCCTCA
Organism: uncultured Bacteroidales bacterium; assembly: GCA_946183915.1. GTDB lineage: Bacteria > Bacteroidota > Bacteroidia > Bacteroidales > P3 > Colimorpha. The sequence goes on along the minus strand of CAMHDJ010000014.1, from coordinate 5,728 downwards.
TGAAGCAGGCCAAAATCACCACCGACGACCGCCGCACCACCGTGGCTGCCAAGGAGCGCCGCGACAAGGAAGGGGCGCCCGCCGCCGCCATCGAGCTCAGCGACGGCACCATCATCACCTCCAAGACCTCCGACCTCCTCGGTGCCTGCGCCGCACTGCTGCTCAACGCGCTCAAGCATCTGGCCGGCATCGACCACGACGTGAAACTCATCTCACAAAAGATGATCGAGCCCATCCAGCACACCAAAGTCAGCATGCTCCACGGCAGCAACCCACGGCTCCACACCGACGAGGTGCTCGTCACCCTCTCCATCCTCAGCCTGCTCGACGACAACTGTCGCAAAGCGCTGGACTGCCTGCCACTCCTCGACGGATGCCAGGTGCACACCACCGTCATGACCAGCGAGGTGGACCGAAAGATCTTCAAGAAACTAGGCATCGGACTCACCAGCGAGCCAGTGCGCAAACCCAGTGGTGAAGACGCCCGCATGCCGTCGTGAACCATCACAAAACAAGACAAACAATGGAGAAGAAGACCTATATCAAACCAGAACTCACCGTATTCAAATACCGTAGCGAAGCCGGTTACTCCATGAGCAACCCATATAGCACCTTGCAACTACTCTTTCTAACTGACCCCTCGTCCAATCAATACCAGGATACCGAGGTCTTCTCAACCCACAGTACATGGACTGAATCACAAAGTGGTAACTTCTGGAATTGACCAGAAACAATCGCCATTATCCTCACTATAGTATCTTCGGGATTATGCCATGACTGTCCCCAATGCGACATACCTGATACCGTTTGCTGTCAACGTGGTGTTCGCTCGACGGCTGCCAGGTGCACACCACCGTCATGACCAGCGAGGTCGACCGCAAGATTTTCAAGAAGCTCGGCGTCGGCCTCACCAGCGAACCCGTCCGCAAAGACTGACACAACCACTTACGTATAACAAACCACCCGCCAGAAATCAAAAACTAGCGGGAAACGCTATATTTTTCCCAGCATATAACCATCATCTAGACAATGAGTAATCTTCGATTCAAAGTGTTGCAGGAGGCTTTCGCCAAGAAGGCAGTGACCGTCCAACCTCCTGCCGGTATGGTTTCCGACTATTATGGCAACCATGTGTTCGGACGGAAACAGATGGCACGCTACCTCTCGGCCGAGACATACAGGGTATTCTGCAATGTGCTCGACAACGGGGCTCCGTTCAACCGCGAGATTGCCAACAATGTGGCTGTAGGCATGAAGAACTGGGCGCTGGACATGGGCGCGACGCATTATACCCACTGGTTCCAGCCGCTCACCGAGGGAACTGCAGAGAAACACGACGCCTTCATCGAATATGCCGGTCTGCCGGGGAGCGACGTGATTGAGGAGTTCTCGGGCAAACTGCTGGCACAGCAGGAGGCCGATGGCTCCAGTTTCCCAAACGGTGGCATCCGCAATACCTTCGAGGCACGTGGCTACACCGCCTGGGACACCTCGTCGCCCGCCTTCATGGTCGACGACACCCTCTGCATCCCCACGGTGTTCGTCTCCTATACCGGCGAGGCACTCGACTACAAGACACCACTGCTCAAGGCGCTGCACGCAGTTGACTGTGCCGCAACCGACGTTTGTCACCTTTTCGACCCCACCGTACGCAAGGTATATTCCTATCTGGGTTGGGAGCAGGAGTATTTCCTCGTTGACGAATCTATCTATTCCGCCCGTCCCGACCTGCTGCTGACGGGGCGCACCCTGCTCGGTCACGAGTCGGCGAAGAACCAGCAACTCGAGGACCACTATTTCGGAGCCATCCCCGCCCGGGTGCAATCTTTCATGAAGGAGCTGGAGTTTGAGGCCTACAAATATGCCATCCCCTGCAAGACCCGCCACAACGAGGTGGCACCCAACCAGTTCGAGCTGGCGCCCATCTACAATGAGACCAATCTGGCCGTCGACCAGAATCTGATACTCATGTCGCTGATGCACAAGGTGGCCAGCCGTCACGGCTTCAAGGTGCTGTTGCACGAGAAGCCCTTCGCCGGTGTCAACGGCTCGGGCAAGCATTGCAACTGGTCGATGGGCACCGACACCGGCGTCGGTCTCCTCACCCCCGGCAAGACTCCCGAGGAGAACCTCCGTTTCGTCACCTTCCTGGTCAACGTGATGATGGCCGTCAAGAAGCACAACGCCCTCCTGAAGGCCTCCATTATGACTGCCACCAACGCCCACCGTCTGGGAGCTCAGGAGGCGCCCCCTTCCATCATCAGCGTCTTCCTCGGCAGCCAGCTGTCGGTTGTGCTCGACCAGCTGGAGAACGCCGACAAGGAGCAGGCCATCGTCCTCGACGAAAAGCGCCGTATGCAGCTCGGCGTGGCGCATATCCCCGAGGTGTTGGTCGACAATACCGACCGCAACCGCACCTCTCCCTTCGCCTTCACCGGCAACCGCTTCGAGTTCCGCGCCGTGGGCTCCTCGGCCAACTGCGGCTGCGCCATGATTGCCCTCAACACCGCCGTCGCCTCGCAGCTGAAGGAGTTCCGACGCGAGGTGGACGCCCGTATGACGGCAGGCGAGCAGAAGGAGCACGCCATCTTCGAAGTGCTGCGCGAGTACATCAGCGAGTCGAAAGCCATACGCTTTGACGGCAACGGCTACAGCGACGAATGGCGGCAGGAAGCACAGCGGCGCGGCTTGGATTGCGAAAGCAGCGTGCCACTCATATACGACGCCTACACCTCTCCCTCGTCGGTGCAGATGTTCGAAGAGACGGGCGTGATGAACCGCACGGAGTTGGCCGCACGCAACGAGGTGAAATGGGACACCTACATCAAGAAGGTGCAGATAGAGGCCCGTGTGCTGGGCGACATCGTCCTTAACCACATCATCCCCGTGGCCACACGCTACCAGTCGGCACTGCTCGACAACGTCTATAAGATGCGCCAGGTCTATGATGCAGACAAGGCACGTTCCCTCTCGGCTCACGACGACTCGCTCATCGAGGAGCTCTCCGTGCATATCGCCTCCATCAAGCAGAACGTGGATAATATGGTAGAAGCCCGCAAGCAGGCCAACCACATAGCCAACGAGCGGGAACGCGCCATCGCCTACCACGACAGCGTGCTACCCTATTTCGACCCCATTCGCTACCATGTCGACAAACTCGAACTCATCGTCGACGACGAACTGTGGCCGCTACCAAAATACCGGGAGATTCTCTTCTCGCACTAACCAATCATGAAATCAATCAATATATAATTTTATCATCATTATGGACACAAAGTACATTTTCGTTACGGGCGGCGTGGTCTCTTCGTTGGGCAAGGGCATCATCTCCGCCAGCATCGGCCGTCTGCTGCAGGCACGCGGCTATAAGGTCACTATTCAAAAATTCGACCCCTACATCAACATCGACCCCGGCACCCTGAACCCCTACGAGCACGGCGAGTGCTACGTGACGGTGGACGGCATGGAGACCGACCTCGACCTGGGGCACTACGAGCGCTTCACGGGCATCCACACCACACGCAACAACAGCATCACCACCGGCCGCATCTATAAGACGGTCATCGACCGCGAGCGCAAGGGCGACTACTTGGGCAAGACCATCCAGGTGGTGCCGCATATCACTGACGAAATCAAGCGTCGCATGCTGCGTGAGGACGAAAAGGACGAGCAGCTCGACTTCGTCATCACCGAGGTGGGCGGCACCATCGGCGACATCGAGAGCGCCCCCTTCATGGAGGCCATCCGTCAGCTGCGCTGGCAACTGGGTCGCAACGCCGTCTGTGTTCACCTTACCTACGTGCCTTATTTGAAGGCTGCCGACGAGCTGAAGACCAAGCCCACGCAGCACAGCGTGAAGGAATTGCAAAGCATGGGAATCCAACCTGACATCCTTGTGCTGCGCACCGAGCGTCATCTGGACGACCACCTGCGTATGAAGGTGGCATCATTTTGCAACGTCGACCTCGAATGCGTTGTGCAGAGCGAGGATATGCCGAGCATCTACGAGGTACCGGTGAGCATGCAGAAGCAGGGATTGGACGCCGCCATCCTGCGCAAGATAGGCATCCCCGTGGGCGAGACACCGGAGATGAAGGCCTGGCACGACTTCCTCGACAAGCAGCGCAATGCCCAACGCGAGGTGCACATCGGGCTGGTAGGCAAATACGACCTGCAGGACGCCTACAAGAGCATTCGCGAGAGCCTCAACCTGGCCGGCATCTACAACGACGTAAAAGCCAAACTGCACTTTGTCAACAGCGAGGAGATTACCCAAGAGAATGTGGGCGAGAAACTCGAAGGATTGGCTGGCATAGTCATCTGCCCGGGATTCGGCACACGCGGCATCGAGGGCAAGATTATCGCCGCCGAATACACCCGCACGCACGACATCCCCACTTTCGGCATTTGCCTCGGTATGCAAATGATGGTTATCGAGTTTGCCCGCAACATGCTGGGCTATAAGGATGCCAACAGCCGTGAGATGGACGAAAAGACACCGCACAATGTCATCGACATCATGGAGGAGCAGAAGAACATCACCCAGATGGGCGGCACCATGCGACTCGGTGCCTACGACTGCCAGCTGAAAGAAGGAAGCCGTGTTTACGAGGCCTACGGCAAAGAGACGCTTATCAAGGAACGCCACCGTCATCGCTATGAGTTCAACAATGCCTTCAAGAAAGAATATGAGGCAAAGGGTATGAAGTGTGTGGGTATCAACCCCGCCGCCAATCTGGTGGAAATAGTGGAGATACCTGAGAAACGCTGGTATATCGGCACGCAGTTCCACCCCGAATACTCGTCGTCGGTGCTGAATCCACACCCGCTGTTTATGTCGTTTCTCAAAGCCTGCCTCTGATATGGAACAGCTAAAGCATGAATGCGGCGTAGCGATGATTCGCCTGCTGAAGCCGCTCGACTACTACGTCCAGAAGTACGGCACGTGGGCCTACGGATTCAACAAGCTCTACCTGATGATGGAGAAGCAGCACAACCGCGGTCAAGAGGGCGCCGGCATCGCATCGGTGAGCCTGACCAACGAGCCCGGCACAGAGTATATGTTCCGCGAGAGGGCCGAGGGCAAGGACGCTATCACGGAGATTTTCTCCCGTGTGACAGAGGAGATGGCCGGCGAATTGCTGATGGGTCACCTGCGCTATTCCACCACAGGCAAGAGTGGATTGCAATATGTGCATCCCTTCCTGCGCCGCAACAACTGGCGCGCCAAGAACCTCTGCCTCTGCGGCAACTTCAACATGACCAACATCGACGAGGTCTTCCAATTCCTCACCGCCCAGGGCCAGTCACCGCGTATCTACGGCGACTCTTACCTCACGCTGGAGCTGATGGGGCACCGCCTTGACCGCGAAGTGGAGCGACTCTTTGTGGAAGCAAAAGTCAAGGGGCTTGAAGGCATCGACATCACGAGTTATATCGACGACCATGTGGAGATGGCCAATGTGCTGCGTACCACGATGGAACACTACGACGGCGGCTATGTGATGTGCGGCCTCACGGGCAGTGGCGAGATGTTCTCCGTGCGCGACCCCTGGGGCATCCGTCCGGCGTTCTACTATCGCAACGACGAGATAGTGACTGTGGCTAGCGAGCGACCCGTGCTGCAGACCACTTTCAACCTCCAGTGCGACGATATTCATGAGTTGATGCCCGGCGAGGCCCTCATCGTGCGACGCAACGGTGAAAGTAATTTGGAACAGATTATGCC
>CAMHDJ010000013.1 GCA_946183915.1 uncultured Bacteroidales bacterium | reverse complement strand
GCTACTACAACCCCTTCCTCGCCCAGCTCGACGCCATGCGCGCCGAAGGCCTCCTCCGCAGCGCCGCGGGGCTGGTGGCAGTCTCCTCTGTCGAGGAAATATTCAAACTCCTTGCCGCTGGCGCGGCAGAGATCTCGTAGATCTTGTAGATTACGCTCGCTCCGCTCACGTTGATGCGTCAGCAAAAATCTACAAGATCAACAAGATCTCGTGAACTGAGGTCGGCGACCTTGTGGAGCCAGCGCAGCGAGCAGGAGAATAAAGATTAACCGACAATGACCCATCTGCTGAGCAAGAGCAAATACATCCGGGGCCTGCAGTGCGAGCGGGCGCTGTGGCTCGACGTCCACGAGCCGCGCCTGGCGCGCTACACCGCCGAGCAGATGCGCCGTTTCGACCGCGGCCGCGACTTCGAGTACGCCTTCAAGGCCCAGTTCCCCGACGGCATCGACCTCAGCGCCGAGCTGGGGCGGCAGGTGGATTCTTACTCGGAGCGGACGGCTGAGCTGCTGGGTGGGGTAGGGAGGCGGCGTGCCGCGTCCGCAGACGATACCGCCGCCGACAGCGGACGCGGCACGCCGCGTCCCTACGGCGTGGTGCTCTTCGAGGCCGGCTTCCAGTACGACGACGTACTGGTGCTGGCCGACGTCGTCTGCCAGCGCGAGGACGGCAGCCTCGACATCTACGAGGTCAAGTCCGGCACCACCCTCAGCGACACCTACCGCCGCGACGCCGCCCTGCAGCACTACGTCATCTCGCACTGCCGCACGGTGCATAGCTTCTCTATTGTTTATAATGGGTTGGATGGGGTTAATGGGGCTAATGGGCAGGGTGGGCAGGATGGATCCTTCGCAATTGTCGACCTCACCCTTGACCTCGCCGCCGAGGGCGACCGTATCGCCGCCAACATCGCCGAGATGAAGACCATCGTCCGCGCCACCGCCGAGCCCGACACCCCCACCGGCCAGCACTGCCTCAGTCCCTACGCCTGCCCCTACCAGCAGCACTGCCAGCAGGGTGTGCGCCAGCTGGCGCTATTCTGAAGCGCCCTCGGCCGCCTGGCGGCTGAGCCTGCGCGTGATCCACACCGCAAACGGAATACTGAAGAGGAACGTCGCCGCGTCGGCGACGGGCTGGGTGAGCATGACCCCCTGCAGCCCCCAAAACAGGGGCAGGACGAACAGCGCCGGCAGGAAGAAGAGGCCCTGCCGGCCGATGCTGATCAGGGTGGAGCGGATGGGCATGCGGATCACCTGGAAGAGCATGTTGGTCGTGGTGGAGAACCCGATCAGCGTGAACGAGGCGCACTGGTAGCGCAGCGCCTCGATGCCGACGGCCAGCATCACCGGATCCTGGTCGCGGTAGAGGCGTATGACCTGCGGCGCGAAGACGAATCCCGCCGCCGAGATGACCAGCAGCAGGGCCACCGACAGCGAGGCGGTGAAGAGGTAGGAGAGCCGCACGCGGTCGTAGCGCCGGGCGCCGTAGTTGAAGCCCGCCACGGGCTGGAAGCCCTGGTTGATGCCGAGCACGAACGAGAAGGCGAACATCATGGTGCGCGTCACCACCGCGAAGGCCGCCACCACCGAGGCCTCCTGCCCCGCCGGGGCGTAGCGGGCGGCGGCGTAGTTGAGGCAGATGGCCGACGTGCAGTTGAACACCTGGCGGCAGAGCGACGGCAGGCCGCCCATCAGGATCTCGTAGTAGGCGCGCCACGAGGGGCGGAACTGGCGCAGGCTGAGGTGGACGCTGCCGTCGCGCGTGGTGCCCCACAGCAGCAGGCCGAAGCTGACGGTCTGGCTTGCGGCCGTGGCCAGCGACGCCCCCGTCACGCCCCAGCCCAGCACGGGGATGAAGAGCGCGTCGAGCACGATATTCAGCACCGCCCCCGCCACGATGCCCACCATGCCGTAGCGGGCGTTGCCCTGCAGGCGCAGCTGGTTGTTCAGCGTCAGGGCCGTCATCATCAGGGGGGTGGAGTAGACGATGTAGCGCAGGTACTCGGCGGCGAAGGGCACCACGTCGGGCGTGGCACCGAGCAGGCGGGCCAGCTGCGGCAGGTGGGTACCGAAGCCGACGGCCATGCCGATGCCCAGCAGCAGGGGCGTGAAGAAGCCCACCGACGCCATCGTCGAGGCCGTGGCGTGCCGCTGGGCGCCCAGCTCGCGCGAGATATAGTTGCCCGACCCGTGGCCGAAGAAGAAGCCAAGCGCCTGTACCACAATCATATAGGCGAATGCCACACCGATGCCGGCCGTGGCCTCGGTGCTGAGGTGGCCCACGAAGGCGGCGTCGACGATATTGTAGAGCGACGTCACCATCATGCTCACCACCGTGGGCACAGCCAGCCGCAGCACCAGCCGGCGGACGGGTGTGGCGGTCATCTCCGTGTATTTGTCGTTGAGGGTCAAGGCAATCGGTGGGTCGATAGCGGCTACTTACGAGGTGCAAAATTACGAAAAAAAAACGGACCACGCCCCACAAAATCGGCCCCTTCCAAGCATCCTCCAGGCATCCCCCAAGCATCCCCCAGGCATCATCTATGCATGCGAGCATCGATAATGCCTAGAATCAACGACTTAGATGCAAGTCGAAAAATTCGTTTTTAGGGCGTATTGTGTGCGATATAGTTAAATAATGTTAAATCTTGCACCCGCCGGTGAGCGAGGTATTGTTTTGAAGCCTACGCCTGCCCCTACCAGCACCACTGCCAGCAGGGCGTCCGCCAGCTGGCCCTGTTCTGAAAACAAAAAAGAGCCTCGCAGAGAGGCTCCTTTCGCTGTTGTGAAGTCGTCACTATTCCGTGTAAGGGTTTTCCCGAATGGAGAGGCTCAGCCCTTTTAGATCTTGTGGATTATACGTCCACGTGGTTTCTTTCTCATAGACACCTTGGAACGTAATCTGGCAATTGATGCTCACAGTCTTGTTTTCGCTGTTGACAGGACGGTCTGTATACTGTGAGGAAGAATAATGGATGTAGTTTGGCTTGACGGGGCGGACTGTCTGGGCGTTCACCGACTCGGTGAAATAGTTGCGCTGTGTTTCGTTAGCCAGCATGTCGTCCGTGTAGGCGTAGGTGCTGTCGCGGATAATACGCCAGGTTGCGTCGCCACCCACCTGCTCTATTACGATGTGGAAAGTCGGCATGTTCATCGTGCAACCCGCGGGCTTTTCGGTTGAAGCAGCATCAATTACCAGCCGTTGGCCATTGGTGCCATAGGAGGTTGTGAATTGTTTTACTTTAGTGGAAAGACTGCCCAATTGTACCGTCTGACCGTCAAAAGTGAATGTGGCGTTGGTGATGGTTGGCGTTGCAGGAACGTCAGGCGGAGTGTTTGTTGTGTCGGACGTTTCTTCTTCCTTCTTGCATGCCGAGAAGAGCATGGCTGTTGCCATCATCATGGCCGCGATGAGTTTGATGTTTGTTTTCATTTTGTATCATTTATTTAATGTTGCTTTTGTACCCAAGAGAGGATATGCACATAAAAAGAGCGTGGTACTTTGTGTCTCCATCGGTCATTCTGAGGTCTTCGACTACCTAACTTTACCAAATTTCAACGTATTAAAGCCCACGCCATATTGACGGGAGCGCCGTCGCCGTTCCTGGTAAAGTTTGAAAAGTGTCGAAGTTTTCAGAATGACCAGATAAGCTCGTTTCGCTTCTTTCCTATTCTATGATGTGCATATTAATCTAAGCGCAGTGCTTCATTGGCAGCGGGTTTGGTTACACTATAGTTTATTAATCACTTCCCATACTCTGCCGTATCTTCGGCGGCAGTGGGGAGTGGTGTATCATCTTCGGTATCGTATGGAGCTAGGTAGCAGACGGCATCCTCGGAAGGTGTGATGTCGCAGAGGCCAACATCATGGAACATACCCTCGAAACTCAGGTCTTCATCGATGTCAGGCCAATGGATGCCGCCATAGGAGAGTTCGAAAGCCTGCCGCTGGGTGGCGGTGGCATTGCGTAGGCGGGGCCATTGGGCAAACTCATAGCTTGCCCGCAGACCGTCGGTGGTCTCGGCATAGACGGCGTGGTCGTCCACCCAAACGCGTGCTATGTATTTCCTATCCATTGTTTTTGTTCCCGAAGAATTCCTGCCACCGCTCCGCAATCACATCGGCGTTCTCTTCCACCAGCGAGCGGATGAGCGTTATCTCATGTTGCTTGAAGCCATGATTGTACACCATCTCCAGAGGCTGCACGTTGAACTTGGCCTCACAGCCTCCGCGTACAACATGAATGTGAACCGGTTCATGGTCTCCTGAGTAGAACATGAACCGGAAGTTGAATATCTTGAAGAGGGTGGGCATGGCTTATCAGTTCGCCGGGAAGGCGATCTCGCGCTCGATGACCTGGTAGGGGACGTTGTTGCGGTAGATGGTCTGGCGCACCCAGTTGTCGTCCTCGTCGTACTCGTAGACGTAGCTGTGCTTCCAGTTCAGGTGCTCGTCGTAGTTGAACGAGCTGACCTCGATCAGGTTGTCGTGGTCGTCGTAGTAGTAGGTGGTCAGGGCTGAGAGGAACTCGTCGGCGTCGTAGAAGCGCCACTCGATGCGGTTGCCGCGGGCGTCGTACTTGTAGAGGTAGTGCTGCATCAGCTCGCCGTCGCGGTTGTAGAACTCCATCTCGATGCAGTTGCCCTTCTGGTCGTATTTGTAGGTGCGCTTCTCGGTCATCTCGCCGTCCTGATCGAAGCTCTGCTCCTCCACCTTCTGGCCGCCGACGAACTTGCTGCTTTCCTTCTTGGTCATCTGGTTGCCAAGGAAGACAGTGCGCTCGATGCGGTTGCCGTCGCGGTCGTTGAGGTAGGCCGTGCGGCCGGTGAGCATCTTCTCGCGGTTGTACTCGTTCCAGCCGAGGCTGTAGCCGTTGACGTCGAAGTAGTAGGAGTACCACGTGTAGTCGTTGGCTTTGGTGCGGAACTTGTCGGCGAAGTTGCCACGGTTGTCGAAGGTGATGCTGTCGATGCAGATGAGCTGACGGCCCCCGTCGCGGCCTCCGCGGAGGTTGTAGGTGTACTCAATCACATAGATTGCGTTGCCGTGGATGCCCATTTCGGTACGCGAATTCTTGCGGGGCTTGGGGCCTGCAAATGCCGTGCCCACAACGAGCAAGGCGAGGATGAGTGCGATATTTTTCTTCATGTTAATCATTGTTTTTCAAAGTGCAAAGATACAACTTTTTCTAAAAATACAACGTATTTTTTGCTATTTTATTGTTTCTGTGTGTTTTTTCTTGACGAAGAAAAGCACGCCGAGGGCTGCGGTGATGACGGCGGCGATGCAGTAGCCGGCGGTGCGGGGCAGGACGCTGCCGAGGCCCTCCTTCTCGGCCACCAGCAGGAAGCTGATGGTCACCATGCTCATGAAGAGGGCGGGGATGAGGGTGATCCAGTACCATGCCTTGCCAGGCAGGTGACGGCTGAGGAAGACGGTGATGGCCCACAGGGTGACCATCGACAGGAACTGGTTGGCCCACGAGAAGTAGCGCCAGATGACCTGGAAACCCTCGGCGTCGGCCAGCGAGAAGATGAGCAGTGCGGCGGCCAGCACGAAGACCGGCAGGGCCACGAGCAGGCGCTTGGGTATGGGCTTCTGGTCCACATGCATGAAGTCGGCCACGATGAGGCGTGCCGACCGCAGGGCGGTGTCGCCGCTGGTGACGGCGGCGCTGATGACGCCGAGGATGCAGATGACGGCGATGGCCTTGGGGAACCACTCGTTGGCGATGACGCCCACCATGTCGTTGCCGCTCTTGCCGATGCAGAGCTCGGGCTTGTCGTGGAAGAAATAGGTGGCGGCGGCAGCCCAGATGAGGGCCACGACACCTTCGGTGATCATGGCGCCGTAGAAGATAGGGCGGGCCTGCTTCTCGTTGACCATGCAGCGCGCCATGAGGGGGCTCTGCGTGGCGTGGAAGCCGCTGATGGCGCCGCAGGCGATGCTGATGAACATCATGGGGAAGATGGGGTTGCTGGCGGCCTTGGGGTGGCGGTTCTCCAGGCCGTCCCACACCTCGGGCACGGGCACCCGGTAGACCACAAAGGCCACCACGATGGCCACGGCCATGGCCAGCAGCAGGATGCCGAAGACGGGGTATATCTTGCCAATCACCTTGTCGATAGGCAGCAGGGTGGCCAGCAGATAGTAGGCGAAGATGATGCCCACCCAGATGTAGATGTTCCAGCCGGGGGTGAAGTTCTGGTTGAGCAGTACGGCGGGGGTGTTCACGAAGACGGCGCCCACCAGGATCATCAGCAGCACCGTGAAGCCGCGCATGAACTGCTTCATGCCGTTGCCGAGGTACTTGCCGTGGATCTCGGGCAGCGAGGCGCCGTCCATACGGATGGAGATAAAGCCGCTGATGAAGTCGTGCACCGCACCGGCGAAGATGCAGCCGAAGACAATCCATAGGAACGAGGCGGTGCCGAATTGCGCACCCATGATGGCGCCGCAGATGGGACCCACGCCGGCGATGTTGAGGAACTGGATGAGGAACACGCGCCACGGCTTCATGGGCACGTAGTCCACACCGTCGGGGTGCGCCACGGCGGGCGTGGTGCGGGTGGGGTCGACGCCGATGATTCGTTCGATTACTTTGGAGTAGAGCCAGTAGCCGAGTACCAGCAAGATGATGGCAATTACGAATGATATCATGATGCGATGTGATTTGGATTATAGCACTTCGTGGACCTCCACCTCGTAGATGAAGGGGGTGCAACCCGGTATGTCGCCCGACCCCTGCGTGCCGAAGGCCAGCTGGTAGGGGAAATAGAAGCGGTAGATGCTGCCGGCGTTCATCATCTGTATGCCGTCGATGAGGCCTTGGAACATGGGACGCCCCACTACGTGAAGGATGGGGGCGCGCTTGCCGTAGGTCTGGTCATAGGGCTGTCCGGTGAACATCAGGAAACTGCGGTAGTCGAAACTGACGCGGTCGCCCACCTTGGCGTTGCGACCCTTGCCGGCCTTGATCTGCTCGTAGTAGAAGCCCGAGGGGTGCTTCTTGACCTCCGGATGATCCTTGACGAGCTGGGCGAAGAAGGCCTCCTGCTGCTGGTCGACGTTGGCCTGCTGCTGGTTCTCGCGCCGTATGTTTTCCGCCTGTTGGGTCATGATGATCTGGCTCATGATCACGCGGTAGGTGCTGTCGTCGAAGGCCCGGTCGCCATTGGCCAGGATGTGGGACACGGCGCGCTGCACCATCTCGTTGTCAAGGTGCAGAGTTGACTGCATTTCCTTGAGCGACATGCCGATTTCTTCTCCCATGGCCCACGAGACGCTGTCTTGGTGACTCTCCAACTGGGGAACTTTCGGGGTGGGGTGACAGGCGGTGAGAAGCAAGGCTCCGACGGCCATGATCAGTAGTGTCTGTTTCATATCTTTCTTGTGTTTATTTTCCTCGTCCTTGAAGAATGATGATGACGGTGTATAGGAGTATCTTGAGGTCGGTGGTGAGCGACATGTTGTCGAGGTAGAGCAAGTCGTAGCGCAGGCGCTCCACCATCTCGTCGACCGTCGAGGCGTAGCCGTACTTCACCTGGCCCCACGAGGTGATGCCGGGTTTGATGCGCTGCAGCAGCAGGTATTCTGGCGCTCTTTTCACGATCTGGTCGATGTAGTACTGTCGCTCAGGCCGGGGACCGACGACACTCATAGTGCCTTTCAGCACGTTGTAGAACTGCGGTATCTCGTCAAGTCGCACCTTGCGCATGAAGCGTCCGAAGGGGGTGATGCGAGGGTCGTCGTCCTTGCTCAGGGCGGGGCCTGCCTTCTCGGCGTCCACATACATGGAGCGGAACTTGTGCATCTTGAACGGCTTGCCGTGGTATCCGATGCGCTCCTGGGCGTAGAAGACGGGGCCTGGCGAGGTGCATTTGACGATGATGGCCGTCACCAGATAGACTGGCGAAAGCACCACCATGGCCACCAGCGAGATGACCACGTCAAAGATGCGCTTCAGCGAGTACTGCCATTCGGCCATCAGCCGGTTGTTGATCACAATCAGGGGCGAGTGGAAGATGCTCTCTTGTTTTATGGAGCCCACGATCAGGTCGCGGGCATCGGGGGTGATCTTGATGATCAGGTCGCCGCTGCTCTGCAGTGCCCGCAGTATCTCGTTCACCTGTCCCTGCTCGTTCTCCTCCACCGCAATGATGGCCTCCTCCAGGCGGTACTCGTCCACCAGGCGGCGCAGGTCGCCCACCGTGCCTAGGCAGGGCATCACCTTGTCGACTTCGGACGGGTGGGTGTCGCCGACGATGATGTGGCCGACGAAGAGGTTGCCGCTGTATGTCTCCTGGTTCTCTAGATCCAGATAAGTCTGCATGGCCTTGGGACCGTCGCCAATCATGAGGGTCGGGAAGCCGATGCGGCGGTCGTGAACCCGGCGCACGGTCTGCGAGGTGATGATCAGGCGGGGCACATAGGTCAGTACAAAGTGCACCACCAGCAGGAAGAGCGACGAGGCATAGTAGTCGCGATAGGTAGGCATCTCGTCGTCGATAAGCAGCACGAAGAAGATCACTACCGTACCGATCACCGAAGCTAGCACAGTCTGCAGCAATTCGTTCAGACGTGCCTTGCGGAGCACGTTGCGATAAGTGCCTTGGATAGTGTAGAGTATCAGCCATCCGAGGGGTACGATGACTATCCCCAGCCAGTAGTTCGTGTCGTGGAGCACCTGCTCGAGGCCCTCCAGGCCGCTCTCTTCCAGCGTCAGTTTGCGATAGACGAACAGCGCTGTCCATGCCAGGATGGCCGACAGAATGTCGCAGAGGATGTATTTGATGGTCTGTTTTTTCTTCATGTGAGTCTTGGAAGTGTGAACCTTAGAGTGCCACGGTGGTGGCCATAAGCCTGACGTTGTCCAGTCGCACCTCGCCGCCGACCCCCTCTTCGTTTTGGGCCACAAACTGGATGCGGAAGTCCGGATTGTGGTTGACGTAGGCCCATGTGCGACCCAAGTTGGCGTAGATATGCACCCATTCCTCGCTCGCCCGCACCTCCATCACCGAGTACAGTGTCGGGTTCGCCCCCCGCAGCTCCGAGGTTAGCATGTACACCCGGAAGGGGAGGTCGCTCCGCACATCGAACTCCAGGTAGAGCAGCGTCGAGGGATCGGTGACCACGAAGTCGCGATCGATGCCGAACGTGAGGGCATAGACCGAGTCCGGCACCGGCACGTAGCCGTAGCCCATGCCCGTGCATGCCTCCTCCGGCGCCACCGGCCGCCACTGCATCACCGAGTCGAACAGCAGGCTACCCTCCGTCGGCTCGAAAGGCTCAAAAAGCATCACGTTGTTCTGCGGGTTATAGGTGGTGGTCAGGGAGCCGAGGTCGAGCGTGTCACCCGATGTGAGTGTGAGGTTCTCCAGTCGGATGCGGTTGTAGAAAGTGTAGAAGGGCAGCGCCAGCGACGAACCGCTCTGCTCCACGGCGGGGTAGAGGTTCAAGTATTCGACCGGACCGTCGTGCAGCACCGCAATGTCGCAGGGCAGACGGAAGAGGCCCAGCGTGTCCACCGTCGGCGCGCCCGCGTAGTGGGCCACCGCGTAGACGGCCACAATGTCGCTTGTGTAGAAGCCGGGATCCAGCGTTACGGCCCCCTCGCTCGGCGGCACCAGTGTGATGGCATCCAGGTGGATGAACGACGGCGGCACCAGATCATCGTGGCAACCAGTCGCCAACAACGCCGCCAGCAGCAACAGGCTATATCGGAATCTACGGGTCATTTCTTTACTATATATACAGCCCATAACGTACCCCGTTCAAAAATATTATTCGCCCATTGAAAAAATATGCGTAATTTTGCACCCCGAAAAAACAATAACTTAATAACCCTAAACCTTAAACCCGCACCCCATCGCCCATGAAAGAACTCGCAATGCACGTCTACGACCTCATGGAAAACTCCACGGCCGCCAACGCCACGGCCGTCCGGCTGACCATAGTCGACAGTCTGAAAAACAATGATTTCCATTTCACCATCGAAGATAATGGCAAAGGCATGAGCCCCGAATTCCTGGCCCGTGTGACCGACCCCTACACCACCTCTCGCACCACCCGCAAGGTCGGACTCGGCCTGCCACTCATCAAGATGAACACCGAAAAATGCGGCGGCGGCATGAAGCTCACCAGCGAACTTGGCAAAGGCACACGCCTCGAGTTCTGGTTCGAGCACAACAACTGGGACCGTCCCCCCATGGGCGACCTCCCTGGCACCCTCGTCATGCTCCTCTCCGCCCACGAAGACATACACTTTGTCATCACCTACCGCACCGACGACGACGAGTTCGTCCTCGACACCGACGAACTGAAGGAAGCCCTTGACGGCATGTCGCTCAACGACATCCACATTATCAACTACCTCAAGGAGATGATCGCCGAGAACCTCAAGGCGATCCATGCCAACGAATAGTCCTGACCGCAAGCCGTAATCCATGAAGCGTATCGGAGTACTGAGCGACACCCACGGCACCCTGGCGCCGCAGGTCTTCTCGTTCTTCAACGAGTGTGACGAGCTGTGGCATGCCGGCGACATCGGACCTGGCGTGCTCGACCAGCTCCGCGCCTTCAAACCCCTTCGCGCCGTCTGGGGCAACTGCGACAGCTTCGCCCTGCACTATGAGCTCGAGGAGCAACTCTTCTTCGAGTGCGAAGGGCAGCGCGTGCTCCTCATGCACATCGGCGGCTGGCCCGGCCACTACCCCTACCAGTTGCGTCGCACCCTCCAGCTCGCTCAGCCCGACATCTTCGTCTGTGGCCACAGCCACATCCTCAGGGTGATGTACGACCACGAATACAACTTCCTGCACATCAACCCCGGCGCCGCCGGCCGCCAGGGCTTCCACCGCGTTGCCACCCTTGTCCGCTTCACCCTCGACCCTCAGCCGCGCGATCTGGAGGTGATGGAGTTTTCGAAAAATTAACTTAAAAAATCGGCCTAAAAATTTTTACAAACCACTGGTTGCCAGTCGGTAAGGTGGTTACCCTCCCTAGAAATCGTCCAAAATCCTTATTATTTCTGCGTTTTGCCCCTGTTTTAAGAGAGTCATCAGGGAGTCATCAGGGAGCAGACAGGGTTTTGAGGGGGTTGTGAGCCTCATTTGTGACGGTCGGGTAGCTGGGCGATGACGACGCCGGTCACTACGATCAGGATGCCGGCTACCTTGCTCCAGCTGAACTGCTCCTGCCCGATGAGGACGGCGGCGATGAGCGAGAAGATGGGGATGGCGTTGTTGAAAATGCAGGCCTCGGAGGCACCGAGGTTGCGCACGCCGTAGTTGTAGCCGGCGTAGGCCAGGGTGGAGCAGAAGAGGCCGAGCACCATCAGCAGCAGGAGCATCTTCGGGCTCCAGGAGAGCAGTGGCAGGGTGGCGCCGTCGAAGGTCAGCATCAGGGGAAGGAAGTAGACCAGCCCGATGACGTTCTGCCAGGTGGTAACCACCAGGGGGGAGTAGTGGTCGACCACTTTGACCAGCAGCAGGGTGTAGACTACCGCGATGACCACGGCGCCGCCAAGGAAGAGCAGGCCCTGCAGGTTGCCGCTCAGCCCTTCGCCGCCGAGGAGCATGATGATGACACCCGCCAGCGAGAGCACGATGCCCACCAGCAGGGGCATCCGGAGGCGTTGCCGATAGGCGGCCCACATGCCGAAGGGGACGAAGAGGGGGATGGTGGCTATGACCACCGAGGCCAGCGAGCCGCTGACGAGGCGCACCCCGTTGGTCTCGCAGAGGTGGTAGATAAAGGGCTCGCAGAGAGCCAGTAGCAGGAACCACTTGATATCCTCGCGGCGTATGCGCTGCAGTTGGTGGGTCAGAGCCAGCAGCGGAAACATCACCGCCGAGGCGATGGCCAGTCGGATGGTGATGAGCACGGTGACGGTCATGTGCTCCTCGGTCAGGAAGAGCTCCTTGGTCATGATGAAACTGATGCCCCAGAAAATGACCGACAGGGTGATCAGTATGTAGGTGAGTAATTTGGTGTTTTTCACGTTAAATCTTAGACGTTAAACCTTAAACCCTAGAATGGGTAATTGATGCCGAAGTTGGTGACGATCTGGTTGATGTGCCAGTGTGGCGGACGCCAGCGGAGGGCATCGCTGTAGCCCGGGTCGTAGAGCGGCACGGCGAAGTCGACGCGCAAGGTGGCGATGCTGACGTTCAGTCGGAGGCCCAGGCCTATGCCCACGGCAAGCTCGGAGGGGAAGCTGCTCCACTTGATCTCGCCGCCGGTGTACTGGTCGCTCGGGTTGAGTAGCCACACGTTGCCGATGTCGGTGAAGAGGGCCCCTTCGAGGATGCTGACGATCGGGAATCGCCCCTCGAGGTTGAGCACGAGCTGCAGGTCGCCGACGCGCTCCAGGAGGTCGCCGTCGGCGGCGTAGCTGCCGGGGCCGAGGCGTCGCAGCTGCCAGGCACGCATGGTGGTGGGACCGCCGCCGAAGAAACTCTTTTCGTAGGGCATCGAGATGGAGTTGCCGTAGGGGAGGCCCGCGCCGATGAGCAGACGGGTGACGAAGGTGCTCTTGCGCCAGAGGTAGGTGTAGTGGGTCCATTCGCCGCCGAAGCGCACGTATTGCGAGAAGGGTACGCCGGCGATCTGGATGATGCCATTGCTGTCGGTCGGCGCGTGCAGCAGGTCGCCAGCCAAGGCCAGGGCGTTGCCGGCGCTCTCGATGCTGAAGTGGAAGGCGTTGAAGTTCTGTCGCGTGCCGAATTGCTGGTTGGTGTAGGTGTAGTCGTAGCGCGCGTCCATGATGAAGTGGCTGCTGTACTTGTACTTCAGGCGGAGGTCGTTGGTCTGCTCCATGCGCTGCGCGAAGTCGCCGGAGAGGTTGAGCATACGGACGAAGGTGAGTTCGATGGGCAGCAGCTGATGCGAGGCGCGGAGGGAGTGGCTCCAGGAGTAACCGAACGAGGTGTTGGCCAGGATGCGCTCGAAGTAGTATCGGTACTGGTAGCTGCCGCCGGCGCTGATGAGGGTGTGGGGTTTGACGCGCTGCCAGGCCAGGTGCGACGTGAAGGGGAGCAGTAGGATGGGCATGTCGAGCGAGGCGTCGATGCCGGCCTCGAAGGCCGAGAAGTGGTCGTAGAAGCTCTCGCCTTCACCCCGGAAGATGTTTTTCGGCAGTTCGAAGAGGCCAGAGAGCTTGACCTTCAGCAGTTCGGCACCGCCAAAGAGATTTTTGTTTTGGTACTCGAGGGCCGTCTCGATGCCGAGGTTGCCGCCGAGGATGAAGTTGGCTGTGCTGTCGCTGCTGCCGATGGGTGATGCGTTGGTGAGTTCGAGCGAGAGGCTGACCCGCTGCTGCGTGGAACTGATGAGGCGCACGTGGGCGTCGAGCAGCGGCAGGCTGTCGGTCGAGGAGGGCGACTCGCTGAAGTCGATGTTGATGTACTTGAAATTGCGCAGGTTGAGCAGCGAGTTGTAGGTGTTAGTGACGTAGCGGGGACGGTAGGGCATGCCTGGGAATAGCATCATCGTGCGGCTGATGGTTCGCGGGCTGAGGGTCATGGGTGTGGAGTATACGAAGTGGAAGTCGGTCATGCGCCAGGGGGTGGGGTAGTTGTAGATCAGGGTGTCGAAGGTGGCGCCCGAGCGGCTGTTGGCGTTGAGGCCCGCGGTGCTGTTGGGGTAGATGTAGATATTGTTGATGTGGTACACCCGCAGGTTGGCAGTGTCGACGTGCACGTCGATACTCAGCAGGCCGGGGCTGTAGGTGGTGTCCACCTCGAAGGTGACCATGTCGTTGTTGGCCCGGAAGTAGCCGGCCTCGCGTAGGTTGGATACGAGGCGGCTGCGCTCGGCTGCGATGAGCTCCTGGTCGTAGGGATCGCCCACGTGGAGGGTGGACTCCGGCCTCCACTCGAGGAGCAGCCGCCGTACGGCCTCGTTGTCGGAGTGGTAGCTGACGTCGTCGATCAGGTGGCGCCGGGTGGCGGACACGTGGTAGCCTATGGTGATGTTGTGGCGCGTCATTTTGAGTGTGTCGAAGGTGACTGTGCTGCCGAAACACCCTTTGGCCTGCAGTAACCGTTGCAACTGGCTCGCGGTCTGGGCGGCGCGGTTGGCGTCGTAGATGCGTGGGGCTTGACCCAGGCGGCGGAAGTAGTTGCCGACGAAGGTGCGGTTCTTCGGGCTGGCGATGCCGTAGATGTTCATGCCCACCCGCAACTGGTCGATGCCCAACACCTTCGAATTGGGTTTCTGGAGGTAGTAGTTGCGTGCGTTCTTCAGCGCGTCTTTCACTTCGGGGCTCACCTCGCTGCTGTCGGCCATCGTCACCTCGAGTTTGTTCTTGTAGAGCACATGTTCACCTTCGGGTACATAGTGGTAGGTGTAGCATGAGGCAAAGAGCATCGTGCCGAGCAATAGGAGGATGATATGTCGGACTCTAGCTTTCAATGGTGTTGAGGATGATTTCGGTGCTGCCGAGGTTGCGGCGCATGAGTTGCAGGCAGGCGTCGGAGGAGGCACGATAGACCTCATCGTCGGTGAACCATTTGCGCAAGAGCGAGACGTCGGGATGCTCGTTGACTGTCATGCCGCCCCCGAGATCAATGATGTCGTGCGCCTCTTGGAACTTGTGATAGTTGGGACCGAAGACGACAGGTTTGCCGTAGGCCACAGCCTCAAGGATGTTGTGTATGCCTACGCCGAAGCCGCCGCCGATGTAGGCTACGGTGGCGTAACGGTAAAGCTTGGAAAGAATGCCTATATTGTCGATGATGAGAACCTGGCTAGTCGTGCTGGTAGAACTGGAAAGACGGGAATACCTCACGCTGTCGGGGAAGAGTGCTTCGATGCTGCGCAGGTGTTCTTCGTGAATCATGTGCGGAGCGATGATCATGCGCTTGGGAAACCACTCTTTGCTTTCGCGCAGACGTGCCAGCAGCTGCTCGTCGGGCGGCCATGTGCTGCCCGCCACCAGGACGGGGCCGTCGTGGCCTTGCAGGAAGCGCTCCACCACGGCGTCGGGCTCGGCGGCCTGGACTATCTGGTGCACACGGTCGTAGCGTGTGTCGCCGGCCAGTGAGCAGCGACTGATGCCGTGGCTCCTCAGTAGTTCCAGGCTCTCCTCGTTCTGTACGAAGAGGTGGGTGAAACAGTCGTGGAGCTGCCGGATGAACCAGCGGCCCCAGGGCTTGAAGAAGTATTGCTCTGGACGGAAGATGGCCGAGAAGATGTAGGTGGGGATGCTGCGCTGACGCAAGGTATTCAGGTAGTTGTACCAAAACTCGTACTTGACGAAGAAGACCTTGTCGGGGTTGACCCTGCTGACGAATCGGCGCACGTTGTGCGGGGTGTCCATGGGCAGGTAGCAGACGGCCTCGGCCTGTGCATAGTTTTTGCGGACCTCATAGCCCGAGGGGGAGAAGAAAGTGACCAGCACTTGCTCGTCGGGATGGCGATGTCGGTAGGCTTCAAGCACTGGTCGAGCCTGCTCGAACTCACCCAGGCTGGCGGCGTGGAACCATACGGTCTTCTTGTCGGCCTTCAGCCGGTCTACAGCTTCGCTCCAGTGTTTCCAGCCCTCCACCATCTGGCGGGCCTTGCTGTGGCCGAAGAGAGCCGCCATGCGAATGCCCAAGGTGTAGAGCCCGATACCTATGGTATAGATAACTCTCATCGTCTAGTTGCTAAACTCTAGTAGTAATAGTAGTCATACGTGGGCTTGCCAGTGAAGGGGAACATCCACGTCAGTTTGAAGCCATACATCAAGTCGAAGTAGCGGCTATTGTCTTTCCCATTGAGCCCCATGATTTCATCGATCTGGTATGACCGCGACGACCAACTCCAGCATTGGCTGATGTCGAACGTTAGTTTTACGTTGATGTAAGTCAGGTAATTGCTCATGTAGATCAGACCGATGCTTTCCGTCAGGATGACCCCGTTGCGCAAGTGGTCGTAGAGCTTGGCATAGTCGCCTTTCAGCTGCGGCACTGGCGACTGGTCGAAGTCCTGGTTGAAGACCGTCTTCTGCATCATCCATCCAGCGCTCATTTTGAACAGCAGGCCCGAGTTGGGGTTCTTCGGTAGCACGCGGATAATTTTGCCGATGCCTGGCCGCACCGCCAGACCGCGGTTGTAGGCTGTCACACGTCCGTCGTATCCGCCCCAGCACAGAGTATAGTCGCCGGGTAGGAAGATATTGCTGTAGCGTTTGTCTCGTTGATTTAGGTTGTCGCTCGACAGACCGAACCACAGATCTGCATCCAGGCTGGGCAGCCAGCCGCTCTGCGTCTTGTAGCTCCCATCGATGGCAAAGTTCAGGTTTCCTCCGTTGTAGAGGTCCTTCATGTTGCCTCCTTGCAGTCCCAGGCTGTTGGAGCCGCTGCCGGGCATCATCACGCCCGCCGAAAAGCCGACGATGTAACATTCCAACGTGTCGGGTGTCAACCGTACCTGTGCCCTCGTCCCTAGGGGAATCGCTATAAGCGATAGGGTGATAATCAGTGGTTTGCTTAATTTGTATATAAAAGTTTTCACCGTATGCTTTTTTTTCTGTACTTTTGCAATCCGATTTGGTAAACGATTGTTTAACATTATTATTGTATATTCGATCAAAAAAATAATATGGCAAAAGACTTTCCGAAACGCAGTGAAAACTACTCTGAATGGTATAACGAACTGGTAGTGCGTGCCGACCTGGCCGAACAGAGCGCCGTCCGCGGCTGCATGGTCATTAAACCCTATGGCTACGCCATCTGGGAGAAGATGCAGCACCAGCTCGACAGCATGTTCAAGGCCACTGGCCATCAGAACGCATACTTCCCCCTTTTCATTCCCAAGAGCTTCCTCAGCCGTGAGGCCGAGCATGTTGAGGGCTTCGCCAAGGAGTGCGCTGTGGTCACCCACCACCGCCTGATGAACGACCCCGACGGTAGCGGCATCGTGGTCGACCCCAGCGCCAAGCTTGAAGAGGAGCTCATTGTGCGCCCCACCTCCGAGACCATCATCTGGAGTACCTATAAGAACTGGATCAAGTCCTACCGCGACCTGCCCATTCTCTGCAACCAGTGGGCCAACGTCGTGCGTTGGGAGATGCGCACCCGTATGTTCCTTCGCACCGCCGAGTTCCTCTGGCAGGAAGGCCACACCGCCCACGCCACCCGCGAGGAGGCCGAGGAGGAGGCACGCCGCATGCTCGAGGTCTACGCCGAGTTCGTGGAGAAATACATGGCCGTGCCTGTGCTCAAGGGCCACAAGAGCCCCAACGAGCGCTTCGCCGGCGCCCTCGACACCCTCTGCATCGAGGCTATGATGCAGGACGGCAAGGCCCTGCAGGCCGGCACCAGCCACTTCCTGGGCCAGAACTTCGCCAAGGCCTTCGAGGTGCAGTTCCTCAACAAGGAGAACAAGCTCGAATACGTCTGGGCCACCTCGTGGGGCGTCAGCACCCGACTCATGGGCGCCCTCATCATGACCCACTCCGACGACAACGGCCTCGTCCTGCCGCCGCACCTGGCTCCCATCCATGTGGCCATCGTCCCCATCTGCAAGAGCGACGAGCAGCAGCGCCAGCTCGACGAGCACATCGCCCCCATCGTCCGCGCCCTCGAGGCCAAGGGCCTGGTGGTGAAATACGACAACCGTCCCGAGTACAAGCCCGGCTGGAAGTTCAACGAGTACGAGTTCAAGGGCGTTCCCGTGCGCCTGGCCATCGGCCCCCGCGACCTGGAGAACGGCACCTGCGAGGTCTGCCGCCGCGACACGCTCGAGAAGATCACCATGCCCATCGAAGGCATCGCCGACCACGTCTACGACCTCATGGAGCAGATCCAGCAGAACCTCTTCAAGAAGGCCGCCGACTTCCGCGCCAGCATGACCCGCAAGGTCGACACTTGGGACGACTTCAAGGTCGAGATCGAGAAGAACGGCTTCCTCCTCTGCCACTGGGACGGCACCCAGGAGACCGAGGAGCGCATCAAGGAAGAAACCAAGGCCACCATCCGCTGCATCCCCTTCGACGCCCCCGAAGAGGAAGGCAAGTGCATCTACAGCGGCAAGCCCAGCCACCGCCGCGTGGTCTTCGCCCGCAGCTACTGATGACGCCTTGTGTTATATGGAATTAAGCGGCAAATGGCATCTGCTACTTGCCGCTTGATTTTACAATATCCCGATGCCTTGATTTATAGTCACAAGTGAGTCTATAGGTTTTACTCACCTTTTACTCATCTTTTACTCAAACTTTACCTGCCTCTATGGTAACACCGTAGTAGCTCCGTGGTTCCTCCGCTGTTGGTCCGACCAACCCCGGCTGAACAACTGCCGACCGCTTTGGAGCGCATGCACTATTCAAGCCAACAGCCGTTAAAAAATACTTTTTGCCAATTCAAAAAGATTGTGTATCTTTGCACTTTCTTAACAAACATTTGCATAGAACAATAAGATATGCCAAGAATAGCTAACCAGTCAAAACAAAAACCTGCAAAGAGTATGGAGGCCGCCCTATGGGAGTCGTGCAACAAGCTGCGCGGAGCCGTCGAGCCAGCAGAATACAAGCACGTGGTGCTGAGCCTCATCTTCCTCAAGTATGCCGGTGACCGCTTCGAGCAACGCAAGCAGGAGCTTCTGGATTCGGGCCTGCAGGAATACATCGACCAGGTGGAGTTCTACACGGCCGAGAATGTCTTCTACCTGCCCGAAGAGTGCCGCTGGACATACATAATGGAGAATGCCAAGCAACCCAACATCTTCCAGATTATAGACGACGCCCTCTCCAACATCGAGAAGAAAAACAAACAGTTGGCCGGAGCGTTGCCAAACAACTACTACTCTAACCTGGGGTTGGACAAGACCAAGTTCGCCTCGCTGCTCGACGAAATCAACAGGCTCGACACTGTCCGCGATGCCGAGAACGACCTGATAGGCCGCGTGTATGAATACTTCTTGGGCAAATTCGCCATCGCCGAAGGCAAGGGCAAGGGCGAATACTATACGCCGAAATCGGTGGTGAACCTCATCGCCGAGCTCATCGAGCCCTACGACGGCAAGATCTACGACCCCTGCTGCGGCTCGGGCGGTATGTTTGTGCAGTCGGTGAAATTCGTCCGGGCACACAACGGCAACCAGAAGAACATCAGCGTCTACGGACAGGAGAACACCAACACCACCTTCAAGCTGGCACGGATGAACCTGGCCATCCGCGGCATCTCGGCCGACATACGCCAGGGCGACACCTTCCACAACGACCAGCACCGCGACCTCAAGGCCGACTACATAATGGCCAACCCGCCTTTCAACCAGAAAGACTGGCGCGAGAGCAACCAGCTCACTTCCGACCCTCGCTGGAGTGGTTACGACACGCCGCCCACCTCCAACGCCAACTATGGCTGGATTCTCAACATCCTCTCCAAGCTTTCCACCAATGGCACAGCGGGCTTTCTGCTGGCCAACGGCGCCCTGAGTGCCGACGGCACCGAGTTGGCCATACGGCGCAAGCTTATCGACAACGACAAGGTGGAGGCCATCCTCATACTGCCGCGCAACCTCTTCTACTCCACCGACATCAGCGTGACTCTTTGGATACTGAACAACAACAAGAAGGCACACGTGGCGACAAAGAACGGACGCGAAATCCACTACCGCGACCGCGAGAACGAGGTGCTCTTTATGGACCTGCGCCAGATGGGCATACCTTTCGAAAAAAAGTATGTGGAGCTGGACCAGGAGACGCGCGACACCGTCGTCCGCACCTTCCACAACTGGCAGCAACAAGGCCACGAGCAGACCTACCGCAACGAGCCCGAATACTGCTGTTCCGCCACCCGCGACGAGATTGCGCAGAAAGGCTACAGTCTCGTGCCCAGCAAATACATCGAGTTCCGCAACCGCGACGAGCAAGTGGACTTCGATGCCAAGATGCGCGAACTGCAAACCGACCTCCGCGACCTGCTGCAACAGGAGGAAGAAAGCACTAAAGAGTTGAAAGAATTGTTTGAAAAGTTAGGGTACAAACTATAAGTACGATGAGGCAGGGTAATCAGATAGTAATATATCAGACCGACGACGGACAGACACAGATTGATGTCCGTCTGGAGAATGATATGATATGGCTGACTCGCCAACAGATAGCCGTTCTGTTTGGACGAGACTACAAAACAATCAGCAAACATATCAACAATGCACTTAAAGAGGAATTGGCCGGTTCAGTGGTAGTCGCAAAATATGCGAATACCACTCAGCACGGTGCAATAGAAGGTAAAACACAAACCCACGAGATAGACTATTTCAATCTTGAAGTGATAACATCTGTCGGCTATCGGGTAAAAAGCAAGCGAGGCGTGCAGTTTCGCCAATGGGCAAACAAGGTTTTGAAAGACTATCTTGTCAAAGGCTATGCCGTCAGCGAGCGTCTGCGCAAAGAACAGATCGGCGAATTGCGTCAACTGGTAGGCGTGCTGGGACGCACCCTCCAGAGCCAGCCTTTGATCACCTCCGACGAGACCACGGCTCTCTTTGACGTGGTGACCGACTATACCTACGCTCTCGACACACTCGACAACTACGACTATCAACGCCTCGTCATCGACAATACTACAAAAGAAGAAACCTTCCACGCCACATACGCGGGCGCTATGGAGGCCATCCGTCGGCTTCGCGAGCACTTTGGCGGCAGCAGTCTCTTTGGCAACGAGAAAGACGAATCGTTCAAGAGCAGCATAGGGCAAATATACCAAACATTCGACGGAGTGGAACTTTACCCAAGTGTAGAGGAGAAAGCTGCCATGTTGCTGTACCTTGTCACCAAGAACCACTCCTTCAGTGATGGCAACAAGCGCATCGCCGCCACACTTTTTTTGTGGTTCTTGAACAACAACGGTGTTCTCTATCGTACTGATGGCAGCAAGCGGATTGCCAACAACACCTTGGTTGCACTGACACTGATGATTGCCGAGAGCAAACCGGAAGAGAAAGACGTAATGGTAAAAGTAGTGGTCAATCTTATCAATCAACGCAATGACGGGTAATCAAATGGAATATCATAGATTAGGCGATTATATCCGCGAGGTTAATGTCCGCAACAGGGAGTTGAAGGTGACACGGCTTGTCGGTCTTACGATTGACAAAGCGTTCATTCCTTCTGTTGCAAATGTCATAGGCACCGACCTATCCAATTATAAGGTTATCCGTCGGGAACAGTTTGCTTGTAGTTTGATGCAGGTGAGTCGCGATGGGAAGATGCCCGTGGCGATGTTCGACGATGACGAGGCCATTATGTCACCTGCCTATCCAATGTTTGAGGTTGCAGACAAGTCAAGGCTTTTACCTCAATATCTGATGATGTGGTTTTCTCGCAAAGAATTTGACCGAGAGGCAAGCTACTATGCAGTAGGTGGTGTTCGTGGCAGTTTGGAGTGGGAAGACTTCTGCAATATGAAGCTTCCTGTGCCGAGCATTGAGCGACAGCGGGAAATCGTGTCGGAATACGAGACGCTTACGCGCCGCATCCGCCTCAACAATCAGATGATTGAAAAACTCGAAGCCACCGCCCAAGCCCTCTACCACAAAACCTTCGTCGCCGGCATCGACAAACAAAACCTCCCCCAAGGCTGGCACCTCGCCCCCCTCGGAGAGGTTTGCAGTGTGATTACAAAGGGAACTACGCCATCAGATTATAGTGAAAATGGGGCTGTAAACTTTGTTAAAGCGGAATCAATATCACCGAATCATTGTATAGATAATAAGATGCTCGCCCATATTGACGGCAGCACTCACAACAGCGAGTTAAAGAGGTCAATAATAAAAGAAAACGATATACTGTTTACAATAGCAGGAACCTTGGGGAAGTTTTGCATCGCAGATAAAACGATTTTACCTGCAAACACAAACCAAGCGGTAGCAATCATCCGCGTTGACGAAAGCAAGATTCATCCAATTGATATTTATGCGATGTTTGTCGGTGGTATACATGAGGATTATTGTAAAAGGAACATACAGCAAGCTGTTCAAGCGAATCTTAGCCTTGAAACAATATCAAAACTCCCGATAGTATTACCTACAGATGATATGATGAAAAGATTTCACCAGCAAGTGGAATCAACCTTTCGTGCAATATATTTGAAGCAACAAGAAAACATAAAACTAACCGAATTACAGTCTTTGCTTTTGGCAAAGATGGGGAATAATAAGATTAATTGAAATGACGCACAATCAGAAGTTAGATATGCTACTGTATGGCTTGCTATCGCGAGTCCCGCAAAGAAATGCTTCCGGGAATGATTTTTGTGTCCTAACATTTGATTTTCTATGCTCTGCATTGTTTAAGGATGAGGCTATGGCCCCGTGGGAAGTAAAGTTTTTGCAAGATAGATTGATTGGGGACAAATACGTCGAGATGATATCCGTGAACAATGTACAAATACCCAATATCACACAAAAGGGAATAAAGTTCATACAGGATGGCGGTTATCAAAAAGAGAGAGAAAGATTGGATTTGCAGGACGAAAGTGTTCGCACCGCAATAGAAAGCAATAAAAGAAGTAAAAGTGCACTGGTAGTGTCTCTTATTTCGCTGGGATTATCGTTGATTGCTATTGTCGTTCAAATAATAATCAGATGATGTCGATAAGCATTCAACGATATACCAAGGACATCGGATATTTGGACTTTGGCGAGTATGTTGTAGTGGGCGAACCACGTAGCGTGAACGGGCTAAGGCCCGGAAAGTCGCCATCGGCTTGCAGGCATAAGATGGGCAGCAGGACAATCGTCGAAGGATCACCGAAGGGACACAGAAGAATCTTAGAAGGGACACCAAACAGGCTGAATTGCGGAAAATGTGATTTTTGATGTTATTTTTGGTCAAAAAAAGTGATATTATAAAGAATAGGCGATGAACGACAGATACATAGATTTTGATGAGTATATACGTCAAGTAGAACCCACGAAACGGGAGGCTGCATACGCTTGGAGTACTGCCATTGGACTTCAGGCGGTGGATGGTCTGAAGACATCGGACTATCTAAACGATTTGGCACGGCGGAATATCGAGGGTGAAATCACAATCGACGAGGTGGACAGGCTTTTGAAAAGCTATTATGAGAGCAAGACCGTGCGCGATGCGGACGATGATGACAAGGAAGAGGCAGACAAGGCTTCGAAAAACATCAAAAGAATACTCTCATCCGATACACTCAACTTCACAACCAACGGCCTTGTCAGCCTTCATCGTCGTATATTCGAGGGCGTTTTCAAACATTCGGGCGAACTTCGCCATTATGACATCACCAAGAAGGAGTGGGTGTTGGAGGGTGACACTGTGCGTTATCTGAACTGGGAAGACCTGCGTGGCGCTCTCGACTATGACATCGAACAGGAACGTAATTTCGTTTACAAAGGGAAAAACCAGGACGAGACTGTTGCGCACATAACCAGATTTGTATCGGGGATTTGGCAGATTCACGCTTTCCCTGAAGGCAACACTCGTACCACTGCCGTTTTCACAATCCTTTATTTACGTTCGTTGGGGTTTGATGTCGAGAATGACCTTTTTGCCAGTCACTCGTGGTATTTCCGCAATGCGCTGGTACGAGCCAACTATCGTAATGTGGCTAAGGGGATAGACTATACACCTGTGTATTTGGAACGTTTCTTCCGCAATTTGCTGTTTGGCGAGCAGTGGGACCTAAGAAACCGGTACCTACATATCCATCCGACCCAAGAATGGAGTGTACAACCCAATCTTGCTACCCCCACAAGTACCCCCATAAGCATCCCCACAAGTACCCCCATAAGCACATCTGCAATCAACTTAAGTCCAAATAGTAAACATTATACAAGCAATATAAATATCCTTGAGCTTGTTCGGATTGTCGGAAATGAGGAATTGAGCATAAAACAGATGATGGAGAATAAAGGCTTGAAAGACAGAAAGAACTTTTGGGAATATCACCTTGAACCCGCGCTAAAAGAACGGTTTGTACGCCGAAAATACCCCGACCGGCCAAACCACCCACGCCAAAAATACCTGCTCACGGTAAAGGGCGTGGCTCTGTATAATGAATTAACAAAGGGAGAATAGCATTATGCCGTATTTTAACGAAAGGCAGTTGGAAGAATCGATTATAGCCCTGTTGCAGGAACAAGGGTACGAGCACGTAAAAGGCGAAGCGATTGAGCGCGACCTTGACGAGGTGGTGCTGCGCGACGACCTGCGGACATATCTGCGTAACCGCTATAGTAGCGACGGCATCACCGACACCGAGGTGGAGGCCGCCATACGCGTCATCGTGCAGAAGCAGGGTCTGTCGCTCTACGAAGAGAACCGGCATACGCTGAGCCTGCTGATGGACGGCTTTTCGCTGAAGCGCGAGGACGCTTCGAAGCAGAACCTCTACATCTACCCCATCGCCTACGACGAGAAGAACCTGCGTCACAACATCTTCAAGGTAGTGAACCAGTTCGACATCGTCGAAGGCGAGCACCGCATCCCCGACGCCATCGTCTTTGTCAACGGCCTGCCCGTGGTGGTATTCGAGTTCAAGAATGCCCTGAAGCAGAACACCACCATCGAGGATGCCTACAAGCAGCTCACCATCCGCTACCGGAGGGACATTCCCTCGCTGTTCAAATACACGGCCTTCATCGTCATCTCCGACGGGGTGAACAACAAGTTCGGCACGCTCTATACGCCCTACGAGTTCTTCTACGCCTGGCGCAAAGTGAATGCCAAGGACAAGGCGGGCGACGGCATCAGCTCGCTGCGGACTATGATTGCTGGCCTGATGCGCAAAGACCGCCTCATCGACGTAATACGCAACTTCGTCTATTTCCCCGACACATCCAAGGACGAGCAGAAGTTCATCTGCCGCTATCCGCAGTATTTCGCTGCACGTGCCTTGTACCAGAACATACTCAACCACAGCAAACTCAACCCCGGCGGCGACGGCAAGGGAGGCACCTACTTCGGTGCCACAGGCTGCGGCAAGTCGCTGACAATGCTGTTCCTCTCGCGCCTGCTGATGAAGAGCAAAGCCCTGTGCAGCCCTACCATCATCCTTATCACCGACCGCACCGACCTGGACGACCAGCTGTCGCGTCTGCTGCTCAACGCCAAGCAGTTTGTGGGCGACAATACGATAGAACAGGTGGAGAGTCGCGACGACCTGCGACAGAAACTGCAGGGGCGCACCAGCGGCGGCGTGTTCCTGACGACGATACAAAAATTCTCCAAAGACATCAACCTGCTCTCCAACCGCGCCAACATCATCTGCATCAGCGACGAGGCCCATCGCACGCAGACAAGCCTCGACGAGAAAATCGAGATAACCGATAAGGGTGTTCGCCGCTCGTTCGGCTTCGCCAAATACCTGCGTGACTCGTTGCCCAACGCCACTTACGTCGGCTTCACCGGCACACCCATCGACGCCACGCTGGATGTCTTTGGCGGCATCGTGGACGAATATTCGATGATTGAGGCCGTGAACGACGGCATCACCAAGACCATTATGTACGAGGGGCGTGCCTCGCACGTGTTTGCCGACAGCGAGTTGGTCAAGCAAATCGAAGCCTACTACGACAAATGTGCCGAAGAGGGCTCGACGGACTATCAGATAGAGGAAAGCAAGCGGGCGATGACGCAGATGAGCGTGCTGCTGAGCAGTCCCGACCTGATACACCGTCTGGCTGTTGACTTCGTCCAGCACTACGAGCGGAGGGTTGAGGAAGGCAGCACCGTGAAGGGCAAAGCGATGATTGTCTGCGCCACACGAGAAATAGGCTATGCCATATACAAGGAGATAATCGCCTTGCGACCCGAATGGGCAGAGAAGAAGATATGCAGCGACGGCGAGCAGCTGACGAAAGAAGAGGCCAAAAAGATAAAGCCCATCGAGAAAATCAAGATGGTGTTCATCCGCCAGAAAGACGACGACCCCGAACTGTACAACCTGCTGGGCACCGACGAGGAACGCAAACGGCTCGACCTGCAGTTCAAAGAAGCCAAGTCGAACTTCAAGATAGCCATAGTGGTGGATATGTGGATAACGGGCTTCGACGTGCCCTGTCTGGACACTATGTACTGCTACAAGCCGCTGCAGATGCACACGCTGATTCAAACCGTCAGCCGTGTGAACCGCAACTATCCAGGCAAAGACAAGGGCCTGATAGTGGACTACTTGGGTATAAAGAAGAAATTCAACCAGGCGATGAAGCGCTACGCCAACGGCGGACAGAACGAGACGCCCGTCGAAACCATCGACAACGCCGTCAAGCTGTTCAAAGACGAGCTCGACCTGCTGCGGCGTATGTTCAACGGGTTTGACTACAGCAAGTTCTTCACCGGCACACCTCTGGAGCAGCTGGACGCATTGCAGATTGCCGCCGAGCGCATACAGCAGACCGACGAGCTGGAGAAACGTTTTATGAAGCACGTGGGCATAATGAAGTCGGCCTACAATATGTGTACGGGTGACGACCGCGTCGCCAGAGAAGAGGTGAACGACGTGCATTTCTTCTCGGGCGTGCGTTCCATCATCTACAAGACCACCACGGGCGAGTCGCCGGACGCCACGCAGATGAACCGCCACGTGCTGCAACAGGTCAACGAAGCACTCGTATCGGAAGAGGTGGTCGCCATCAACACGATGCGGCTCGACAATACGGAGCAGATAGACCTGCTGGCCTCTCAGTATATGGAAAAACTGAAACGACTGCCATATCAGAACACCAAGGTGAAGCTGATGGAACAGCTGCTGAAAAGGGTCATCGACAGCGTGAAGAAGGTGAACAAAGTCAAGGCCGTCAGCTTCACCAACCGCCTGAACGGCATCATCGACAAGTACAACGACCGTTCGGACGACATCGTGCTGGCCGACGAGATAGTGACCGAGGTGGCCAACCAGCTGGCACAGCTGTTTGAGGAAATCAAGAAAGACAGCGTCTTGCCTGAAGGCATTCCTAACATCGAGGTTAAGGCATTCTACGACATACTGAAATCTGTGGCCGAACAATACGGATTTCTCGACAATTACTCGGATGAACAATATATTGCCATTGCAAAGGATGTGAAGGACGAAGTTGACGATAATACCAGATATATTGATTGGGACAAAAAGGCAGACATCAAGGCTCAATTGAAAGTGCAAATAATCCTTACTCTTGCGAAACATGGTTATCCACCAAAAACACGTGACGAGGTATTCAAAGCCATCTTCGAACAGGCAGAGAACTTCAAGAAGAACAGAAACGCCACGCCTCAGGATTCGGTTCGACCGTATCACGATAATGAGGAATACGAAAGAATAATGGTGTCAGAAGAATAGACTTTTTGTGAGCGGAGACGAGGAAGGATGGATGACTATTGATATTATTATCTCGTAGAGATAATAATAACCGGAAATCTACGTTATGCTGTCAAAGGTAGGGTAAGTGTAGGATGATTCTAGGGTAATTCTAGGGTAACTATAGGTTAACAAGGCATTAACGATGCATTAACAAGGCAATAACGATGCATTTACTATACTTTAACACGCATATAACCCTACGTTAGAGCAGATAAAATGGGATTGTAATATGTCGAAGATTGATTCATCGGGATTGGAGCACGGCCGGCGTGGTGATGCCGTTTATGTTGTGCTGAATGGCAGGCAGATAAAGAAGGCGCTCTATAGCCCCACCAATCCGCGGACGCCGGCGCAGCAGATGCACCGTGCCAAACTTGCCTTTGCCAACCGTCTTTCTGCACAGCTGGCCCAAGCCGTTAATATTGGTTTTGCCAGAATTGATGAAAAGAAGGACCTTGTGTCGCCGCGCAATGCCTTCGTCAGAGCCAACTGGAACAATGGGGCTCTGCAATGGGATGAGGACAAGGGTGTCTGGGAGTTGTGTCCGCAGCATCTCCTGCTGGCAGAGGGGCCTCGGCATATGGGTGATGGAATGTCTGTGGCGGTCGAAGGTGATTTGTTGCGTGTTCTTTGTCTCGATTCCGGACTGAGCGACAACTACGCTGTGGCTGACGATCGATTGATGGTAGCCGTTTATATGCCTGAAATACAGGATGTGCTGGTTTACGAAGGGCGTGAACGTGGTGGCTGTGAGGATTGCCCCTTCATTCTGCCGGAGGAACTGCCATCGGGCGCGATGCATATCTACGTCTGGTTCCGTGCTGCCAGTTTCCATCGGGCCGACGGATCTCACGCCACCGTACGTCCCGGCCAGTGCAGCCGCAGTTTGTACCTTGGTACATTCTGTCGATAAATAGCAAATATGTTCTATTGCTCGGCGAGCGTGACAGTCTCGCCAGGCATGTACCACCACGCCTGCAAAGCGGGCAGGGGGAAATATGTTTTCAGCTCGCGGATGGGCGAAACCGAAAAATGTGAACTTTTGGACGCATTCTGCATAGTGGCTATGTGCGAGGAGGTTCGTAATTTTGCAGCGTCAAATACAATAATGGTTATGAAACGTATCATCCTTGCAATCACCGCCTTGCTGACATTCGCCAGCTGCAACGGGACAACCGAATCAAGTGGCAAACGGCGCATGAGCGGCACAATAAAAATGCCGCTTGTGCGTTGTTAGATATGGAAATAAGGTAAAAGTAAACAAACCTAAAACAATGAACGTACTCCTCCTCAACGGCAGTCCCAACGCCAACGGCTGCACCTATACTGCCCTCGCCACCGTGGCCGGCGAGTTGGAAAGGAACGGCATCGCGACAGACATCATCCATGTGGGCCACAAGGACATCCGTGGCTGCCTGGGCTGCGGCAAGTGCCGCGAACTGGGCCGCTGCATCTTCGACGATATGGTCAACGAGGTCGCCCCCAAGCTCGAGGCTGCCGACGGCCTGGTGGTGGGATCGCCGGTCTATTATGCTGGCCCCAACGGCACGCTGACCAACCTGCTGGACCGCCTCTTCTTCAGCGCCGGCTACTCCCTGCGAATGAAGGTGGGCGCTGCCGTCTGCTCCGCCCGTCGTGCTGGCACCACGGCTACCCTCGACCGCCTGAATAAGTACTTCACCCTGGCCGAGATGCCCATCGTCAGTAGCCGCTACTGGAACATGGTATACGGCCACACACCCGACGAGGTGCGCCGCGACGAAGAAGGCATGCAGATCATGCGTGTGCTGGGCCGCAACATGGCCTTCCTGATCCGTGCCATCGCCGCCGAGCGTGCCGCCAACGGCCTTCCCGAAGAAGAGCCGCAGCGCATCAATACCAATTTCATACGATAAATCTCTCAACCATGAACAGATTGATTACTATCATGGCGGCCGCCTTGCTTCTGGCCGCATGTGGAAACAAACAGGAAACGAAAAACACTGACAATATGAAACAAGAACTGACATTGACACAGGAGTGGGACAAGGTGTTCCCGCTGAGCGACAAGGTGAACCACCGCAAGGTGACGTTCGAAACGCAGTACGGCCTGACGCTGGCCGCAGATCTCTATACCCCCAAGAATGCTGAAGGCAAGCTCGCCGCCATCGCCGTGAGCGGTCCCTTCGGAGCCGTCAAGGAGCAGAGCAGCGGCCTCTACGCCATGCGGATGGCCGAGCGCGGATTCGTGGCGCTGGCCTTCGACCCCTCCTACACCGGCGAGAGCAGCGGCGAACCCCGCCGCACGGCATCGCCCGACATCAACACCGAGGACTTCATGGCCGCGGTCGACTTCCTGTCGAATCAGGACAACGTGGATCCAGAGCGCATCGGTATCATAGGTATCTGCGGCTGGGGCGGCATCGCCCTCAACGCCGCCGCAGCCGACCCGCGCATCAAGGCCACCGTGGCCAGCACCATGTACGACATGACTCGCGTCAGTGGCAACGGCTACTACGACGCCAACGACAGCGAGGCCGACCGCCATGCGGCTCGTGAGGCCCTGGCCCAGCAGCGTCTCTCTGACCCGATGGCTATGGCCGGTGGTGTGGTCGACCCCGTGCCCGACGATGTGCCGCAGTTTGTCAAAGACTACCACGCCTACTACAAGACCCCGCGCGGCTACCACGCCCGCAGCGGCAACAGCAACGACGGCTGGCGTGCCATCGGCACCCAGGCCTACGCCAACGCCCGTTTCCTCTACTACATCAACGAGATACGCTCCGCCGTCCTCGTTATGCACGGCGAGAAGGCTCACAGCCGCTACTTCGGCGAGGCCGCCTACCACTACATGGTGGATGGCCGTGCCGAGGGCTACAACTTCATCGGCAAGCCCAACCCCAACCCCGAGAACAAGCAGCTGCTCATCGTCCCCGGCGCCACCCACTGCGACCTCTACGACGGCGGCGAGAAGAATTATATTCCCTGGGACACGCTGGCCGCTTTTTTTAATGATCATTTAAAGTAGTAATCGACAATGAAAAAAGTAGTTGTAATATCGACCAGTCTCCGTCCCGGCTCGAACAGTCACGCTTTGGCGGAGCAGTTTGCCCGCGGTGCGGAAGCCGCGGGGCACCAGGTGGAGCTCGTCACACTGCGCGGCAAGGAAATACGGTTCTGCGTGGGCTGTCTCTCGTGCCAGCAGACGGGCGCTTGCATCTTCAAGGACGACGTGCCGGCCATCATGGAACACGTGTTGCAGTCCGACGTGGTCTGCTGGGCCACCCCCATCTACTACTACGAGATGAGCGGCCAGATGAAGACCCTCATCGACCGCATGAACGCCATGTACCCCAAGGACTACCGTTTCCGCGACATCTACCTGCTCACCACCGCCGCCGAGGACGAGCCCGCGGTCCCCGCGCGCGCCGAGAGCGGTCTGCAGGGCTGGATCGACTGCTACGGGAAATGCAGACTCAAAGCCCACCTCTTCTGTGGCGGCGTGGGCGGCCCCAACGAGATCGCTGGCCACGCCAAGCTGCAGGAGGCCTACCGTCTGGGCCAGGCCGTGTAAGGCCAAGCGCTAGATATGCAAAAAGCAGAGCATGGTCGACAGCGACCATGCTCTGCTCTTGTTTTTGCGCCGATAAAGGCGTGAGGGCCCTGTTACTTGGCGGGCTCCCACTTGCAGCTGATGTAGGATTCGGTGTCTCATAATGACCGCAAAAATACATCTTTTTGTCCGTTAAAATCCTTTTTTGTCGCAATATTTTTTCTAAACAATCGTTAATTGGGCGACAAATTCAATGTTTAACCAAAAGTAATAACATTATGAAGATCTGTAACAAAATGTTTGCCGAATGTCTGGGTACATTCGTGCTGGTGCTCGGCGGCTGCGGTACCGCGCTGTTCGGACACGTAGGTTTCCTCGGTGTGGCCATCGCCTTCGGCCTCACTGTCATCGCCATGGCCTACGGCATCGGCCACATCAGCGGTGCCCATCTCAACCCCGCCGTCTCCTTCGGCGTGTGGGTCAACGGCCGCATGTCGCTGAAGGACATGCTCCTCTACTGGGTGAGCCAGTGTGTCGGCGCCATCATCGCCGGTGCCATCCTGCTCGTGATCTGGAAGTCCGCCGGCCTCGGCGCCACGGGTGTCTTCGCCGCCAACGGCTTCGGCGCCGACTTCGCCGCTGCCACCGGCAACGCCGACTACCTCAGCGTGAGCATGGGCGGTGCCTTCCTGGTCGAGGCCCTGCTGACCTTCGTCTTCCTGATGGTCATCCTCGGTGTCACCGACGACCGCCACGCCAACGGCAAGTTCGGCGGCCTGGCCATCGGTCTCACCCTGGTGCTCATCCACCTCATCAGCATCCCGCTGACCAACACCAGCGTCAACCCTGCCCGCAGCATCAGCCAGGCCCTCTTCAGCGACTGCACCACCTGGAGCGCCTGCAGCCAGCTGTGGCTCTTCATCGTGGCCCCGCTCGTGGGTGCCGCCCTCGCCGGCTTGGCCTACAAGTGCCTCGGCGGCTGCAAGAGCTGCAAGAAGGACTGACCGTCCGCCGTGCCGTAAGGCGCATGTAAACCCAGAGGGGACCCCGTCGATCGGCAGGGTCCCCTCTTCTTTTATACATAATAGTCCCCTGCGGGGCGATTAGTTAAATGCATACGTCCCCGGAGGGGACAAAGCACTTAGGCGGGGGCAACGCCCCCGTGGTGTGGAGGTTATAATATATGACGCCCCGCAGGGGCACAAGAGGGTGTGTCTTATGCCCCTGCGGGGCGTAGATGTAAATTCGGGTGTCGTCAACGGGGGCGCTGCCCCCGCCTAAGAACTGGTGCCCCTGCGGGGCGACCATGTAGCGTGATTCGCCGTCGAAAAAAAACTTGCGCCGTAGGAAAAGGCCGTCGCGAGGGGGGTGCAAAGCGGTCTGCGACAGGTTGATACGCCACCATGTCTTACTCAACTCCTAGTCTTCGCCTGCTCTTCGCCTAGTGAAAATTTACTCGAGTAGGCAATAAGTAGGCGAAAAGTACGTTATGAGCAGTAGAAGAGACGGGGACGGCAGGGCGCCAACGGCGCCGACGGGTCTCGGAAACAGTTGGAAATCAAACTAAAAACACGACGATATGGCAAAGATGGAGATGGGATTCATGGGCGGCTTCAGCGGACGGCTGGGGCCGGCGGTGGGCTACTGCTGGCAGGGGCGGTGGTGCCTGCGCAGCCTGCCGGCAAGGGTGCGCAATCCGCGCACGGAGCGTCAGCAGGCGCACCGCATGATGTTCCGCGACGAGGTGCGGCTGGCGGCGCGCATGGCGTGGCCTATCGATATGACGATGAGGCTGTTGGCCCGCACGAGCGGCATGACGGCACGCAATATGTTCATGCAGATGAACCAGGGGGCTTTCGGCTGGGCCGAGGGGCGGCTGGCGGTGGACTGGCAGCGGCTGCGGCTGAGCACGGGGCCGCTGGCGCCGGTGGCGCTGGGGGTGCCGCAGGTGGAGGCTAAGGTGCTGACGGTCAGCTTCGAGAAGAATCCGCTGGGGATGCGCGCCCGCGGGGGCGACGAGGTGTGGCTCTACGTCTACTGTCCGGCCCTGGAGCAGGGCTGCCTGGCGGCGGCTGTGCACCGGCGCGCGGGAAGCGTCAGCCTGCTGCTGCCGGACGGCTTCGAGGCCAGCGAGTTGTGGCTCTACGCCTACGTGTCCGACGGCATGGGCCAGTTCTCGGAGACGAGCACGGCGCACTACGACGGAACGATGGCTTATATGCCTATAAATGATAATGTTGTCGCGCCGGAGGTGGGGCTTCAAAGGGCGGCGTCAGTCGCGGACGATGTTGTCGGGGCCGAGGAGGACCTGCGTGACGGTGCCCACGAGGGCGGGGTCGTAGGGGGCGCTGACGCGGATATAGTTGTCGGTCCACCCCTCCATGAGGTAGGAGGTTGGAGGTCGGAGGTTTGAGGTTTGAGGTGGGAGGTTGTTTTTGACTTCCGACTTCCGACCTCCGACCTCCGACTTAATGGATGACTCCCAGAGCACGGGGCGCGTTGTGCCCAGTTGGCTCTGAATGAAGGCGTTGTGCTTGCGCTCGCTGAGCTCGAGCAGGCGGGCGGTGTGCTCGTGGCGCACGGCGACGGGCACCTTCTCGGCCAGGCGGAGGGCGGCGGTGCCGGGGCGGTCGCTGTAGGTGAAGACGTGGAGGTATGAGATGGGCAGCGAGTCGACGAAGTCGAGCGTCTTGCGGAACTCCTCCTCGTTCTCGCCGTTGAAGCCGGCCATGATGTCGGCGGCGATGCAGGCGTCGGGCATGAGGGCCTTGATGCTGAGGAGTTTGGAACGGTAGAGGGCGGTGTCGTAGCGGCGGTGCATGAGGGCGAGGACGTGGTCGGAGCCGGCCTGGAGGGGGATGTGGAAGTGGGGGAGGAAGGCGCGGGAGGAGGCCACGAAGCGGAGGATGTCGTCGGTGAGCAGGTTGGGCTCGATGGAGGAGATGCGGTAGCGCTGGATGCCGGGTATGGCGTCGAGGCCGCGCAGCAGGTCGAGGAAGGACTCGCCCTGGTGCTGGCCGAAGGTGCCGGTGTTGACGCCGGTGAGGACCACCTCGCGGGCGCCGCTGTCGGCGATGCGGCGGGCGGCGCAGAGGGTCTCCTCGATGGTGGCCGAGCGCGAGCGGCCGCGGGCGAAGGGAATGGCGCAGTAGGTGCAGAAGTAGTCGCAGCCGTCCTGGATCTTGAAGAAGGTGCGGGTGCGGTCGCCGGAGGAATATTGTAGCGGGAAGGCGGTGGGCTCCCGCTGCGCGAGATCTTGGAGATCTTGGAAATCGTTTGTTGGGGATGCGGCTGGTTGCTCGCCAATCTTGGGAAATCTCCGCTGCGCGGAATCTATAAATCCATTCTTCTGCTGCGCGGAATTCTGGGTGGGGAGCGGGGCTTGATTTCCAGGATTTCCAAGATCTCCGCCGCAGGCGGGGGAAGATTTGAGTATCTGCGGCAGGAGGTGCTTGCGGTCGTTGCCGAGGACGAGGGTGACGCCGGGGATGGCTTCGATCTCTTTGGCGGCCACCTGGGCGAAGCAGCCCATGACGACGATGCGGGCCTCGGGGTTGAGGCGGTGGGCCTGGTGGATGGCGGTGCGGCACTTCTTCTCGGCTACGGCGGTGACGGTGCAGGTGTTGATGAGGTAGAGGTCGGCCGGCCGGCCCCAGTCGACGACGGTGTGCCCCTCGGCAGCCAGGCGGCGCAGGATGTCGGAGGTCTCGGCGTAGTTGAGCTTGCAGCCGAGGGTGTGGGCGGCGATGGTCATGTAAGGTTTAAGGTTTAGGGTTTAAGGTTTAGGGATTTGGGGGTGGGGGAGAAGAAAAAAATGGGGTTGAATTTGGCCGGTAAGGTTTTTTTTCGTATCTTTGCGGTCGGTTAATGGATGCGGACTGTCTTGTTCCAGCCTGAAATTAACCTAGAAAGGTTGCCAAGATACCTTCTAAATTTTGGGTTTTGTTATAGTGTTTAATGGAAGATGCGGGGCCTTGTCTTAGGCCCCGCTATTTTTTTGTGTGCGCGCACTACTCGTTCTTGAGTGCGGGTTCGTCGTCGAAGTGGCGGCTGCGTACCAGCTTGACGCCGTTCTCGTCGGGGAAGATGACGAAGTCGGGCTGGGGCTCGAGGAGGAGTATGTCGCGGCCCTCGGCGTCCTTGCCGATGCCCTGGATGGCGCGGCGGGCCACCATGATGCGGCTCTTGCGGTTGGCGCAGTCGAAGAGCTCGTCGCCGGCGCGGTCGAGGACCAGCTCGGGGTCTTCGAAGGTGGTGAGGCGGGTGCCGTCGGTGAGGGTGACGACGACCTTGGACTTGCCCTGCGGGGCGAGGCAGACGATGTTGTGGATGGAGACGAACTGCTCGTCGGGGGTGAGGAGGCGGATGCGGCGGTCGGTCATCAGGCCGTGCTGCCAGTGCTCGTCGACGGTGAGCTTGCCCTGCTCGAAGTACTGGTAGGAGCCGTGTTTGAGGCCGGCGAGGTAGTGGCCGTCGCGGCAGAGGAGGCCCTGCTCGTCGTACTCGACGAGGCGTCCCTCGAGGCCGCCGTCGACGTAGGTGCCGGTGATGTAGCCCTGGCGGCCGATGCGCTTCCACCAGCGGCCGTGGCGGTGGTTGTTGCGCCAGTGGGTCACCTCGGCGGTGTCGCCCTGGCGGGTGTAGATGACGTGGAGGCCGTCCTTGACGCCGAGGCGGTAGTCGGCTTCCTTGACGAGGTGGCCGTCTTCGGCGTAGAACTGCCAGTGGCCGTCGCGGTTGCGACGGTCGTACTGGCCGCGGGCCACGAGGCGGCCCTGCTCGTCGAAGGCCTCGTGGTTGCAGCGGACGCCGGGCTCGGTGTAGACGTTGCGCATGCGCACCGTGCCGTTGGGGTAGTAGTAGGTGAAGGTGCCGGTCTCCTGGCCGTCGAGGAAGTCGCCCTCGTAGATCTTGGTGCCGTCTTTGTCGAGGCGCACCCAGTGGCCTTGGCGGCGACCCTGGCGGTCGACCTGGTTCTGTGCTATGGCTCCGAAGGAGGTCAGCAGCAGGGTGGCGGCGAGAATGAGAACTGTCTTTTTCATTGTCGGTTGTGCTATGTGTTATTTGTTCGTTATATATTCCGATACACTATAGATGGCTGAATAACGCACTTTTAGATAATTTATTTTGAGGGAATGAAAAAAAGATGTAATTTTGCACAATCTTAAATATGTATTAAATAGATAAAAAGAGAAGAAAATGAATACAGAAGTTAGAACAAACAGGATGGTCAAGGTGGCGGCTGTGTATGCCGTTCTGCTGGCGGCCGGGTGTCTTGTGCCGGCGGTGTCGCACGTGCTGGCGTGGCCGCTCTACGTGCTCAACCCGATGCTGGCCCTGTTGCTGGTGGGGATGCTGGTGAGCCGCGACTGGCGCCATTCGCTGGTGCTGGCGGTGCTGCTGCCGCTGGTGAGCAGTCTGGCGGTGGGTATGCCGGCGGCCCCGAAGATGGTGTGCATGATGGCCGAGTTGGCCACCGTGGCGCTGGTGTTCGGCGGGCTGGCCAAGCGCTGGAGCGTGTGGGCGGCAGTGATGACGGCCATCGTGGCCGGCAAGGCGGTGTACTACGGCCTGAAGGCGGTGGTAATGGCCCCGGCCGTGCTGGTGGGCACCGACTGGAAGCTGCAGCTGCTGGCAGTGCTGCTGTGGGGCGGCCTGTTTGCGCTGATGTATAAGAAGTTTAAGGTTTAAGGTGAAGAATATTGCGGTCATACTGGCGGGTGGCACCGGCAGCCGGATGGGGGCTGAGTTGCCCAAACAACTGATGATGCTGGGCGACAAGACGGTCATCGAGCACTCGGTGGACCTCTTCTGCTCGCACCCGGCCATCGACGAGGTGGCGGTGGTGATGCACCGCGACTGGCAGGAGGCTTTCCGCGCCATCGCCGACAGGCGGCAGTGGGCGAAGCTGGGCAAGGTGATCGACGGCGGAAGCGAACGCTACATGTCGACCCTCAACGCCGTGATGGCCTACATCGACGAGCCGGACGACACCAACCTGTTGCTGCACGACGCGGCGCGGCCCTGGCTGACGGCCGAGGTGGTCGACCGGGTGGTGGCGGCGCTTGCGCATCACGAGGCAGTGGGTGTGGCGGTTCCGAGCACGGACACGGTGTGGGAGGTGCACCCGGATCTGAACGGATCGTGGGGCATGGGGAGTGAGGTGTTTGAGGTGCCGCGGTTTGTGGCCCGGATCCCCGAACGGAAGCTGATGTGGTGTGCCCAGACCCCCCAGGCGTTCCGCCTGCCGTTGCTTCGCGACGCCTACCAGCGTGCCCTCCAGGACCCCCAGCTGCACGCTACCGACGACTGCGGCGTGGTCCGTACGTACATGCCCGGCGTGAAGATCGCCGTGGTCGAAGGCGACCCAAGCAACCGCAAGATCACCTACCGTGAGGATATACCGTCAGAGAACGCTATGTAGTAATTGTGGGTTTTTGAGTAAAGGAAATGCAAAGTATGCGAAAAGTATTGATAATAGGAGGTAGCAATGGAATTGGCCTTGCGATGGCGTTGCTGCTGAAGAAAGAAGGTCATCGGGTGACTGTGGTTGACAGAGAGGCCCCGGATCCTTCTATTGACGGGACGGAGAGTATCTCGTTTATTCAGGTCAACTTGTTGGAAGGAGACTATTCTTTCCTCGACAAATGTGGTGAGATAGATACTTGTATATTTACAGCGGGTTTCGGACGGGTTGCGGCTTTTGAGACTATGCACCCGGCAGAGATCGATAATCTGTTCAAGGTGAACACCCTTCCGTTCTTCCACATTGTGCGGCATTACTATGAGCGTCTTCTGCATGACGATTTCTGCTGTTGTGTGATGGGGTCGATAGCAGGTCTCGTATCATCACCGTTATTCGCAGTGTACGGAGCTACAAAGGCTGCAATATGCAATGCTGTGGAGAGTTTGAACATAGAGTTGGAAAGGGCAGGAATCAGAAATCGGATACTACTGGTAGCCCCCGGTTCCATAAAAGGGACTCGGTTTAATGGAGGTAAAAACAGCATTGAGACTGTTGAACCCTTGGCCGAGGAGATACTGACGCGAATGTTCAATCGTGAGACAAGGTTCATACCGCAGTACGATGAGGTCTTCCGCTCGGTGATTGATCAGTATCATGCTGATCCACATGCCTACGGCCTTCACAGTTATGACTACAAATGTCAAGGCGGACGCCTGAGCGAAAAACCACAGATGAAGATAGGCTATTTGAGTGGTACTTTCGACCTCTTTCATATCGGTCACCTCAACCTCATCCGTCGAGCCAAACATTGTTGCGACTACCTGGTGGTTGGTGTCCACCGCGACGCGTCCCACAAAGGCAAAGAGACATTTATTCCTCTGGAAGAACGTATGGATATTGTCCGCAACATCAAATATGTCGACAAGGTTATCTTGTCGGAACGCGAAGATTCTGACATATACTTCAAAGGTATTGTTAAGTATGACTACCTCTTTGTGGGGTCCGATTACAAAGGAACACCCCGCTTCAACCGCTACGAAGAACTTTTCAAGGATACCGGGGTGAAAATAATCTATTTTCCCTATACCGAGGGAACCAGCAGTACACAACTTAGAAA
Source organism: uncultured Bacteroidales bacterium (assembly GCA_946183915.1). Taxonomy (GTDB): domain Bacteria; phylum Bacteroidota; class Bacteroidia; order Bacteroidales; family P3; genus Colimorpha. The sequence continues at coordinate 14,588 of CAMHDJ010000013.1, read as the reverse complement.
GGTCATCTCGTGAGTTCACCAGATACATCGCTCAAGTACAAGATTCGCCTGATATGGGCATATAAGGACATCCTCCGAAACCATTTTCCACTGGTGACGAAATGGTATGCCCGCTGGTTTCGCAAATCACAACTAGCCGCGGCGCGCAAGCTTCGTAGCAAGGAGCGGATTGAAGTGGCGTTCTTCCTCAGCATCCCGGGAATGTGGAAGTCCGACTATCTCTTCCGGGCTATGTGCGACAATCCATGCTACCATCCTTATGTGGTTATCTACCCCTATTCTTGGTACAAGGGTTTTAGTAAGCAGGAGGTTGATGAAACTCTGCACAGGACCGAGAACTTCATTAAGAGTAAGGGCTTCGAATATTACATCCCATATGATAAAGAGAGGGGAAAATGGCTTGATGTGAAGCGTACTCTCAACCCTGACATTGTTATCTTCTCGTCGCCCTACAAAGATCAGTTGCCGCGCTATTTCATATATCATTTCCATGACCGGCTGACATGCTATGTTCCCTATGGGTTTATCTCGTTGGAGCTAAGCCGGATCAACTATGATCTTATCTTCCACAACCTAGTGGGTCTCCACTTTGTCGAGACGGATATACACAAGAGCATGGCCGCGGAGTTCGGGCGCAACAATGGGGTAAACGCCGTCGTTACAGGCTACCTCGGCACCGAAGTGTTTCTCCGTAACGACTATCATGCATCTTATCCCTGGAAGCCGCAGCCAATGGCGAAAAAGAAGGTGATATGGGCTCCGCACCATACTATAGATTCCGCCATTGAGGGCTCTACGTTCCTTTTGCGGTGTGACGACATGCTTGATCTCGCTGACAAATACAAGGATAGCATTCAGTTTGTCTTCAAACCTCATCCTCTTCTAAAGTTCAAGCTGCAGATGCTCTGGGGCAATGAGAGAACCGACGAGTATTATGCTCAATGGGCTACCCGCGACAATACACAGCTTGAGGAAGCTTCCTATGTGGATCTCTTCTTGACATCCGACGCCATGATCCACGACAGCGGCTCCTTCACTACCGAATACCTTTTCACCCAGAAGCCGGTGATGTATTTGACCGACGAGAAGACGGCGACCAAACGTTTCGGCCCCTTTGGCATCAAGTCCTTCCAGTGTCACTATCATGGTGTCTCACGCGAGTCGATAGACGACTTCCTCTCAAAAGTAGTCCTCGCCGGCGACGACCCGATGCTCCCCATCCGCCGCCAGCACTTCGAGCGTTATCTCCAGCCGGTCGACGGGATGCTTCCCTCGCAGCACATCATCCACGAAATAGAAAAACTCATTAACTCCTGAATTCCTATGGTAAAAGTATCGGTCATCCTGCCTGTCTACGGCGTCGCCGACTATATCGAGGCGTGCACCCGCTCCCTCCTCGCACAGACCCTCGACGAGGTCGAGTTCCTCTTTGTCGACGACCATGGCCCCGACGACAGTATCGCCATCATGCAGCGCACCGTCGAGGGGCACTCCCGCGCCCACCAGTTCCGGGTGTTGACCCCCGAGCATAACCTCGGTGCCGGCATGGCCCGCAACTTCGGCATCCCCGAGGCGCAGGGAGAGTATATCGCCTTTGTCGACCCCGACGACACCATCGAGCCCGACATGCTGGAGGCACTCTACACCAAAGCCCAGGCGACCGACGCTGATATCTGCTGCTGCTACATGCAGAAGTGCTTCCCCGACGGCTCCACGGGCGACCTCCTCGTCAACCCCCACGTCGCCGAAGGCCCCCTCACCCACGACAGCCGCGCCTATGTGCTCACCCACTACGTCTCGCTCTTCGCCTCCATGATCTACCGCCGACAGATGGTGCTCGACAACGACATCCGCTTCCCCGAAGACCGCGCCGCCGACGACAGCTACTTCGTCTCCTGCGTCTGGATGAAGGCCCGCAGTGTGGCCTACGTCGACCGTCCGCTCTACCACTACCTCATCCGCCCCGGCTCGGTCACCACCTCCCTCCAGAGCGACAAGTACAAGAAGCGCCTCGCCGTCTTCGGCAAGCTCATGACCTATGCCCGCACCCACGGCGTATACGACCCGTTCAAGCCAGAGATCGACTACATGTACCTCAAGAAGGGCTACCTCTCCTCCGTGGCCAATTACATCCGCAACAGCCTCAAACCCCAGCCGTCGGTCTACGCCGAGATACACCAAGAGCTGCTGCGCCAGGTGCCCGACTACCGTCGCAACCCTTACCTGCGATCCAACGCCGCCATGCGCCTCCTCATAGCCATGCTCAACCGCACCCCGCGCCTCGCCACCGTCGCCATGCGGTGGTATATCAAGAAGAACAACATCATAAGTTAGAACCCTATGGACCTCATCATCGGAGCCGGCATCTCGGGCCTTACCTATGCCGCAGCCACCACCCACGACTACCTCGTCCTCGAGGCCGAACAGCAGATCGGCGGCTACTGCAAGACCATTTACCAGGATGGCTTCACATGGGACTACTCCGGCCACTTCTTCCACTTCCAGCATCCCGAACTGCGCGACTACGTCATGCAGCGCATCGACCCCGACGAGATGCTCACCGTGCAGAAACACACGCAGATACTCTATCGCGACCGCCACGTCGACTTCCCCTTCCAGATGAACATCCACCAGCTCCCGCAGGAGGAGTTCATCGACTGTCTCTACGACCTTTTCACCATCCCCGCCGACGCCCCCGCCGACACCTTCAAGCAGATGCTCTACGCCAAGTTCGGCCGCTCCATCGCCGAGAAGTTCCTCATCCCCTACAACACCAAGCTCTACGCCACCGACCTCGACCGGCTCGATGTCGACGCCATGGGGCGCTTCTTCCCCTATGCCGACCGCGAGCAGATCGTCCGCAACTTCCGCCAGCCCGAGGGCCGCAGCTACAATGCCACCTTCCTCTACCCCAAGCAGGGCTGCATCCGTATCGTCAACTCCGTCGCCTCCCACGTCGACCAGGCCCGCATCTCGCTGGGCGAACGCCTGCTCTCCATCGACCCCGACAGCCACACGGCCGTCACCGACAAGCGCACCATCCATTACGACCGCCTCATCTCCACCATGCCGCTGCCCAAGCTCTTCGACATGTGCGGCATCCACTATGACAAGCAAGTTTACACCTGGAACAAGGTGCTCGTCTTCAACCTCGGCTTCGACGCCAAAGGCCCCGAGCGCACCAACTGCTGGCTCTACATCCCCGAAAGCCGCTACATCTTCTACCGTGTGGGATTCTACGACAACATCATCGGGCAGGACCGCATGTCGCTCTATGTCGAGATCGGTTTCGGCAAGGACGAGGCCGTGCCCTCGGCCGAGAGCCTCCTCGAGCGCACCCTCGACGACCTCCGCGCCGCCGGCATCGTCACCACCCAGCGCCTCGTCGCCCACCAGCACGTGCTGATGGACCCCGCCTATGTCCACATCACCCGCCGCTCCGAGGCCGACAAGCAGGTCATGTTCGACCGCCTCGCGCAGCGCGACATCTACTCCATCGGCCGCTACGGCGCTTGGAAGTACTGCTCGCTCGAGGACAACATGCACGACGCCTTCACCCTCGCCCGACAGCTGTAACATGGTAGGGACGCGGCGTGCCGCGTCCGCCGCCGGGCCTACTAGCGTTGTTTGCCGTAACAGCTTTAATCCCCAAACAGTCAATTTAACTTAAATTAGGTTAAAAAATTAGATCGTGCACGATCTAATTTGCACATTTAAAACATTCAGAACGAGACATCTAAGGGTTCGGAAGTGTGCTAACCATGCTGGAAAACTCGCAAAACGCTTACTGGGCAAGGATTTCACCCTGGTTTTAAGAGAGTCATCAGGGAGTCATCAGGGAGCCATCAGGTAGCCAGCAGGTAATCACCCCCTTTCGGAGGGGGTGAAACCTGCCGGCCGATGTGACCGGAGGGCGGGTCAGTTGGAGCCCTTCCGCTTGCGGTACACCATCACGATGGCGCCCGCCATGAGCAGGAGGGTGACGATGGAGATGGTGAGCGTGAGGTTGTCGAGCCGGTGCAGGCGGGGGGCCTCGTTGCGGAACTCGATGACGTGGTCGCCGGCGGGCACCACCATGGCGCGCAGCACGTAGTCGGCGCAGAGGTAGTCGGCCGGCTGCCCGTCGATGTAGGCCCGCCAGTCGGGCGCGTAGTGGATCTCGCTGAAGACGGCCAACTGCTCTTTGCTGCTGTGGCTGACGTACTTACGGTAGTCTGCGCTCTCCACCTGCTGCGGTTCGAGGGCGATGGTGGCGCTGCTGTCCAGGCTCCAGTTGCCGTCGGCAAGAGGCCACTGCTCGGTGTTGACCACGGCCGTCGTGGCGGGGTTGATGCTGTTCAGGGCCAGGATCTCCTCGTCGGCACTGGCCACACGCTTCACCTCGCCCACAAACCAGCAGTTGCCCAGGGCGTCGGGATTGCGCATCACCACCGGCTGGTTGCCCTGCATCTGCACGATGTAGCGCGTGTTGAGCATGTTCAGCACCTGCGGGTTGATGTGGCGGCTCAGGTAGAAATCGATCAGGTTCTGGTAGCGGCTGAGCTTGGCAGCGCTGTAGCCGCCCACCTGGTTGTGGAAGGCCGAGGGCTTGGAGTCGTTGAAGGTGTTGACCGCCAGGTTGAACACCCGGTAGTGGTGGTCGCCGAAGTAGGCGGCCTGCTGGTCGATGTCGTAGTCCCAGGCGTCGCGGCGCAGCTCTAGTTCGCGCTTCTCGGCGAAGTTGTCCTCGTTCAGGTAGCGCCGTCCAACGCCCCAGAGGTCGACCACCGTCAGTACGCCGAGTACGGCGATGGCGATGCCGGCGCGCTTGATTTTCTGGTTGTTGTAGAGCCACAGCATGGCAGCGGCCAGCAGCACGAAGAGGATCGACCGCCAGGAGTCGCTCCGCAGCAAGGCGGCGCGGTCGCTGACAAGCACGCTCTTGATCATGTCCCACTGCGGACCGTACTGCTCGGCCATCTGGCGGTCGGCGGCGCCGCTGAAGTCGAAGCCCGACGACAGCACCATCACCACCAGGATCAGTCCCGCCACGAGGCCCGTGCCGATGTAGAGGCCCAGGTTGATACGCCGGCGGTCGGCGGCGGTGTTCTCCTTGTTGAACACCTGCTTCAGCACCAGGGCCGCCATGATGACCATGCACACGTTGGCCAGCACCAACGCCATGCTCGGCGTGCGGAACTTGTTGTAGAAGGGCACATGTTCGAAGATCCACCCGTTGAAGCCCATCAGGTTGTGGCCCCACGAGAGGAGGATGGCCAGCAGTGTGGCCGCCGCAAGCCACCAGCGGTCGGGGCCGCGCACCACGATCAGGCCCACGATGAAGAGTAGCACCATGATGGCGCCGAAGTAGACCGGGCCGCTCGTGAACGGCTGTCCGCCCCAGTAGAGGGGCGCCTGCTCCGACCGGAAGGTCTTGTAGAAGGCCGACTCGGTGCCCACGTGCTCGCCGCTCCCGCCGCCGAAGGCGCCCGGCACCAGCACCGTGTAGGTCTCGCCGATGCCATAGCTCCAGTTGAAGGCGTAGTCTATGTCGAGCCCGTCGGAGGTGTTCTGCGGCGCTGCCTCGGCGTCGCCGTAGAGGCTCGACGGCGTCACCGTCAGGTCATTGCCGCCGCGCATCGTGTAGCGGGCGTACTCTTCGTTGACCAGCAGCAGGCGCGCGTTGCAGCCAAAGGCCAGCATCGCACCCACCACCAGCACCCCGACCTTGGCCAGGAACGACGGCATCTGCTTCTTGACGAGGGCATTCACCAGGTAGGCTACCCCCATCATCAGGCAGCCGATGGCGGTATAGAAGGTGATCTGGATGTGATTGCACGAGATCTGGATGATCAGGGCCAGGGTGAACAGCAGGGCTCCCCAGAGCCATTGCTGCTTTTTCTCGCCCTTCAGCAGCAGGTATATCCCCGCCAGCACCGGCGCCATCAGCGCCATGGCCCAGGCCTTGGTGATGTGTCCCGCCTCGATGATGATCAGGTTGTAGCTCCCCAGGCCGAAGCCAAGGGCTCCCACCACCGCCAGCCACGGCGACACGCCGAAGGCCAGCAGGGCCGCATAGAAGCCTAGCAGGTAGAGAAACAGTACCCCGATGTTGCGTTCAAGCCCCAGCGGCCGCATGATGAGGGCGTTGCGCACCGGCTGGAACACCGAGTGTTGCGGCTCGCTGGCAATCTGGTAGCCCGGCATGCCGCCGAACATCGACTCGGCCCAGTTCGGCGTCTTGCCCGTCCGTTCCTTCTCCATGCGCTGCTGATACGACATGGCGTCGGCCTTCTGGATGTCGCCTTGGCGGATGACTTTGCCGCTCAGGGCCGGCGACAGGTAGATGCAGGCCACCGCAAAGAGTGCCACTATGATGCCTACGTGTATCCAAATGTTCTTCTTCATAGGTTGTTTCTGATGTCGTTGATTTGTGTTGTTGTCTCTTTTTCTCGGTCGGTCCCGGGGGTGATGTGCGTCAGCTCTTCACCGTCGGGTACTCCACTCGCACGTGGTAGATGCTCATCATCTTCTCTTTCAGGAAGCGGCGGATGCGCGTCAGGTCGCCGTAGGTCAGCGGACAGTTGTCCAGCTGCCCCGCGCTGGTCTTGCCGTCGATCAGGCGGTCGATCAGTTCGTCGGTCTGTTCCTTGGTGTGTTGCTTGAGGCTGCGGCAGGCTGCCTCGACGGTGTCCACGATCATCACCACCGCCGTCTCGCGGCTGTAGGGCCGCGGTCCCGGGTAGCGGAACTGGCTGACGTCGAAGTCGCCCTCCGGATGCCGCTCCAGCTCTTTGGCGTAGAAGTAGCCCGTGTAGGTCGTCCCGTGGTGGGTGCGGATGAAGTCCTGCACCTCGGCCGGCAGGCGGTAGCGGCGTGCCAGCTCCAGTCCGTCGGTCACGTGGGCCGTGATGATCTGGGCGCTCTCGGCGTAGTCCAGCTCGTTGTGGGGGTTGAACCCCGAGTTCTGGTTCTCGGTGAAGTAGAGTGGGTTCTTCACTTTGCCGATGTCGTGGTAGAGGGCGCCCACCTTGGCCAGGAGGGCGTTGCCACCAATCTCGCTGATGAGGTCTTCGGCAATATTGGCCACCTGCACCGAGTGCTGGAAGGTGCCCGGAGCGCGGCGGCTCAGCTCGCGCAGCGCCGGGTGGCCGGTGCTGCTCAGTTCCATCAGCGTCAGGTTGGTCGTCATGCCAAAGAGCTTCTCGAAGAGGTAGATCAGCGGGTAGGCCAGGAGGGTGAGCAGGGCGTTGAGGAAGAACATGAGGTACTTCTCGCCCGTGAGCGACAGCAGGTTGGTGTCCTGGCTGAGCACACCCGCCGTGTAGATGAACGAGTAGCTGCCGAAGATCACCAGGGCCAGCGTGAAGAACTGGCTCCTCCGTTCGAGGTTGCGCACGGTGATGATGCTCATCATGCCCGTCACGAGTTGGTAGAAGATGAACTCGAACGAGTTGGGTACCAGGTTGGCCAGGATGATGACCGTGGTCAGGTGGATGTAGAGCGCCGCGCGCATGTCGAAGAAGACGCGCATCAGGATGGGTACGATGCAGAGCGGCACGAGGAGCACCCAGTCGGGGTTGACCCTGACCACCAACGCCACGGCGGCCGACATGATCAGGATGAGCAGCATGACGAAGAGCACCTTGCGGTTGTCGTCCAGGATGGGATGACGCGTGTTTTTGAGGAACATGTAGAGGGCCACAAAGGCGATCACGGCCAGCAGCAGCTGGCCCACCAGCTGGCCGGCCAGGCTGTAGTGGTCGGAGAAGCGGCGGTCGTTTTCGGCCTCGAGGCTGGCGATGACCTGCGCTTTCTCCTCGGTCACCTCCTCGCCCTTGGCCACGATGTGGTCGCCCGCCATGACTAGCTGGCTGGTGTGGCTGATCTGCGAGAGGCGGCTGTCGAGCTCCAGGGCGGTGCGGGTGGCGTCGAGCACCAGGCTGGGCACCAGCACCGAGTCGCGCAGCAGGCCCGGCTCCAGGTCGGCGGCACTGATATACTCGCCGCTGCGGTGCATGCTGCCCACGTTGCCCTGCAGCACCACGATCGAGCGCCCCTCCAGGCCGTCCGCCTCGGCGGGGGTCTGCAGGTAGCCGATGCGGTAGATGCTGTCCAGCTGGCGGCGCATCTCGCGACGGGCGTCGGGACTGAGGTTCAGCTGCTTGGCGTCGAGCCGTTCGAAGGCGCGGCTGCGTGCCGACGAGTCGACGCGGTAGTAAAGGATCGCCTTCTGGCGCTCGGCATCCTGTTCCATGGCCAGTTCGTCGGGGGTGAGCATCACGGCGAAGTCGTAGGGCGCCACCAGGTCGGCCCCGCGCCAGATGGCTCCCACCTTGTAGTCGTAGTGGGTTCCGTGGTGCGTATGCGGGAAAAGCACCACGATCAGCAGCGCCGTCACCAGCATAAGCAGCAGCTTATAAATCAGCGACAAACGCTTTACCGTAGCTGTCAAAACACTTTTCATACAGGATGCAAAAATACAAAAAAAAACAACACGCGCCGTATTTTTTATATGTCCGCCCGCGTCGCCCGGGTGTAACGTGCCTCCTGCAGGCGCATCCGACAGCGAGTCCACACCGCACAAAGTTTATAACGGCGAATTACTCGAAGGACTCGAAGCTACGCAGATTTTTTTAACGGCGAATTATGCGAATTACGCGAATGCTACGCAGGTTGATTTCAGCAAATTACTCGAATGGCCTGCGCAAGCATTCGAGTAATTCGCAAAACAAAAAGATAACCTAGCGACCTGCGTAGCTTCGTTAAATTCGAGTAATTCGCCGTTAACAAAAAAAGACCCATGTGCTACCCACTATCCACTACCCACTACCCACTAAATTAAGTTAATTTATGTCAAAAAATTAGATCGTGCACGTGAAGGGAGCCTCCAGTGGAGGCTTCCGATAGCGAAGCGGAGAACGACCCACCCCGCGGGGTCGTCGGCGCAACGCGCCGATGCTGCGATCCGAAAACGCAGCCCTAAACATCAATATTAAGTTAATTTAAGTCAAAAAATTAGATCGTGCACGATCTAATTTGCACCTTTAAAACGTTCTAAACGAGACGTCTAGCACTTCGGAAGTGTGCAAACCATGCTGGAAAACTCGCAAAACGCTGACAGGGCAAGGATTTTGCCCTGGTTTTAAGAGAGTCATCAGGGAGTCATCAGGGAGTCATCACGGAGCCACCTAGTAACCATGGGCGTTTCGGAGGGGTCGATCCGCGGGGTGAAAAGGGTGGGCGAGGGTGGGGGCAAAAAAAATATTTCGGGCCGTACAATAAATAAACCGCTTCGAAGTTATACTAAAAATTTGAAACAATAAAAAACAGAGATAATGATGAAAAAGATCTTCACCCTGGCTGCCGCCCTGCTCTTTGCCGTGGGCGGCCTGACGGCCCAGAACTCGTTTAAGGGCATTGTGAAATACGAAGTCGCCTCGACCGGCGAGGTGGCCATCGACATCCCCGCCGAGGCCCGCCTGGCCGAGATCAAGGTGTCGGGCAACGACATGTACACCAAGAGCGCCATCTTCTGCGGCGGCCTGACGGAGTGCGTCCTCATCCAGAACCTGACCCAGACCTCGTGCATGGACTACGGCCCCTTCCTCAGCTACCTCCGCTCGCAGGACTTCGAGTTCACCTATCAGGGCAAGGGCAAGCTGATGATGAAGCACACCTACAAGGAGAGCGACTTCGACAGCGTCGACATCGAGGACAAGGAGCCCGGCCACTTCTACTACGAGTACGTCAACGGCGAAACCAAGCAGATCGCCGGCCGCACGGCCAAGAAGATGGTGCGCCACGCCTACGACGAGGAGGGCACTGACCACCCGATGGTGATGTGGTACACCGACGAGATCGGCCCCAAGATCAACATCCTCTTCGGCGGCATCAAGGGCATGCCCCTCGAGTGCACCATCGACCAGGGCGAGGGTAAGGCCATCACCTACACCGCCACCGAGATCGTCAGCGGAAAGGTGAAGGAGGCCGACTTCCTGCTGCCCGACGGCTACGAGACCCTCAGCGACGAGGAACTCGAAACCCTCGGCACCGAACTCCAGGACGCCATGGAGCTCCTGAGCGAGGAATGATGTGTGTCTGTGTTTAGCGTTTAGACATTAGTGGCCTCGAAAAAGAATACAACCAAAGGTAAAAAAGGCAAGCCCGCCCCGCAACGTCGCGGGGCTGGCTTTGTCGCCTTCCTGCGCAGCAAGCGCTTCGCCCACATCCGCGGAGCGCTCTACGTGCTTTTCTCCATCTTCCTGGTGATCGCCCTCGTGGGCTACTACTCCACCGCCGGCAGCGGCGGATGGCTCGGCGTCGCCGGCCATGGCGTGGCCGAGTTCTTCACCACCAACCTCTTCGGCATCGGCTCCCTGGGCTTCGCTCTCCTCTTCTTCGTCTACGGCATGCGCCTGTGGGACGTCGTGGTCCTCCCCTGGTGGAAGACCCTGGGCAGCACCCTCTTCTGGATGCTCTGGATCAGCCTCACACTCGGCTACATCGGTGGCGCCTGGGTGCACTCCGGGGGCTTCGAGAGCTACGCCGGCATCGGCGTCATGCTCGCCCAACCCCTCCACCGATGGCTCAGCTGGTGGACCCTCGTGCTGCTGCTCTTCGTCGCCGTGGTATTCCTCGTGCTGGTGCACAAGATGGAACTCCCCGAGCTGAAGATGCCCAAGGTGGACCTCAAGAAGGCCATGCACGACATCGAAGAGGAACTGGCCGCCGTGGGCACCGACCACACCGACGAGCCCCAGCCCGTGAAAACCCGTGCCGCGGCAGTGCCGCTGCCGCAGCCTCCGGCCCCGTCGGACCCCGCACCGGCGACGACCACCGACGTCGACTTCGACGCCGAGGCCATCAAACTCTTCCACCGTCCCTCCGAAGCGGCCGCCGACCTGCCGGTCGACGACGAGCCCGCGTTCAATATCGACGACGAGTTTGCCCGCATCAACGCCCGCGCCCAAGGCAAGACCGCCGAGGAGACGACGCCCGCCGTCGACGACGGGGGCATCAACTTCACCATCAACGACCCGTCCGACGGGGCCGACCAGTCTGACCAGTCCGACTTGTCCGACGAGTCCGATACGTCCGACGAGTCCGACCCCTCCGACCCCTCCGACCCGGCCGACGAGCTCGACCCCGACGACTACCGCCGCCACTACGGCGTCGACGAGCCCTACGACCCCCACCTCGACCTCAGCGACTACATCATGCCCGACACCAGCATCCTCGAGGACTGGGAGGCCGCCAACGTGCGCGTCACCAAGGAGGAGCTCATCGCCAACAAGGACCGCATCGTGCAGACCCTGCGCGACTACGGCATCGAGATCACCGACATCACCGCCACCCCGGGCCCCACGGTGACCCTCTACAAGATCAAACCCGCCCCCGGCGTCCGCATCAGCAAGATCAAGAGTCTCGAGGACGACATCGCCCTCTCGCTGGCCGCCCTCGGCATCCGCATCATCGCTCCCATCCCGGGCGAGAGCAACGTCGGTATCGAGGTGCCGAACGCCAAGCCCCAGGTGGTGGCCATGAAGACTATGCTCGAGAGCGACGCCTTCCGCAACGCCAAGATGGAGCTCCCCATCGCCTTCGGCAAGACCATCAGCAACGAGGTCCTCGTCACCGACCTGGCCAAGATGCCCCACCTGCTGATGGCCGGTGCCACCGGTACGGGTAAGTCGGTCGGCCTCAACGCCGTGCTGGCTTCCCTGCTCTACAAGAAGCACCCCTCGGAGCTCAAGCTCGTGCTGGTCGACCCCAAGAAGGTGGAGTTCAGCCTCTACAGTGCCCTCGAACGCCACTACCTGGCCAAGATGCCCGACGAGGAGGAGGCCGTCATCACCGACGTCAAGAAGGTGGTGCGCACCCTCAACAGCCTCTGCATCGAGATGGACAGCCGCTACGACCTGCTGAAGCAGGCCAAGGTGAGGAAGATTACCGAGTATAACGAGAAGTTCTGTAAGCGGATGCTCAACCCCGCCAACGGGCACCGCTACCTGCCCTATATCGTGGTGGTCATCGACGAGTTCGGCGACCTGATCATGACCGCCGGCAAGGAGGTGGAACTCCCCATTGCGCGCCTGGCCCAGCTCGCACGCGCCGTGGGCATTCACCTCATCATCGCCACCCAGCGCCCCACGACCAACATCATCACCGGTACCATCAAGGCTAACTTCCCCGCCCGCGTGGCTTTCCGCGTCACCTCGGGCATCGACTCCAAGACCATCCTCGACACCGGCGGCGCACAGCAACTCATCGGCCGCGGCGACATGCTCATCTCGCTGGCAGGCAAGGACATGATCCGCCTGCAGTGCGCCCTGATCGACACGCCCGAGATCGAACGCCTGGTGCGCTTCATCGGCGACCAGCGCGGCTACCCCGACGGCTTCGAGCTGCCGGAGTACCTCGACGAGAACGAGGAACCCAACAAGGAATTCGACGCCAAGAGCAAGGACGAGTTTTTCAACGACGCCGCGCGCCTGGTGGTGGCATCGCAGTTCGGCTCCACGTCGCTCCTGCAGCGCAAGCTGCAGCTGGGCTACAACCGGGCGGGCCGCATCATCGACCAACTCGAAGCCGCCGGCATCGTCGGCCCGAGCAACGGAAGCAAGCCCCGCGACGTGCTGATCCACGACGAGGTGAGCCTCGAAGAGCTTTTGAAATCATTATAATAAGGAACCATAGCATGAAGAAGAAACTGATCTATTGTCTGGCGGCCGTGGCCCTCTTGGCCGTCGGCTGCTCCAAGCAGAAGACCTGCCGCTGCTCGGTCATCGGCACCTCGACGGTGCGCATCGTCAAGATCGACGGCGGCGAATGCGAGCAGCTGCGCATGTTCAACCTCCACACCTCGCTCGACTCGCTGCAGGTCGACTCCCTCGTCTGCACCGACTACGAGTTCGCCATCGACAGTATCTTTACCGAATGATCCAATCCAAGCCCGTTATGAATAAGAAAGTTCTGCTGCCTTTGTTGGCCCTCGTGGCCCTGACGGCCGCCGGTTGCGGCAAGGCGCGCAACTGCGAGTGCACCGTCGAGGACGCCACCTATAACTACAACCCCGTCATGGTCGTCGACCACGGCATGCGCTGCGAGGACATCACCGAGATGGCACTCGAGGAGAAGTACGTCGCCGAGGACGGCACCCAGTCGCTGCGCCGTATCGACGTGCACAAGGTGCACTGCCATGAGCAGCGCCAGTAGGTGCGCGGCCCTCGGGCTCCGGGTCCTCCTGGCGGCCCTGTTTCTCGTGTCGGCGGTGGCCAAGCTGTTGGCTATCGACGACTTTGAGTTGTATATCTTTTCCTATGGTTTCCTTTCGTTGAACGTCAGCTATCTGGCGGCGCGGCTCTGCATCGCGGCCGAGTGCTGGCTGGGGCTGATGATAGCCCTCGGCGGGTGGCGCCGCTGGATCAACCTGGCTGCGCTCTTCGTGCTCCTCTTCTTCTCGCTTTTCCTCTGCTACGCCCTCCTGGTGGGTCGCACCGACTCGTGCCACTGCATGGGCCGTCTGGCCGACATGCCGCCGGCTCTGTCGCTGCTCAAAAACGCCGTGCTGATCCTCCTGGTGCTCGTCTACGCCCGCCTGTCCGCCCGCCTCCCTGCCCGCCGCCCGAGCGCCCAGGGCGGCCGTCGGCGCGCTGTGCTGGCCGCCGCCTTGGCGGTGGCGACGCTGGTGGGCGTCTTCTCTGTCTCGGTGCCCGACAACTGGATGTTTGGCCCCGAGGAGAGCCGCTACGACCGCGCGTTGCTCGAGCACTCCATCGGCCCCGAGGGCGCGCTGGCGGCCGAGGGACTCGCCGAGGGGCACCACATGGTGGCCTTCGTCACCCGCGGATGCCCCTACTGCCGCATGACGCGCGAGAAGATCACCTCCATCGTCAAGCGCCACCACCTGGACCCCAGCCTCGTGCACTACTACGAGCCCTCCGACCTGCCGGCCGGCCTCTTCCTGCAGATCACCTACGGCCAGCGCCCCTTCGTGGTGCTGCTCGACGACGGCCACGCCACCACCACCTACCACTACCGCAACATCAACGAGCGGCAGGTGAGTCGTTTCCTTCAGTAGTTCTGTAGCTGCTCCCATGCTGGAGTCGTGCCGGCCGGTTGCCGCCAGCACCCCGTTGGCCCCAACGGATCGCACCGCCGCAGCCCCCCGCCCATCCTGTCGGTAGGATAACGGTATAGGTACCATATAGTTACCTAGAAGGGAAGTAAAAGATGAGTAAAGGATGAGTAAAAGGGGAGTAAAACCTATAAACAAATTTAAACCATCACCATACCTCCCCGTAGGGACGCGGCGTGCCGCGTCCGCAGCAGGCAGAACAAACCTCCCCGCCCGTCCGTGCCATACCGCCCCTGCCATACCTCCCCGTCACCATACCTGACCGTAGGGACGCGGCGTGCCGCGTCCGCAGCAGACAGAACAAACATTACCATCATACCGCGTCCGCAGCAGACAGAACAAACCTCCCCGCCCGTCCGCGCCATGCCGCTTCCGCCGCAGACAAAATCGACAAAACATACATGATGCATTGTTGTAGGGACGCGGCGTGCCGCGTCCGCAGCAGACAGAACAAACATTACCATCATAC